>NZ_JAFNOP010000005.1:0-227006 GCF_026536195.1 Gilliamella sp. B2969
TGGCTGGCTGGCTGGCTGGCTGGCTGGCTGGCTGGCTGGCTGGCTGGCTGGCTGGCTGGCTGGCTGGCTGGCTGGCTGGCTGGCTCCGTAAACAACTGTATTTTAACATATTTTTAATCCTTTTTAAATAATCCATTGTTTTTTTATACTAAATTTTGAACAAATACTGTATGCCAGTCATAATATTGACTTATGGAGTATAAAAAAAACAATCAAACTCATCAATGATAAAATAGTTAATAATTGTAAAGTCTACTTTAATGATGGCTGATAGTAATTTGTAGGTTTGTTGTTTGAACTCAAAAAGGTCGATACATACTGTATACTTATCAAGCTTATTATTTAAATTAAATGATAAAGCTCTAAACCATTTATCACCCCAATTAATTGTGTGAGATCATAAGAATGAAATCGTTTCACATAAATCCAATCTATTAAGAAAATTAATTACCGTCATCGATATAATTAATTTCACGTTGCGCAACTAAATGACTATCGACGTTATCTGTTAAGCATTTTCGAGCGGATACTTCACTTGTAGTAACTACCTCAATAAACTCTATTTTGATTATTATGTAAAGAAAATGATAAACTTGTTGGGGTAACTTTTTTATTTTTTCAAGAATACATATATACTATGGAAATATTGATTGCCAAGTAACGCGTTTTTATGCCTTTATCTACCTTTGTTATTTTACCTCTTCTGCGACTTAACTTTATTTTCGCTTCATTATTTAAGCAAAATTCCGGCATTGCTAGTTTAAATCAAGCTGCTCAACTGTTGAATTAGGCATAATTATGACTCTTGATACCGTACTTTTAGTGTCAACCATCAGTTGTCTTGGCATGATTTCGCCTGGTCCTGACTTTTTTTTGATTTTGAAAAACAGCTTAACTTATAGCCGAAAAATAGCACTGTTGACGTGTTTGGGAGTCATCACTGCAATATTAATCCATATGAGTTATTGTGTAGCCGGTGTGGCAGTACTGATTGCTGCTACGCCATTATTGTATAATGTATTACGCTATGCGGGCGCCGCTTACTTATTATGGCTTGGCATTAAAGCATTACTTGCTAAACAGACCAATACTACTTATGTCAGTCAACAATTAATTGACAAACAAATGTCCGCTAAATCCGCGTTTATGCAAGGGTTGTTGTGTAACTTGCTTAATCCTAAAGCAACGTTATTTTTTCTAGCTATTTTTACCCAAGTATTAAATGCTAACTCGTCAACCACCGACAAATTGCTAGTTGCATTTATCATTTGGATAGAAGCCGTATTATGGTGGCCTTTTGTGGTTTTCATCTTTCAAACACAAGCAGTTCAACGACACTATTTTAAAATGCAATTAATTATCGATAAATTATTGGGGGTAATTTTAATCACATTGGGCATAAAAGTAGCTTTTGGGTTATAAATTATTATGTATTGATGTTTAAAGGCTTGAAATACCACAAATGCTTTAATGTCATACCTTTCTTTTTTGAATATTCAATCGTTAATTGATAAAATATCAGTAATCTGACTTTTTATAATCATCTTACGTTGTTATTACCGATTATAACTTCATTTTATTCATATTAAATGCGTTAGGCTTGTTGAAAATGGACAAATTATTACAATATGGTCGTGAGCTACTTGAATTAGAACTTTACGAAGCTCAAAAACTACCGAACCGACTCGGACAAGATTTTATTAAAGCTTGTCAGCTGATTTTAACAACAAAAGGCAAAGTTGTTGTGTCAGGTATTGGGAAATCTGGGCATATTGGTAAAAAAATTGCGGCTTCACTTGCCAGCACTGGTAGCCCAGCTTTTTTCATGCATCCTTCCGAAGCACTACATGGTGATCTAGGTATGGTGACCGAAAATGATGTTGTTATCTTAATTTCTTATTCTGGTCGGGCAAAAGAATTTAATTTTATTATCCCTATCCTTACAGCAATGAATGTGCCTATTATTGCAATTACAGGTGGGTTAGATTCACCATTAGCTAAATCTGCTCAGGCTGTGCTTGATATTTCAATTGAAAAAGAGGCCTGCCCTATGGGACTTGCACCGACTTCGAGTTCGACCAATACCTTATTAATGGGCGATGCGCTTGCTATAGCGGTTATGCGTGCTCGAGGTTTTAAAGAAGAAGATTTTGCACGCTCTCATCCTGCGGGGAGTTTAGGCGCTAAATTACTTAATCATGTTAAAGATGTTATGCGACAGGGCGATTCAATTCCAAAAGTACCACAAACGGCAACCGTATTGGATGCTATGTTAGAATTAAGCCGAACTGGCGTGGGTTTAGTTGCAATCTGCAAAAATAATAATAAAATTGTTGGCGTATTTACTGATGGGGATTTACGCCGTTTATTACTCAAAAATGGAACATTGCAAGACAGCATTACAGACGTGATGACCAGCCCAGGATATCAAATCCCCGAAAATTGGAAAGCAGTAGAGGCTTTAAAATCATTTAATGACCACAATATTACAGCTGCACCCGTTGTAAATACCGAAGGTGAATTAGTCGGTGCGTTAAATATTCATGATTTACACCAAGCAGGAATAAGCTAGAAAACTATTACAAATACTTATTGCAAAAAGGTACTATCTATTGAGATAATTACCGACCTAAATTTTTGTCGTTAGACGGAGATCCAAGAAAAGTTACACAGTTAATGAAGTAAATGATTCAATCAGTCATGAACATTAACATTGTGTTGTATATTTTAACCAAAATTAATAGATGATGAAACTACAATGGCAGAAAAGCGAAATATCTTTCTAATTGGCCCAATGGGGGCTGGAAAAAGCACTATAGGCCGACAAATTGCACAACAGTTGGGCATGGAATTTTTCGACTCAGATCAAGAGATTGAAAAACGTACTGGTGCTGATATTGCATGGATTTTTGATTTAGAGGGTGAAGACGGATTCAGAGCCAGAGAAGAAAAAGTTATTAATGAATTAACTGAAAAACAAGGTGTAGTATTAGCTACCGGCGGTGGTTCAGTATTATCAAAAGAGACCCGTAATCGATTATCAGCACGTGGCATTGTTGTTTATTTAGAAACAACTATTGAAAAACAAATGGCAAGGACGCAAAAAGACAAACGTCGTCCATTATTACAAGGTGGTAATACTCCAAGAGAACTTTATGAAGAATTAGCAGGTGAACGTGAACCTCTTTATGAAGAAATTGCGGATATTACTATTAAAACAGATGAACAAAGTGCCAAAGGTGTTGCGGGTTATATCATTGAAAAAATAGAGCAAATTTAAGCCATTTATTTAAATAATAATGGTTAGTCATAAAGCATTAAACCTTTTGGATAGGTTAAGGAGCAAGTATGCGTGTAGATAGAGATGACCGTTATATAACAGAACAACCTAGTAAGGACGCTAAGCCCTCGTTGACATTGCCAAGTTTTTTACAAGATTTTCCAAGAAAAAAATTAATTATTCTTGGTTTGGCAATCGTTATTATTCTGTTATTACTTAGTTTAATTATCTTTCGATCTTCTTCACGTAAAAATGAGCCGACGCTTGTAACGCCTCCTGAAGTGAATAGTGTAAGTTCAGCTGATGCCAATACTACGCCTGTCACTGACGGACTAAACAGTCCAGCGACAAATGCAATGCCAACAGAAAGTGCTGGTATTGCAACCCAGACACCAACTGAAAATGCGTTAAATCAAACAAATACGCAACAACAACTGGATATTCCTAGCGATACAGGTAGCGACTTAGCGAACACATATACGCCAACTGCTCCTTCAGTTAATCGTGATATAACAACGTCAACAAATAGAACGACAACAATTAATGACATTAACGGTAGAACCCATGTTTCACACCAAACAGATAGTCATAATCGAAAATCAACTAATAGAAAAGACGAAAAAACCAATACCGCTAAAAATGCCAAGATAGGAAACGATCGTTATACAATTCAGCTTAGTGCTTCTAAATCGGCTGAAGGTCTAAGAAAACTTGTAAAACAAAATAATATTACTGATTATCATATTTATGAAACTAAACATAAAAATGGTACGTGGTTCATTTTAATCAAAGGCAATTATTCATCAAGAGATGAAGCTCATAAAGCGATGAAATCTTTACCAGCAGCACTCCAAAAAGATAAACCATGGGTTAAATCTGGAGCCGCTATTAACAAAGAAAAAATTGCAAACAACTAAAGGATATCGTTCATTTATCCGACTACAAAGAAAAACTAGGAGTAACCGTTGAAAAAGCAACGAGCCTTTTTAAAATGGGCAGGAGGAAAATATGAGCTTGTGGACACAATTAGGCGATATCTCCCTGAAGGCGATCAATTAATTGAACCTTTTGTTGGTGCTGGATCAGTATTTTTAAATACACATTATAAAAGCTATATTTTAGCTGACATCAATCATGATCTGATTGCATTATTTAACTTGTTAAAATCCAGCCCAGATCAATTTATTAATGATCTTAAATTATTATTTACTCATCAGAACAACCAGTCTGATGCCTTTTATCAACTGCGTGATGTATTTAATCATAGTAAAGATCAATATATACGTTCACTATTATTTGTTTATTTAAATCGACATGGTTATAACGGCTTATGCCGTTATAATAATAGTGGTTTTTTTAATGTACCATTTGGTCGTTACAAAACTATCTATTTTCCAGAAAGAGAACTCTATTTTTTTGCTAAAAAAGCTCAAAATGCCCAATTTATTTGTGCTCCTTATTATGAAGTAATGAAAAAAGCTAAACAAAATTCCGTAATTTATTGTGACCCTCCTTACCTTTCAGCGGGTGATTCGGCGGGTTTTACAGCCTATTATTCGAATAATTTTGGCTTTGAAGAACATAAAAAGTTATCGCAACTTGCTGAAAATATCGCCTATCAAAATGATATTCCGGTTCTTGTATCTAATCATGATACTTCTTATACAAGAAGCTTATATAAAAAAGCACGTCATCTTTATCGGGCCGAAATGCGTCGTTCGATTAGCTGTGCTGGTGAAGGGCGAAAAAAAATTGACGAGATTTTAGCACTATATCAAAAATCTTAAACGACAGGGATGAGCTTTTAGCACAAGAGGTTTTATCATGAAAGAATTTATTATAGCCCCATCAATATTATCTGCTGACTTTGCTCGGCTTGGTGAGGATACTCAAAAAGTACTTGATGCAGGAGCAGATGTTGTTCATTTTGATGTAATGGACAATCACTTTGTTCCCAATCTTACCATGGGCAGTATGTTTTGTAAGGCTCTGCGCGATTTTGGTATAACAGCACCGATAGATGTCCATTTAATGGTTACCCCTGTTGAGGAGCTGATTATTTCATTTGCCAAAGCAGGTGCAACGAATATTTCTATTCATCCAGAAGCGACTATCCACTTAGATCGTTCTTTACAATTAATCAAAGATCATGGCTGCACAGCGGGTATTGTGCTTAATCCTGCTACACCTTTAAACTACTTAGATTATGTGATGGATAAAGTCGATATTATTTTAGTAATGGGCGTAAATCCTGGTTTTGGTGGGCAATCATTTATTCCATCAACATTGAAAAAACTACAACAAGTAAGAGAGCGTATTAATCAATCTAAACAAAATATTCGTTTAGAAATTGATGGTGGTGTAAAAGTTGATAACATTGCCGAAATTGCTAAAGCTGGTGCAGATATGTTTGTTGCAGGTTCAGCAATATTTAGTCAACCAGATTATAAAACAGTGATTGATGCAATGCGTAAAGCGCTATCAGGAGTGAATCATGCCTAAACTCGACGATATTCAAGCCATCGCCTTTGATCTGGATGGAACACTAGTGGATAGTGTTCCTGGACTTGCGCTTGCAGCCAAGCATATGCTTGCCGATTTAAAATTAAATACGATAACCAATGAACAGGTTAAAAACTTTGTAGGTAATGGCATTGATGTGATGTTAGAACGCATATTTAAAGCTATCAATGTCCAACCTTCCAATGAAATGTTTTCACAAGCCAAGGCACTCTTTAATCGACATTATGATAAGGTTATGGATGTAGAAACTAAGTTATTTCCACACGTCAAACAAACCTTAAAAGCATTACATGACAACCACTATCCACTTGCTTTAGTCACCAATAAACCTGCACAATTTTTGCCTGATTTACTGACTTCTTTAGGAATAAAAGAATACTTTTCGTTAGTCTTAGGGGGTGGTGATGTGATCAAATTAAAACCTCATCCAGCTGGACTTTATCAAGTGATGGCGACCTTTGGTCTATTTAGTGATCAATTATTATTTGTGGGTGATTCTCAAAATGACATTATGGCAGCTAAAAATGCACATTGCCCTACTGTAGCATTAAGCTATGGTTATAATTATGGAATATCGATTGCAACAAGTGATCCCGATTTCTTATTTGATGATTTTAAAGATATATTAACGTTATTACCTCATCCCAAAGCTGATGCAAAAAAATAATTAGCAAAAAACAGAGCATAAATAAATTAGGAATAAATTATGAGTAAACCGATTGTATTTAGTGGTGCACAACCTTCAGGAGAACTAACACTTGGCAACTATTTAGGTGCTTTAAAAAATTGGGTTGCGCTACAAAACGAATATGACTGCATTTACTGTATTGTCAATCAACATGCGATAACCGTAAGACAAGATCCACAAAAATTACGCAAAGCAACGCTAGATACAATGGCATTATATTTGGCATGCGGAATCGATCCACAAAAGAGCACTATATTTGTACAATCTCATGTTCCTGCCCATGCAGAATTAGGCTGGGCGTTCAACTGCTATACCTATTTTGGTGAACTTAGCCGCATGACGCAATTTAAGGATAAATCATCACGTCATTCAGAAAACATTAATGCTGGTCTATTTGATTATCCTGTGCTTATGGCTGCTGATATTTTGCTATATCAAGCCAATTTAGTACCGGTTGGCGATGATCAGAAACAACACCTTGAGCTAACACGTGATATTGCTATGCGATTTAATGCACTTTATGGTGATGTTTTTACTGTACCAGAGCCATTTATTGCTAAAGTTGGTGCAAGAGTGATGTCATTACAAGAACCAACCAAAAAAATGTCTAAATCTGATGAAAACCGCAATAACGTGATCGGCCTACTTGAAAATCCAAAAGATGTGGAGAAAAAGATCAAACGTGCGATGACCGATTCTGACGAGCCACCAGTAGTTCGCTATGACTTAAAAAATAAAGTCGGCGTTTCTAATTTATTAGATATTTTAACTGGCGTTACAGGTAAACCGGTAGCAGAGCTTGAAAAAGAGTTTGAAGGAAAGATGTATGGTCATTTGAAAACGGAAGTAGCAACGCAAGTGATCGATATGTTAACAACATTACAAGCCCGTTATCATGAGTATCGCAACGATGAAAATTATCTATTTTCTATTATGCGTGAAGGCGCTGAAAAAGCGCGCGCTAAAGCCGAGCCGACCTTGAAAAAAGTATACGATGTAATCGGTTTTGTTTAATAGCGAGTCGAATAAATAGCACGAATTAAGGGTAAACTTAAACAATATTAATTGACATAAGTACGCTTGTCATAAGATGGCAAGCGTAGTAAAGTCATTTAACGATGATAGGTCTGTTATGAAGATTATTATTCTAGGTGCAGGACAAACCGGCAGTGCATTAGCTGAGTATCTGGTTACCGAAAAACAAAACGATGTTACTGTCGTTGATGAAGATCATGACAAACTGCAATCACTACAAGAACGCTTTGATTTACAAGTTATTTTAGGAAAATCTTCATACCCTCAGGTATTAGAAAGCGCCGGTGCCGAATCCGCTGATATGCTTGTTGCTGTAACCAATTCTGATGAAGTTAACATGATGGCCTGTCAAATTGGTCATGTCATGTTTAAAATACCGCAAAAAGTTGCCCGTATTCGAGCACCTGAATATAACGACGAAAAATATCCCTTCTTTAACAAAGATTGTATTAATATTGACCACATCATCGCACCCGAAAATTTAATCACTAATCATGTCAGCCGGTTAGTACAATATCCAGGCGCTTTACAATTTGCCTCTTTTTATGATAATCGTGTCTGTCTGGTTGCAGTCACTGCTTATTATGGCGGTGCATTAGTGGGCAGTGAATTATCTGAACTAAAAGAGCATTTACCGCATGTAGAAGCTCGAGTGGTTGCGATATATCGAAAAAATCGTTTTATTCGCCCAATCGGTTCAACCTTAATTGAAGCGGGTGATATGGTCTATTTTATTACCCCTCCGGTGAACATAAAAGCCGTAACAAGTGAATTACAACGCTTAGAAAAGCCCTATAAACGTATCATTATTAGTGGTGGAGGCGGTGTTGCTGTCGCTCTAGCCAAACGCTTAGAAAACGATTATCAAGTAAAGTTAATTGAACGTAATGCTCAACGAGCTGAGTTTATTGCTGAACAGTTGGTCAATACAACCGTATTACATGGCGAATCTTCAGACCAAGAACTCCTCTCACAAGAACAGGTAGAATTAACCGATCTCTTTATCGCTGTCACCAGTGATGATGAATCTAACATTATGTCATCAATGCTGGCTAAACGAATGGGCGCTAAAAAAGTGATTGTTTTGATTCAACGGCAAGCTTACCTAGAATTGATCAATGATAGTGTGATTGATATTGCTATTTCACCACAGCATGCCACAATCTCTGAGCTTTTAAGCCATGTAAGACAAACGGGTATCGTCAAAGTCGTTTCACTCAGACAAGGGGAATCCGAAATTATTGAAGTTGTGGCGAAAGGCAATAGTGATACATCAAAACTTGTTGGTAAAAATATCAATGGATTAAAATTACCTTCAGCTGCAACAATTGGTGCAGTAGTACGAGGTGAAGATGTGATTATTGTTAATACTGATTTAACTATTGAAGATAATGACCACTTAATCATCTTTTTACCTGATAGAAAAGCCATAACCGATATTGAAAGATTATTACAATAATCTTGTTTAAAACTGATACTCAGTTCATAATACACAAATTGTTTTGACTCGGGGTGTTTTTTGTTTGATACAAAAAACTGAGATTTTACCCGTTGAACCTGATCTGGATTATACCAGCGTAGGGAAGTCTAAGCCGTTAACCTTCTGATTGGCAGATTCTTCCTAACCTGTTATAAGTTGTATTAATCGTTAAGGAAAGAATATGTCAGAGATAAAAACCTTTCAGGCTGAGCACGCCACACCATTTATTCACCTTGTTAAGCAGCAACGCCCATTAGTGCATTGCATCACCAATGAGGTCGTGCAAAATTTTACCGCCAATATCTTACTGGCAATTGGTGCATCGCCAGCGATGATTATTGCCAAACAAGAAGTGAAATCATTTGTCGATATTGCCAATAGCTTATTAATTAATATTGGAACACTGCATAGCAATATTGCTGAAAGTATGCTGTTAGCTGCCGAACAAGCCCAACAAAGCCGAACACGCTGGGTGCTTGATCCGGTTGCCGTTGGACCTGCCTTAGCTTACCGCACTGATATCGCTCAACAATTATTAAAATACCAACCGACAGCGATTCGGGGTAATGCCTCTGAAATTTTAGCGCTAAATGGCGAACATTCTTCTTCTAAAGGTACCGATAGCCAAGATTCGACAACGGTTGCATTAACGGCAGCTCAACAATTGGCTCGTCGTTATCAAACCATTGTCGCCATGACAGGCGATATTGACTATATCACTGACGGCGAGAACACCTATCGCATTGCGGGTGGAGATATTGCATTAACGTCTGTTACCGGTACAGGTTGTTCATTATCCGCGATGGTTGCTGCGTTTATTGCTTGTGGTGCTGATAGTTTAGCTGCCACAGCCAGTGCTTGTTATATGATGAAAAAAGCTGGTGAGCGAGCCAATAAACAGCAAGGACTAGGCAGTTTTGCTGTGTCGCTTATCGATCAGCTTTCACTTTTTGTTGATGGTTCAAAATAGGGCAAGCAGATGAAAAAACAACTCGATTTAACCCTCTATTTAGTGCTCGATCCGCAATTGTGTGGCGGTATTCAAGGTATGCTTAATACCACCAAAATTGCCATCGAAAATGGTGTAACTACCGTACAATTAAGATCAGAACAAGAACTATCAGGTAAAGATTGGTATCATGCAGCTATGCAGCTCAAACACCTTTTAAAAGACACACCAGTACCGCTACTTATTAATGATCATGTCGATATCGCATTAGCGATAGACGCTGACGGCGTACATATTGGACAGCGTGATCTACCTGTTGCCGTTACTCGTCAATTAATCGGTGCAAATAAATGGCTCGGCTTTTCTGTTAGTAATCAACAACAACTTGATGCCGTTGAATGGCAATTGGTTGATTATTTGGGTATTGGGCCAATCTTCCCAACTTCAACCAAAAAAGATGCGGCCTCCGCCATAGGTACTGCACAATTAGCTGAACTTGTGAAACTCAAACAGTGTCCTGCGGTTGCCATTGGCGGAATTGGTTTATCCAATGTCACTGAGGTCATAAAAACTGGTATTGAAGGTGTCGCAGTAGTATCCGCTATTTGTGGTCAAGCAGATATTGCTAATGCCAGTCAATCGCTACTGACCAAAATTCAACAAGCAAGATAGGAAATCAAAGAATGACAACAGTTGCATTAACCATTGCCGGCTCCGATCCTAGCGGTGGCGCTGGTATACAAGCAGATTTGAAAACCTTTTCGGCGTTAGGTGCTTATGGCATGTCAGTGATCACCGCATTAACCGCACAAAGCACGCAAGGCGTCGATGCTGTTTTACCTGTCTCGCCTGAATTTGTAGAAGCCCAATTTAATACTCTATATCAGGATATCAATATTGATAGTGTAAAAATGGGCATGTTAATGAATAAAGAGATTGTGACAGTGGTTCATCATCTCTTAAAAAAAAATCCGATTGCCAACATCGTACTTGATACTGTCATGGTGGCTAAAGGCGGTCATCCACTACTGAAATCTGATGCGGTGAATGCAATCCGTGAATTACTCTTACCATTAGCCACCGTTATCACCCCGAATCTACCAGAAGCGGCTGCCCTGCTCGATTGTCAAGAAGCCCAAAATGAGGACGAAATGCAGGCACAAGGACATGCCTTGCTAAAATTAGGTTGTAAAGCGGTATTAATCAAAGGTGGGCATTTACTTAGTCAAGAAAGCCCAGATTATTTAATTACTCCAAACCAAACAATTAGAATGGTATCGCCTCGTATCCAAACTAAAAATACGCATGGTACAGGATGCACTTTATCAGCTGCAATTACCGCATTATTACCGCAACACAGCTTGCCAGATGCCATTCAACAAGCAAAGAACTACTTACAAGGTGCAATTAGTCATGCCGATGATTTATCGATTGGCAAAGGAATTGGTCCAACCCACCATTTTTATCAATGGTGGTAAAAGCTAGCGAGCAAAATAATGGATTACTTGATGCTTGATTACCCGTTATTAGGGAAAATCATGACAGTTTGAGAGTTGAACGGGTGTGGGATTGCCAAGCTTTGCAATCCCACATAGGATTATTTAACATCTTCGGCTTTATTTGTACTGCAATAAAGTGTATTTTCATGAGATACGTTATTGCCGTATTTATCCTGAGAATAAAAAATCCAACAGCTTTTCATCGATGAGTCAATTTTTTGCACCAATTTAACCCTACTTCCAGAGTAGTCACAACGAACATAAAAGTTCTCATTAGGTTTAAATTGTTCAACCTCCCAGATAAACTGATATTTTTTAACGCCATTCTTTTTACTTAGCAAACGTTGATGGGGTCTTTGTATCACCGCCGGATCGTCTAGATAAACATTAATACCCCAAAAGTCCTGTGAAAGGATAGTCTTATCGATATCAGAAGCATCAGCATATTTGCTCTTACCAATCAGGTCCCAACCTTCTGGCATGTTTACCATTTTTTCTCGAACATCGATCGATTTTGGGCAATCAATTTGGTAAGCATTGACGGTAAAAACCATTGCAAACCCGACAATGATTGTAACGATCGCATTTAACGTTTTTCCTTGCATATTGTTCATCCTTTTAAAATTTTTAGGCACATAATCAATTATTTTAGCCTAATTGAGTGAAAATCATGATGAAATAGAGTGTTAAACTAGGGGGATTGCAATGACTAGCGATCCCACATAACATTAATGATTATCACCCCTTTTATTGGTACTGCAATAAAGTGTGTGTTCACTATTTATCTCATTACCAAGCTCATCTAAAGAGACGTCAGTCCAGCAGCTTTTCATCGATGTATCAATTTTTTTTACTAATACAACCTCACTGTTATAATAGAAACATGAAGCATAATAACGATCAGTATCTTCAGGTCGTAAACTTACGTCCCATTCATTGCGATATTTCTTAAAACCTTTCTTGTTATTCAGCACATAATCCTCAGATTTTTGTACCACTAAAGGCTCTCCCAAAAAAACACCTACACCGGTAGATTTATGTGAAATGTTTTTCACAAAACCACTATTCCAAAATTCTTCCCTATCAGCTGCCCCCCATCCGTCTGACATGTTTTCAACTTTTTCTTTAACATCAATCGATTTTGGACAATCAATTTGGTAAGCATTGACGGTAAAAACCATTGCAAACCCAACAATGATTGTAACGATCGCATTTAACGTTTTTCCTTGCATATTGATTATCCTTTTAAGCATTGCAGGTAAATAACATTTTGAAATATTGAATATTTACGGCAATTATGGCGAAAATATCGACTTAGTCAAGTAGATTTAATCATTGATAATTGCATCTATCATTATCATGATTTTGAGTGGGGTTTTATTGAGATTGCTTTAAGTGAAATACATTGCAACCATGAATAGTCAACAAAAATATAGCAGAAAACAAAAAAGGGATTTTAGCGAAAATCCCCTTTTAATTTGACTTAATATTTTGCCACATGCTACACAGTAAAATCACCGGATAGTTATCTACCATTAAACTGATTAAAATTAATATGAAATACCCACAAACTCATAACCGGCTTCATTGACTGCTGCAATTGCTGCTTCTTGCGAAATGCTACCACCCTCAATATCAACTTCATGTTTGGCTAAATCAACCGTCACCTTAGCTTTGGGATCGATATCATTAATCGCCTTAGTAATTGCTTTAACACAATGCTGACAAGTCATATTATCGACTATTAATTTCATGATAGACCTCTCTAATCAATCTGATAAAATCTACTATTAAATAAAAATTCATTTAACATCATTTAAACGTTACACAAAGAACCATTCTTTTAAATAATTGTTTTCGGTTGTACCTATATAGCATTATATATAACTAATTTTTAATAAGTTCAAGCTGAGTTTTATTAATAACTTTGTATAGCTAAAGAAGGCAATATTTTTTATTATTTAATGTAACTTTATCAAAGGAAAGAACATAATCAATATTTTGCTCTAGAGTCATAGTTTTACCACGAATACAAAAAGAGTAACGTTCATACCAGACGGTTGACCATAAACGCCAATTTTTATTATTTGACCAGCAGGTAAGTAAACTTGATTAGCTTTATTTTTGCCTTTCACCTTTATGTTCATTCCCAAATTTTTTACTTTTGGTCTATTTGTTGTTTTACCTTCAGTATATAGATAACCAAAATTAGGTTTTATTACATCAAAATTGATAATACTAAAATGATACCAACTATCATAATCCCCTACAAGCATAACCCTTGCCCTTGGTTCATTAGCACTTGGCTCTACATATTGGATAACTTTTTTATAGTCCATAAGGCTACAACCAGTTAATTAAATTAGTATAATTAAAAGAAAAATTTGACTAAATAGTTTTTCATAAATCATCCAACTTATACAGTAATCGCATTACACGCATACTAGATTATTTCTATTCTATACAAAGTTATTATAATTACGTTTCTTCTAGTTAGAATCTAATGTTAATACAACAAACTATCCTTGTTATATTGATAATATTCACCTCTTTTGAGCATTAAATCTTATATTTCAAATACAGCCCAGTTGAGTTTATACAGTGAAAATTATGGCAATAATTAGAATAATTATCGATTTATGTTATTTTCCAATACAAAACGAACTAAATATCCGTCCAAGTAAATCATCCGAAGTAAATTGACCCGTTATTTCACTTAAAGCTTCTTGTGCTAACCTTAATTCTTCAGCTAATAGTTCACCTGCATGAAATGTCGTGAGTTGGTACTTACCGTTATTTAAATGTTCAGCGGCTTTTTCTAGTGCCTGTAAATGGCGACGACGGGCTAAAAATCCACTTTCTGTGCTACTGGTATAGCCCATGGCTTGTTTAAGATGTTCACGTAATAGCTCAATGCCTTCGCCTGTCCGTGCAGAAAGTTGAATCAGTGAGTAGCCATTTACTTCACTAAGACCAAGTTGTTCACCTGTTAGATCAGCTTTATTACGAATAACTGTCATCGGTATATTTTTAGGTAAACGTTCAATAAACTCAGGCCATAATTTTTCTGGGTTGGTTTCGGTTGTTGTAGTACTATCAACCATAAATAGTACGCGATCAGCTTGGTTTATTTCTTGCCAAGCCCGTTCAATACCAATACGTTCGACTTCGTCACTGGCCTCACGTAGCCCTGCTGTGTCAATAATATGCAATGGCATGCCATCAATATGAATATGTTCACGTAACACATCACGGGTAGTGCCGGCGATATCAGTAACAATAGCCGCATCGCGCCCTGCTAATGCATTAAGTAAGCTCGATTTACCAGCATTGGGGCGCCCTGCTATGACAACTTTCATACCATCACGTAATAACGAACCTTGCTTCGCCTCTTGTCTGACTTCATTTAAGCGAATAATCACTTCATCAAGCTGAGCTTCAATTTTGCCATCAGATAAAAAGTCTATTTCTTCTTCGGGAAAATCGATGGCAGCTTCAGTAAAAATCCTTAAATGAATTAACGATTCAACCAATGCATTAACTTTTTGTGAAAATACCCCTTGTAATGATGAAATTGCCGATTTTGCAGCTTGCTCAGAACTGGCATCAATCAAATCGGCTATCGCTTCCGCTTGTGCCAGATCCAATTTATCATTCATAAAAGCACGTTCGGAAAATTCCCCTGGTCTTGCTATACGCACATCAGCAATTTCTAAAATACGTTTCAACAGTAGATCTAAAATAACGGGTCCACCGTGGCCTTGAAGTTCAAGTACATCTTCACCAGTAAATGAATGTGGATTGGGGAAGAATAAAGCAATGCCTTCATCTAACGTTGTCCCGTCAGAAGCTAAAAAAGGTAAATAATGCGCATATCGTGGCTTAGGTAAAATGCCTAAAACTGCTTTAGCAACCTCTTGAGCTTTAGGGCCAGAGATACGCAATATACCAACCCCACCACGACCAGGCGGTGTTGCTTGTGCAACAATTGTATCTGATTTCATATTTTTCTTTTTTCTAAAAAATTAAAAAGCAATGTGTTCATCATACCATGTACACATTGCAAATACAGTATTTGTCGAGTGTTTACCGTTAGCAAACTAGCAAAATCATTGTTCGGTCATCAACAAATTATTGATAAATTAATTAGTTTGGGAGTATGCAGCATGACCATTTTTTATGGTTGTGACTGTCTTGAATCGTTGGGATGATCGAAGAGCCATGAATTAAGTAATGCCAGTGGTTCTCGGATCAATGCTAAATATCTATCAACGTTGTCATAACTTAAATGACTTGATAAACCAGATACATCTTCGATACCAAATCGTTTAGCTAACATTATAGAGCGTAATAGATGAAAATCGTTAGTCGCAATTACGGTTTTACTTGGTGGTAAAATATTAAGTACATTATGTATTTGTTCCACAGTACGTAGTGATTTATCTTCAATATAGATTCTCGATAAATCAATGCCTTTATTGAGCAAATAACGAGCCATCACACTGGCTTCTGTAGCTGACTCATCTTGACCTTTACCACCACAAACGATGACTTTAGTTTCGGTATTATCGTTTAAATAATTTACTGCCGAATCTAAGCGAACTTGTAAACTGGGTGATGCTTCTGCTGGGTTACCAACTACTTGAGCGCCTAAGACAATCAACACATCAGCGTGACTCTCAGGTTTTTTAAGTGCATAAAGATAAATAACAATATTACAAATAATGAAATATGTTAAAACAACCAATACACCATATTTAATAAATTTTAGCATTTAGATTCACACCCTTTTTTATAACAGTATTGAAAATGGTCATTAACCAATCCCATCGATTGCATAAAAGCGTAACAGATCGTCGAACCAACAAAACTAAAGCCTCTTTTTTTTAACGCTTTAGACATTTTATCTGATATATCAGTAGTAATAGGAACTTCGCTTATATCGTTGAAATGATTAATGATTGGTTTGCCACCCACAAATGACCAAATAAATTGTGAAAAATCTTCACCATTATTTTGCATTGCAAGATAAGCTTTAGCATTTTTTATAATACTATTAAGTTTTAATTTATTTCGAATTAATCCCTTATTTGTAAGTAATTTATCGATATCTTGCGCTGTTAATTGAATAATCTTTTTAGGATCAAAATTAAAAAAACAGCGACGATATTCATCACGTTTTTTTAGTACGGTAATCCAAGATAAGCCTGCTTGCTGACCTTCCAAACAAATTTTTTCAAATAATTTAAGACTATCGTATTGTGCAATACCCCACTCATTATCATGATAGTCAATATACAACGAATCATTTGAAACCCAACTACAACGTGTTATTTCATTATTTTTCATCAAGTTATTACCTAATAAATGAATTTTTTTAATATTCATTTGAAAAAACATTATACATAATTTAGCTATAGTAAATTATAAATCAAATAGTCGGTTTTATAACATCCATTAAATTTTTTTATGATAAAAAAAAACACATTTTTTTGTGGCAAAATGAGCGCTTTATATTTAGTTTTAATCAAAAAAAGTATATTTTTTTATTATCTATCTTAATTTAACAATAATTATAAGGTCTTTTCATGAGTCAATCTGAAATCAATGCGCAGTGGCAACCCAATGCCCGGCCATTAAACAGTAAGGATTTAAAAACATTAGTTTTATCCTCTTTAGGGGGAACGTTAGAATTTTATGACTTTGTTATCTATGCGCTATATATTGATACCATTGTCAAACCACTCTTTTTACCCCACACTTTATCGCCATTGACTTTAAATCTTTTTGCGTGGGGTATCTTCGCTGTTGGTTATTTGGTAAGGCCTGTTGGTGGCATTATCATGGCTCATTTTGGCGATAAAGTAGGACGTAAAAAAATGTTCACTTTAAGTGTAGCAATGATGGCGTTACCGACATTTATCATTGGTGTTTTACCTACTTATGAAATGATAGGTATTTTTGCACCATTATTGCTATTAGTGATGCGTATGCTGCAAGGCGCAGCTATTGGTGGTGAAATGCCAGGTGCATGGGTGTTTATTGCCGAACATGTGCCAAAACAGCGCTATGGTTTAGGTGTCGGCACATTAACATCAGGCATTACGGGTGGAATTATGCTCGGCTTTATTGTAACAATTATTATTGATCTTTATTTTACCAAAGAAAATATTTTAGATTATGCTTGGCGTATTCCATTCATTATTGGTGGTATTTTTGGTGTGATTTCAGTTTATTTACGTCGATTCCTATCAGAAACACCAATTTTTAAAGAATTAGCTGCCCGTAAGGCTATCGAAAAAAATATTCCTGTGGTTACGGTACTACAAAAACATAAAACTGCATGTATTATCGTAGCTTTATTAACTTGGTCATTATCCACTGCAATCATGGTCGGTATTTTAATTACTCCTGGCCATATTGTTGGAGAAATGTATCACTTTTCCAATCTTGATTGGCGTATCGGTGGTTGCATTGCGGCTTTGACACTAACAATAGGCTGTGTTATTTCTGGTTGGCTTGATGATAAATTAGGAACAAGTAAAACAGTCGTAATAACCTGGGGCGGACTTGCAATTGCCAGTATCATTTTCTATAGTTCACTGACTGCTGATATGTCGTTAGCAAAACTGTACTGCCTTTGGGCGATATTTGGACTATTTATTGGTTCTATTGCCATGACACCAATTATTGGTACCAGAACATTTCCACCAACTATTCGCTATTCAGGCTTATCATTTTCTTATAATTCAGCATATGCACTATTTAGTGCCATTACACCTACATCAACCATTTATTTATTGAGTCCTGACCATTTATTAGGTAAATATAGCTATTTAGGTGCGGGAATTTACATCTCATTTGTTGCGCTAATTGCAGTAGCTGTTGGTTTTTATCCTCTAGCTAAAAATGGCTGGCAAAACGAAGCGGATCATTAATCATTTTAGTAAAAAAAGCAGATCAAATAGATCTGCTTTTTCTTTAAGTTGTCACTTTAAAATTTGAATAGTATTATCGCATTGTTACAAACTCTTCTGCCGCAGTTGGATGAATAGCAACAGTATTATCAAAATCTTTTTTGGTTGCACCCATTTTAAGCGCCACAGCAAAACCTTGCAGCATTTCGTCCATACCATAACCCATACCATGAATTCCGACAATTTTTTCGTCTTTACCAACACACACTAACTTCATTCGGCATGGTTGGCGATGCGTTGTGACCGCAGTATACATTGCAGTAAAAGTTGAGGTATATACTTTTACATTTTGCTCACCAAATTGCGCAATGGCTTCAGGTTCAGTTAAACCAACCGTACCTATTGCTGGATGAGTAAATACAACTGTTGGAATATTAGTATAGTCTAAATGTTCATCCACTTTATTATTAAATAATCGTTCAGATAAGCGGCGTCCAGCTGCAACGGCAACAGGTGTTAGAGCGATAGCACCTGTATCATCGCCAACAGAATAAATACCTGGAACATTAGTATTTTGATATTTGTCGACCATAACAAAGCCATTATCATTAGTTTTTACCCCTGCTGCGGATAAGTTTAGATCGTTGGTTGCTGGTTCTCGACCAATTGCCCAAATCACACAATCAACAGTATAACTTTCGCCATTTTCTAACGTTAATGTTAATGAATTATCACTATTTTTAGTAACAGACTGAGGAATAGCAAAAGTATGCAAAGTTTGGCCTTCTGTCTTAATAACCTCCATTAATGTCTCAACAATAAGTGGATCAAAAGAACGTAATGGTGTCGCTTTACGAATAAATTGATGAGTTTGTGAGCCTAATGAATGTAATACACTGGCAATTTCACAAGCTATATAACCCGCACCCACAACTGCAACACGCTTTGGTAATGCTTTCAATGCAAAAAAGCCATCAGAAGTAATACCATACTGCGCACCAGGAATGTTAGGTATAGTTGGTTTACCACCAACTGCAATTAAAATATGATCCGCGCTATAACATTCACCATTTACTTCAACTGTATGTGAATCAATAAATTTAGCATATCCTTGAATCACATCCACCTTATTTTTACGTAGCACGTTATCATAAGATTGATGAATACGATCAATATAAGCGCTTCGACTTGAGATTAATTTGTCCCAATTAAATTGATTTATCGTTGTATCAAATCCATAATCTGGACCATAATGTTTTATTGCTTCGGCAATTTGCGCACCATACCACATCACCTTTTTAGGTACACAACCAACATTAACGCAAGTACCACCTAATAATTTTGCTTCAATAATTGCGCATTTTTTTCCGTATGACGCCGCTCTGTTAACTGACGCAATACCGCCACTACCACCACCGATGGCAATATAATCATAATGTTTCGTCATTCAATATCCTTAATACTCGTTGTCTTCATTTAGCTATAGCTTTGCACAAACGAGATAATAAAAAAAGTATTAAATTTAAAATTTAATGATAGTTATTAACGATTGATTATGCGACCAAGATTTGCATTTCCGAATAAATTCAAAAGTAATAAAAGGATAATTTAAATAATTAAATTAATAATAGTATGTAATTATAATGTCTATTGATTTGGTTTGATTTAATTTTGAATAAAAAATTATATAGGATTACAGAGGTATTAACCCCAAAAAACTATTTTACTGATTATTGATATTAACTGCTGTGATATTAGGTACTTAAGCTACCACTCACTGGTAATCGCTAAACTTTATCCTAACAATGATAATTTTACTTGTTATCCATAAAATATTTAGTTGTCGTACCAACAATATACATTATTACACATCATATAATGATTCTAGTTAGCAACAAACTTATTAGTAGCAGTTGAAACGATTAACACTGGTGTTATTTAATTAAAAACAGAAAGATAGATTTCTACAGCTAATAAGACTACCTGCTTAACTCAAGTAGTCTTATTAATAAAATGATATTTAACGACTTTTAATCGTGTTAATAATATTTGTCGTTGAACAACCATCTTCAAAATTAAGTACTTTGACAATGCCGCCAGCATCAATCACCTCTTTGCCACCGGCGATGTCTTCCGGTTTATAATCACCACCTTTAACTAATACATCAGGTAATATATTAGCGATCAGTCGTTGTGGTGTTTGTTCTTCAAATGGTACCACCCAATCAACTGAATCAAGCGCACCTAAAACAATCATACGTTGCATAAGTGGGTTAATCGGTCTTGATTCACCTTTCAATTGTTTTACCGATGCATCGCTATTTACAGCGACAATTAATCGATCTCCCAATTTTCGAGCATTGGCTAGATAAGAAACATGACCAGCATGCAAAATATCAAAGCAACCATTGGTCATGACAATTTTTTCACCGCGTTGTCTCGCTTTTTTAACTTCTTCTTTTAGCTCATCTTCCGTCATGACACCAAAACCATTATCTTTTCGAGCTCGAATGGCATTTTCAAGCTCAACTTGTGATACTGTAGAAGTACCTAATTTGCCTACAACCACACCCGCTGCTGCATTGGCTAAATAACAGCTATCTTCGAGTGATTGACCTGATGCTAAAGCCGCGGCTAATGTGGCTATCACAGTATCACCCGCGCCAGTAACGTCAAAGACTTCTTTAGCTTGTGTCGGTAAATGATAAGTTGGTTTATCTAACTGTAATAGTGTCATGCCTTTTTCACTACGCGTAACAAGTAATGCTTTAAGTTGATATTTTTTGATAAGTGCAAGCCCTTTTTCGACAATTTCTTGCTCACTATCACACTGCCCTACCACTGCTTCAAATTCTGACATATTTGGTGTCAGTAACGTTGCGCCGCGGTAACGCTCAAAGTCAGTTCCTTTAGGATCAACCAAAATAGGAACATTAGCTTGATTAGCAAGATCAATCATCTTTTGTACGGACGATAACGCGCCTTTTGCATAATCAGATAAAACTAATACTTTATGTGTAGTTAATGCAGTTTGTATACGCTCTAAAATTGGGCTAGCATCAACTTTATCAAATCCTTCTTCAAAATCGATTCGAATTAATTGTTGATTACGCGAAAGTACTCTTAATTTAGTTATGGTTGGATGAGTAGAAACAGCAACAAAATCACAATGAACATGATGTTTGCTTAATTCTTCATCGAGAATTTTAGCAGCTTCATCAATTCCTGTTAAGCCAATTAAACGAACATTGCCACTTAATGAAGTGATATTCATTGCTACATTGGCAGCGCCACCTGGCCGCTCTTCTAATGCATCAATTTTAACCACAGGTACAGGCGCTTCAGGCGATATACGATTGGTTCCACCATACCAATAGCGATCTAACATGATATCACCAACAACTAATACATTGGCTTGACTAAAATCAGGTAATGAAGTTTTCATTATCAATAATTATCCTTTACTTATCATTTATATTTATATAACGACTTATTCAGTTTTATTTGATTCGCTATCATCTTCATTGTCTTTAATATCTGCGGTTCTTGGGCGATAAAACCTCGCAAAAAAAGTACCAATTTCAAACAATAAACAGATAGGAATCGCTAAAAGAATTTGTGAAAATACATCAGGTGGGGTCACAAACATAGCGACAGCAAATACACCAACAATAATATATGGGCGTTTTTTTCTTAAATTTTTTGGAGTGGTAACACCTGTCCAACAGAGCAATATAATAGCCACAGGCACTTCAAATGCAAAACCAAATACGATAAAAAGTGTCATGACAAAATCAAGATACTTCGTAATATCGGTATTAATCGCAACATCAACTGGTGCAGTGTGAATAAAAAAGTAAAATGCTAATGGAAACACCACAAAATAAGCAAAAGCAATCCCCATATAAAAAAGTACAGTACTTGATACGATCAGTGGCATAACCAAACGTTTTTCATGCTGATAGAGGGCTGGAGCAATAAATCCCCAAACTTGGTAAAGTACATAGGGAATCGAAATAAAAATAGCGACTATAGCGGTGAGTTTAATTGGGGTAAAAAAAGGAGCTGCGATATCGGTCGCAATCATACTGCTGCCTTGCGGTAATTGGCTAATTAAAGGATTAGCTACAATATGATAGATATCATTTGAGAAATAGAGTAAACAAATTAATACCAGTAAAATACAGATAATACAGCGTAAAAGTCGAGTCCGAAGCTCGATTAGATGTCCAATTAACGGTTGTGTAGCGTCTTCTGTCATGATTTATCTTTATCAGAATGAGTTTGAGTATCAATGTGAGCGGCTGAATCAATTTCTTTTTGTAATGATTCGGTAACGCGTTTTAAATCGTCAATTGAAGCTTGAATCTCGGGAGTGAGCGTTTTTAAGCCACTTTGTTCAGCTTTTTTTAAACTGTCTTGTAACTCTTGTAATTTAAGTTCTTTATTTAACTCTAATTGTACAGTCGCTGACATGCGACGAAGTACTTTGATCCAGCTAGCAACGGTTTTAATTGCCACAGGCAAGCGCTCGGGACCTAATACAACCAGCCCAAGAATCATTACTAATAGTAATTGCCCAAAGCTAATATCAAACACAGGCTACTCTTTTTTGTTAGTATTATTATCGGAAGAATCAAGATTTTCAACTTGTTGTGAATCATTACGATCTTTTTTGTCATCATCGTCATTCATCGCTTTTTTAAAGCCTTTGATAGACGCACCAAGATCCGATCCTAATGAACGTAATTTTTTAGTTCCAAATAATAATACAACAACAGCAATCAATATTAATAGTTGGGGTAAACTTGGCATCATGATAACTTTCTCCAACAAGCTTAGGTAAACAAATTATACACTTAATTTATACGATTTTAAAATAACATGCTAATGAATGATCAGCGCCATTATACATAATAGGCTGATAACAACCGTGAACCCCAAAAGATAAGATTCGCGCTTTTTACTCTGTTTTATCTCTTGCTGGATTTGCATTAATTGTTGGTTCAACTGCTTTGTCATGCGCGCATTATCATTTAATTTTACAGGTAAGTCAGGCAAAATTGAGCGCCATTGCGGTAATGCTGTCCAAAATTGTTGTAATATTTTTTTAGCACTATACTTATCTTCATACCATTTTTCTAAAAAAGGTTTAGCGGTTTGCCATAAATCAAGCTCGGGGTAGAGCTGACGTCCTAATCCTTCTATGTAAAATAACGTTTTTTCAAGTAGAGTTAATTGAGGTTGAATATCCATATTAAATTGACGGGCTACTTGAAATAATTGTAGTAAAATTTGTGAAAAAGAGATCGCTGACAATGGTTTAGCAAAAGCAGGCTCGCAAACATTACGCATTGCCATTTCAAGAGCAGTTGCGTCAGTTGTTTCAGGCACCCAACCCGAAGCAATATAAGTTTCAGCAATTTTTCGATAATCCCGATTAAAAAAAGCAAGAAAATTTTCAGCAAGATAACGTTGATCATCTTCACTTAGTACGCCGACAATAGCACAATCAATGCCGATGTATCTTGGATTTTGTACATCAGTAATATCCACAAAGATATTACCGGGATGCATATCTGCATGAAAAAAATTATCACGAAACACTTGGGTAAAAAATGCTTGAACACCTCGTTCAGCCAGTAATTTCATATTAACTTTTTTATGCTTGAGTTGTTCAATATCGGCTATTGGAACACCTCTAATTCGCTCTTCAACCAATATGTTTTTTCGACATAGATCTTGGTAGACATACGGTATATACAAAATATCACTATTGATGAAATTATCACGTAATCTAGCTGTATTATAAGCTTCTTGCTGTAAATCTAACTCTTTTAATAAGGTACTTTCGTAATCGCGTACAATCTCTAAAGCGCGTAATTTTTCACCCGATTTAACGCGTTTAGTCAACTGATTAGCGGCCCAATACATTAGGTCAATATCGGAGCGAATTACCGGTAGAATATTTGGACGTAATACTTTTATTATTATCTCAGCTTGGCTGCGCTTTAATATCGCTGTATGCACTTGAGCAATAGATGCGGATGCTAGCGGTTTTTCATCAAAATTAGAAAAATAGTAATCTAGAGGTTGTTCTAATGCGCTTTCAATTACTTGTTTAGCAATTTTCCCATCAAAAGGGTCGACTTGATCTTGTAATTTAGCCAGCGCATCTGCAATATGTATAGGTAATACATCACGCCTAGTTGAAATCATCTGTCCAAATTTAATCCA
Source organism: Gilliamella sp. B2969 (assembly GCF_026536195.1). Lineage (NCBI taxonomy): Bacteria > Pseudomonadati > Pseudomonadota > Gammaproteobacteria > Orbales > Orbaceae > Gilliamella > Gilliamella sp. B2969. Next base: position 24,609 of record NZ_JAFNOP010000005.1, read on the forward strand.
AACTGGACCTAGCTCTTGCAAAGCTTGACGTAGCCTTTCCCCTATTTCTTGGTGTTTTGCTTTGGGGCGGATCCAAAATAAACACTTTGACAAAAATTTAGGCCATCTTACTGAATGGTGTTTTGGCAATAATTCATCTAATCGATATGCACGAAATACTGCCAATATTTTATAAAGTCGAAAAAATGTCATAATCGTTGTCGCATGTCGCCTTAAAATTTAAAACCAGTATGCAAAGCCACAATGCCGCCTGTCATATTGTGATATTTAACGTCTACAAAACCGGCATCTTCCATCATTTTCTTTAATGTTTTTTGGTCAGGATGCATACGAATAGATTCAGCTAGATAACGATAACTATCGGCATCGTTTGCCACAACTTTACCCATTAATGGTAGCATCGTGAAAGAATACAAATCGTAAGCTTTATTTAGAATTTTGTATTGAGGTTTAGAAAACTCAAGAATAAGTAAACGACCGCCTGGTTTTAATACCCGCCACATCGAACACAATGCTTTTTGTTTATCAGTCACATTACGCAGTCCAAACGATATGGTAATACAATCAAAATAGTTATCAGCAAAAGGCAGTTCTTCTGCATTCGCTTGTACATATTCTATATTTTTGAATAAACCTTTGTCGCGTAACTTGTCTCGACCAACTTTCAGCATGGATTCATTAATATCAGCCAACACAACTAGCCCATCATCCCCCACGAGTTGAGAAAATTTGGCTGTTAGATCACCTGTCCCACCCGCTAAATCCAATACTTTTTGGCCCTTACGTACGCTACTATATTCAATGGTAACCTTCTTCCAGATACGATGAATACCAAATGACATAAGATCATTCATTACATCGTATTTATCAGCAACGGAATGAAATACTTCTGCAACTCGTTTGACTTTTTCTTGCTTTAAAACTTGTGTATAACCAAAATCAATTTTTTCTTGTTCTTTATTATCTTGTTTATCAGGGGATTGAGACATAAAAATTTACCTATCACATCGAGTTGACTTATTTTAGCATAAGCCACTGTAAATGTGATGAACTAAATCAACAATGACTCAACCATTTTAGAAATAGCTTCAAAATTTTGTAACATCGTGTTGGACGAATCAAGATCTTGTTGATGAATAACTAAATCAAAATGATAGCTTTCTTTCAAACCTTTTAAAACCTCATGTTCTTTTTGAAAGATTTGCGTATAGTATTGGGACAGTGTTTCGAAATCGATTGAAGTAAAAAGCACCTTATTACTTGTTTCGATCGCTTTTGATAACCGCTCCACATGTAACATTGCAATACGGATATAATCAGTTTCACTCAAATAACGCTGATTATAAGGGGTTGATATTTCACGTTCAATGTAATTAATATACCCATTTGATACATATTGTGTGTTATAGATATTAGCTAATTGTAAAGGGAGCTCATTGAATTTTCCCTGTCCGATAATTGCTATTTTTTTGACAAAAAAAGGTTTTGCAGCTTTGGCAATAAAAGACCAATTTTGATATGGATTTTCACGAATTTGAGTCGCACTAATGTTAATAAAATCGCGATTAGCATCGACTAACACGGCTGGACAATGAAAATATAATTCATGATTTTTAATATCTTGTGGTTCACTGGTAAAAACCACTGTAGGTTCTATTTTATGATCAGTTAAAATCTGTTTTACCCGATCACTCCAATCTTGCCAACCATTTGGATAATATTCAATGTTAGATTCGTCTAAAATATGGACATGAATATTATGGCGATCTTTAAACGTTTCTTGTAACCATGAAAAACGATCACACACTTGTGGTTGTTTAGGTAGGCGACTGCTTGCAAAAAGTTGTTTATCACGATTTGCCTCACAGCCTAACATGATATGGAGTTCATCAACTTGTGTCATCGCTTTTTCAATTAGATAGATATGACCACAATGTAAAGGATAAAATTTACCGAAAATCAAACCAACTTTATGTTTAGATACCATGACTATTACCAACGCATTGAAATCCTGCTAACAATGTACAGAAAATATTAACATTGTCTAATGAATTGATGCTATTTTAATGTTTTTGTAGCATTTTTTTACTTTGACTATTCAACATAGTAAATAGTCAACAATAACATCAAATATTTTAATATTGCATTGAGGATAAAGTAATACCTGTTGCAACAGAGATATTAAGTGAAGGCATGTTATCATTCCCCTTCAAATGAACCACAACATCAGCACATTGTACTAATTTTATATTAATTTGTTGGAATATGACTAATACCGTTTTTTTATGAAACTCAACTTTTGCTAATTCTGTTGAGGCAATTGATTTTACCTGACAAGGTAATAAGACAATAATTTGATAACCATGCTGTTTGAATTGATCAAGTGAAACAATAAAATCATCACTTTTTATTGATTCAACTGCTTCAATTCCACCTTCTGCCACCCGCATAGCTGCGCCACTATCGAGTAAATTAGTTTGTCGTAGCATTACAGCATTTACTTTATAAAATGCAGCGCTACGAATTAATCCACCCAAATTATGGGGATTATTTACATCATCAATCGCTAAAATACAATCTTGCTGTTTATCATGATATTTGTCTAAATAGTCAAACATAGTGATAGCAACGCGTTTTTTAACGATCAAACAAACGCCACCATGATGCGAAGTTTGAGTTATTTTGGCAATTTGCTCATTTGAAACAATATTGTAGCCTAAACGTTGTTTAACTAACCAATTAATTAAATCCCTAAATTGATAAGTCATTTCTTGCGTAATGAACAATTTTACAATTGCCGCGCGGCGGTGCTTAAAAACCGATTTACAACTGTTTTCACTATAAACTAAAGTTTCTTCTTTACGTTGGCGGTAGCCATCATAACCAAATGTAGGGCTTTGATCATTATCCCGTACTTTTTTGCGCCAAGGGGATTCGTTTTCATCTTGTAAATCATACGTAGATTTATTTACTTCAACAATAATACTTTGTTTGACAAAACCTGTTTTAGCCGCTTTAGGTTTGAACGTTTCAATTCGATCATTATTACGCTTATCTCTTCTTTTAGCGTTAAACTGAAAAGAATTATCTTTGCGATTATCTTTATGCCCACTAATTTTTTCTTTATTAGTTCGAGAATGCTTTTTAGGGTCATTAGTTGTAGCGTAAAAAATAGCTGGTTTATTTTTTTCAGTATTATCGTTCATATTTATCTCAAAATAATTGGTTATCGTGTACGAATGGTTGGCGCAATTTTATCTAAAACACCATTGACAAATTTATGGCTATCTTCTGCTCCGAAAGTTTTAGTTAAATCGATAGCTTCATTAATAACAACCTTATAAGGTACATCGTGACGTTTGGTTAATTCATAAAGCGCAATTCTTAATACGGCTAACTCAACTTGACCAAGCTCATCTACTGTTCGCTCAGTAAGATAAGGTGCCATTTTTTCATCTAACTCTGTAGTGTTTTTAGCAACACCATGAAGTAACTCTCGAAAATATTTCGTATCAACACCTTTCATATCTTGTTCAGTCATAAAACTTGTCTCAACATCAGCAAGATCATTTCTAGATATTTGCCAAGAGTAAATTGCTTGAACGGCGCATTCTCTTGCTCGACGACGAGGATTAACTAATGCCACTAAATTACTCCTTAATTGTTTTGATAACGTTAAGCATTTCCAGTGCAGTTAATGCAGCTTCAGCACCTTTATTACCTGCTTTAGTGCCAGCACGTTCAACGGCTTGTTCTATGCTTTCAGTCGTTAAAATGCCAAAACCGACTGGAATTGAAAATTCTAAACTAGCACTTAATAGGCCAGAGCTTGATTCGCCTGCAACAAAATCAAAATGTGCAGTGCTTCCTCTAATTACAGTCCCCAAAGCCACAATAGCATCATATTTTTTAGATTGTGCAGCAACTTTTGCAGTAAGCGGAATTTCATAGGCGCCCGGTACCCAAATAACCGTAATATTTTTTTCATCAACTTGACCAATACGCGTTAACGCGTCAACAGCACCGTTTACTAAACTTTCATTAATAAAATGATTAAAACGTGCCACAATTATAGCGACTTTCGCTTTTGGTGCAGCAACTTTACCTTTAACTGTTTGCATAGTGATTCCTTATCGTTCGATTATAAATGCAATTTTACTTTGATTAATTGTAGGTGAAAATATTTGCTGATTATATCATGATTTGAAGGCTTATCCTATCAGCAAATAACGCTACAACCTCGTTTTGATTAACAATTTATTGGAAAATAAATACAAAGATTTTATTTATGAGAACTTAAATAGTTTGAGTAATATGAAAAATTTTAATTAAACAATTTTGTTAATTTTTTATGATTGATTTTTATGCTAATAAATTAAATTTACTTCAACTTTTTTCACTATCTATCATTTTATTTTTATTATCCCTTGCAAGCAGTTTTGAACGCACTACAATGGTAGTAAGATTTTTCTTTTATGAGGTAATTTAGATGTATATTGATGCTATTCGTGATGAACTCAACCAAGCACTAAATGTATTGGTAAATTTTGTTTCGGATGATGGCAATCTTCACAAAATCCAACAAGCAGCTGTGCTTATAGCTAACGCATTTAAACAAGGTGGTAAAGTTTTATCATGTGGCAATGGTGGTTCCCATTGTGATGCTATGCATTTTGCTGAAGAGTTAACCGGTCGTTACCGTGATAATCGTCCAGCTTATCCTGCAATAGCTATATCAGATGTTAGTCATATATCTTGTGTAGGCAATGATTTCGGATTTGATTCTATATTTTCACGTTATGTTGAAGGTGTTGGACAAAAAGGCGATGTATTATTAGGTATTTCAACGTCAGGTAATTCAGCTAATGTATTAAAAGCAATAGACGTAGCTAAACAAAAAGGGATGAAAATTATTACCTTAACCGGTAAAGATGGCGGTAAAATGAACGGACTGGCTGATGTCGATATTCGTGTACCACATTTTGGTTATGCTGATCGTGTACAAGAAATCCATATCAAAGTTATTCATATTTTAATTATGCTAATTGAAAAAGAGATGGCTTAAAATGTGTGAATTATTGGGTATGAGCGCTAACGTGCCAACTGATATTTGTTTTAGCTTCACGAGTTTAATTAAACGTGGCGGAGATAAAGGACCACATAAAGACGGTTGGGGTATTACCTTTTATGAAGGTAAAGGCTGTCGAACGTTTAAGGATCCTGAGCCTTGTAGCTATTCACCTATTGCTAAGATGGTACAACAATACCCAATTAAATCCAAGGCTGTTATCGCGCATATTCGTCAAGCAAATCGTGGAGGGGTAGCGCTTGAAAACACACACCCCTTTACCCGAGAATTGTGGGGTAAAAATTGGACTTTTGCCCACAATGGGCAATTAACTGATTACGAAAAGCTGGATATGGGAATTTTTCAACCAGTTGGATTAACCGACAGTGAGTATGCTTTTTGTTACTTAATTAATCAGTTACATAAAAAATATCCAAAACAACCGACTGATGATATTGAGCTTTTTACTTATATCCAACAATGTGCACTTGAACTGAATCAACTTGGCATATTTAATATGCTGCTTTCTAATGGGCAATATGTCTTTGCTTATTGTTCAACTAATTTACATTGGATTACGCGCAAAGCACCTTTTGGCAGAGCAAAGTTAATTGATGAAGATGTTGAAATCGATTTTCAAAAGCATACTACACCAAATGATATTGTTACTATTATTTCAACTATGCCGTTAACTTCAAATGAAACTTGGCATAAATTAAACACTGGTGAAGCAATTCTATTTAAATATGGTGAAATTAATCAATTTTTTTCATCTTGACTAAATTGAAAGGTGGTTCATCTTTAAATAGATATTGTAAATAACCTAACGTTAATAATCCAATTAACGTTAAAATAATCCACGGCAAATGCGGAAAACCCATCTTGATTGCAATTTCATAAAGCCATCCTGCTCCGGTATAACCAATAAATCCGCCTAAAGCAAGCCCTAATCGGCTAAATCCCATGTAACTACCTTTGGCTTTTGGATTAGTTAACACGGTTGCTAAAGTTTCTCTAGCCGGCTCTGCAATAATTGCACCAAGGTAAAAAAGCGCTATAAGAGATAGCAAAATAGATAATTGGGATGTAAATCCTATTATTATAAAGGCAAACGACATCAAAAGTAATCCAAATTTAAGGCGTTGATCTAATCTAAAATGTTTTTCACTAAACCGAGCAAGAGGATAAAGCAAAATTAATGAGATAGTTGCTTCAATCACGTACATCCATTTCACATAACTTGAACTTCCTGAAATATTGGTAATAGTTAGCGGTAGCATCAACATGACTTGTACTCCAAGCACATAATAACCCGTTAGTGTTAAGACATAACGTGTAAATTTTTTATCTTTAAGCACCATTTTCATACCATTGACAATGGGTGCTTTACCAATAGCAATATGATAAGCAGGCAAAAAGAAGAGGTTAAAAAGACCACATAAGAAAAAGATAAATGCGCCGCACCAACAAACTAAATGAAAATCATAATCAATCAAAATACCACCAATAAGTGCACCAATCACTGCACCGGCATTATCTTGTATCATTAACAGCGAAATAAATTTACCGCGCTCATGTGGACGGGTAAACTTGATGGTCAGCCCCATGCGAGGTGGATCAAACAGTAATCCACCTAAAGCAGAAAGTAAGCAAGATAGTAATAAAAGCCAAGGTTGACTAGCAATAGCCATTGATATAAACCCGACACAACGTAAAAACATTCCACAAACAATCATCGGTTTAGCACCAAAGCGATCAGCAATAGCACCACCAATAATACCAAATCCTTGTTGAACAAATTGTCTGAATCCTAAAGCAAAACCGACAAACAAAGCACTCCAACCAACTTGACTAACAAAGTGTGTCGAAACCAATGGAAAAACAACATAAAATCCTAGAACAATAAATAAATTATCTAGTAGTAATATTTGTTTACCGGTTTTACGAATTTGCGACGGCACCGGCACTTATTTTACTCTTTCAGCTAAATATCTTTGGTAATCAGGAATTTCAATTTCAACCTCTTGGGTAAAAATAGCTGATTGAACCAGTGCATTGGCTGTTGCTTCATTCGTCGCAACGGGTATATTCCAAACCGTTGATAAACGCAATAATGCTTTAACATCTGGGTCATGCGGTACTGCATTAAGTGGATCCCAAAAAAAGATGAGTATATCAATTTTACCTTCAGCAATTAATGCACCAATTTGTTGATCACCACCCATTGGACCACTTAACATTGGGGTAATATTTAACCCTATCTCTTTTTTAATTAAATTCCCTGTCGTGCCGGTACCACATAAATTATGATGTGCAAGTTCTGCTCGGTTTTTTCTACACCAATTTAATAAAGTACTTTTTAAGTGATCATGAGCAACTAAAGCAATATTTTTTTTGGCAGCCAATTTACGCGTTGTGTAAAGCATCATTATTATCCCTATCGATGATTATTCGATAGTTTTTAACAGAGTATGTATTAAAGTGCAAGCGTTATTTGCTTAGATTTAAGACAATAAAAAAGGCACCTAAGTGCCTTTTAAAAACCTAATTTACGGGTAATTAGAATTGGTAAATTAAACCTAATGCTACAGTATCTTTAGTCGTTGCTTTAATTTGTGATCCACCAAATTTGCTATCACCATATAAAGCACGGCGAGCACCAATATCGTCTTTATCTAACAAGTTGATTTTATAATCAAGGATAGCTTGTAGATTTTTGTTGAAGTCATAAGTCAAACCAACATCAACATACTTAATTAAATCATTACCTTTAAGTCCTGCATCGCCACTTCTTGAATAGCTTGAAGCATCTTGTACACGATGTTGAATGTAAGCAACAGATGGGGTTAAGCGACCAATATCAAAGTCGATACCATATTGTGCGACAACTTCATAACCTTTAGTTTTTAAATCATCAGTACTATGAGTAGTTAAAGTATTCTCCCAACCATATTTTTGTTTGCCTTGAATATATAATGCGGCCAAATAAAGGTTGTTATTATCATATTTCACACCAGCTGACCAAGCTTTTGCATCTTTATGACCACCAGTTTGCGCATAACCAGCACCAATAGATAAACCTGTATCTAATACATCCCAATCAACTACTGAACCCCAAGCTTCAGCACTGTCGTGACCATCACGATCATGTTTATTAAAATAGCTTGTTGAGCTGTTATCACCATTATCGGCATATTGAACAGCAAAACGTAAACCGTTTACTAAACCAAAGAAATCACTATTACGATAAGTTGCAACCGCTTTAGTACGAGCACTTAATGCATAGAGATCATTGTCCGATGCATCACCACCAAACTCAGGTAATACGTCAGTATAAGAAGTTAACGTTTTTAACACACCATCATTACGACCATAGTCAAATGAACCTAGATCACCAAAGTTCATACCTGCATAAGCATAACGTGTTTCGTTTTCAGCATCTGAACCAGTTTTTGCCTCGTACTCCCAGCGACCATAACCGGTAATGTTCTCTGTAACTTGAGTTTGACCTGACATACCTAAACGTGCAGTGGTTTTATCACCTTCACCGGTTTGATTATCACGATCGGTGATATAATTTAGTGCATAAACACGTCCATAAAAATCAACTTTATTACCGTCTTTATTCCATACTTCGATAGAAGCGCTTGCAGTACCTGCAACTAATAATGCAGGAATAGCAATAGCTAATAGATTACGTTTCATTTTTTTACCCTCGTAGGTATTTTTATATTACTAAATAAGGCAAAATACTTTGCTTTTGACCCATAAATTACTACTAATCCAGAGTAATTATACGTTTTATGCAATATTAATATTAACCAACAATGACCAATAAATAATGCACGTAGTATATTTAACAATGTTTATTTAATAAATTCTAAAAATTTACGATAATTTTAATACTTACTATAAAATTTTTTAAGCATAAAATGTGTTTTGATATGAAATAAATTTCAATAATGATAAAAAAAGGCACCTAAGTGCCTTTTTATAAGATATTAAGAATAGAAATTAGAATTGGTAAATTAAACCAACACCTAACACATCTTTAGTACCTGGTTTGCTCGGATGACGCTTACTCAAATCTACGTCTTTTGTATTTTGATAAGCACCAACATCATCTCTATCAAGTAAGTTAAATTTATACTCTACGATAGCACTAAAGTTTTTGTTTAAATCATAAGTTGCACCTACAGAAACATATTTAGCTAGAGGTGAATTGTAACCATCTGCAGTGTAAATATATTCAGCATCCGAAAAACGGTCTGAAGGGCTCTTAACTTTATGTTGAACATAAGCTAATGATGGAGTTAAACGACCAATTTCTAAGTCAATACCATATTGAGCAACTAATTCGATACCTTTAACCTTGTTATCATAATCTTTAGTTACACCATTATCCCATACAACTGTTCTGCTTTTCTTAATTTTGCTTTGGAAATAGTTAGCAGCTAAATATAAATTGTAGTTATCATATTTTAGACCAGCAGTCCAAGTATTATGACGATGATCACTTGAAGTAGATTGCGCATAACCGGCACCAGCAGTTAAACCAGTATCAAAAATACGCCATTGAGCATTTGCACCATAAGCTTCTCTTGATACTTTGTTATCTGCATCACTTTTAAAACGATCATATGTATTAGAATTATCACCGTTATCAGCATATTGTAATGCAAAACTTACATCATCAGTCAAACCGAAGAAATTATTGTTACGGTAGGTTGCAACCGCTTTTGTTCTAGCTGAAAGCACATTCCAATTATTATTTGCAGCATCGCCACCAAATTGCGGTAATACGTCAGTATAAGCAGTGATTGCTTTTAACACACCGTCATTACGACCATAATCAAATGAGCCAAAGTCACCAAAGTTTAAACCAGCAAATGCATAACGCACTTCGTTATGAGAATCTTTACCGGCTTTCGCTTCATATTCCCAACGACCATAACCTGTTACGCTATCAGTAATTTGAGTTTGACCTGACATACCTAAACGAGCAGAAGTATCATCACCTTCTTTTACTTGATTACGATCAGTGATGTTGTTAGCTGCTTTTACACGACCATAAAAGTCAACTTTATTACCATCTTTATTCCATACTTCGATAGATGCATTTGCGCCAGCTGCAACTAAAAGTGCAGGAATAGCGATTGCTAATAGATTACGTTTCATTTTTTACCCTCACGGTTATTTTAATATTGACACTATCCATTAAGTCATGTGTCATTTGTACAAAAATCATTCATCCAAAAACAATAGTACTTCTATTATTTTTATCTACTTTTTACAGTACCGTAAATTATGTATAAATTTTTTTTAAAATCAAGAGAACTTTTTAGTAAATAAGATGTCTAACCTTAAAATTACACCTGTTTGATTATTTTTTAATCATTATTTCAATAAAATCTATACAAATCGTTTTTATAATAAACCTAGTAAGCGAATGGTTTACAATTTAATCATATTAAAAATTTGCATTGCGTGGTGTTCTTGGAAAAGGAATAACATCACGCACATTTTGTACACCAGTAACATATACAATTAAGCGCTCAAAACCGAGACCGAATCCTGAGTGAGGCACAGTACCATAGCGGCGCAAATCACGATACCACCAATAATCTTCTTTTTTAAGTCCCATTTCATCCATACGTTTATCTAACATATCTAAGCGTTCTTCACGTTGTGAGCCACCAATAATTTCACCAATACCCGGTGCTAATACGTCCATAGCAGCAACAGTCTTACCATCATCATTCATACGCATATAAAACGCTTTAATATCTTTTGGATAATTTTTAACTACCACAGGTGCTTTGAAGTGTTGTTCAGCTAAATAGCGTTCATGCTCAGAAGCTAAATCAATTCCCCAGCTTACTGGATTTTCGAATTTAGCATCACAATTTTGTAAAATAGTAATGGCATCAGTATAGTCAACTTGTGCAAAATCTGCGCTGATAAAGCTTTCTAAACGATTAATCGCATCTTTATCGATATGCTGGGCAAAAAATTGCATATCATCGGCACGTTTTTCAAGTACGGTTTTGAAAACATACTTCAACATATCTTCGGCAAGTTTGGCGTTATCATCAAGATCTGCAAAAGCAACTTCTGGCTCCATCATCCAAAACTCAGCTAAATGACGGGTTGTATTTGAATTTTCTGCTCTAAAAGTAGGACCAAAAGTGTAAACTTTAGACAAGGCACAAGCATAAGTTTCAGCATTGAGCTGCCCTGAAACCGTTAAGAAAGCCTCTTTACCAAAAAAATCTTTATCAAAATCAATGTTACCTTTGTCAGTTTTTGGTAGATTTAACAGATCCAGTGTCGAAACTCGAAACATTTCGCCCGCACCTTCAGTATCTGATGCGGTAATGATTGGTGTAGAAAGCCAAAAAAAGCCTCGCTCATCAAAAAACTGATGGATTGCTTGAGCAAGTGTATGACGAACGCGTGTAATCGCTCCAACAATATTGGTTCTAGCTCTTAAGTGAGCAACTTCACGTAAATACTCAATTGAGTGACGTTTAGCCGCCATAGGATAAGTTTCTGGATCATCAACAAAGCCATAAATTTCAACTTGTGTTGCTTGCAATTCATATTGCTGACCTTGTCCTGGAGATTCAACAACAGTACCTGTGACTTTGACTGAGCAGCCCGCAGTTAAACGTAAAATATCTTGTTCATAATTCGGTAGATCTTTTTCAATTACCGCTTGGATTGGGTCAAAACATGAACCATCATATACAGCTAGGAACGAAATACCAGCTTTTGAATCACGTCGGGTCCTAACCCAACCTTGAACTGAAATAGTGCTTCCAACAGCTATCTTGCCTTGTAACACATCAACAATAGGTGCAACTGAAATCATTTTAATTATCCATCTCTATAGTAGTTTATCAAATAATATTTAAGTATCTCAGGATGATTTACCTTGAAATTACAGCCATCGTGTAATCAAGCAATATTAAGCAAATATCATCCTTAATACTCATGTTGATTTTGTCATATTAATAACATTTAACGCATTAATTACTATTAATGTTTGACACTAAATGTACGCTTTAACTCATCGATAAAAGCTAAATCTTGCGATATCGTTTTACCTGGACTATCAGATAACTTAGCAACCGATTGGTTATTACATTCGGTTAATTTTAAGACAATATTTAACGCTTTAGTATTTACATCGTTTGATGGAATATCACACGCTAAAAAACCACCTACACCAAACGATAGTTGTACTCGATGATTAAAGTGTTTATAAATATTGAGCGCTTTATCAAAATTTAAACTATCAGAAAAGACTAATAGTTTCGTTTTAGGATCAATGCCTAATGCTTGATAATGGCTGATCGCTTTTTCGCCCCATTCGATGGGATCACCCGAATCATGACGAAGCCCTTGATAATGAGAGGCAAAATAATAATCAAAATCCCGTAAAAAGGCATCCATCGTAATACAATCAGTTAACGCAACACCTAAATCTTGTGGGTATTCGTCTAACCACACTTGCAAAGCCGTTTTTTGGCAATCTTGTAAGTTTGAACTTAAGCGTTGATGTGCTTGAAACCATTCATGAGCCTGAGTACCAACCGGTGTTAATCCTAAACGATAAGCCAATAAATAATTACTAGTACTATGAAAGTTATCAAAGTGTGATTTTAGATAACTCACAACAGCTTCTTGTACAGCAAAGGAATAACGCCGACGGGTACCAAAATCCATTAAATTAAAACCGGACATATCAATATTGGCTGTTTGATCTGCAAACTTTGCCAATTTTTGCTTGAGTCGGTTTAATGCTTCCGGTACTCCAATATTTGGTGAGCGATCTTTATGTACTATTTCACTAATTACAGCTAATAACGGCACTTCCCATAAAATAACATCTAACCATTTTCCTTCAATGCGAATGACTAACACCCCATCTTCATTACTTATCGTCAATAAATGGCTATCAAAGCGCCAATTTTTAAGCCAATTTAAATAATCAGTTTTAAAAAAAGAGATGCCCGACAAATAAGTAAACTCATCATAAGAAAGTGCTAGCGATTCCATTAATTTAACTTGATGCCTAATTTCATCAGCATATTTTCCTAATAAATCATCACTTCGACAACGGAACTCGGCAACAACAGTAACATCAGGGTAACGATGAAAAACGGCTTGCTGCATATGCAACTTATAAGCATCAGTATCTAAAATTGATGTAATTATAGCTGGTAACATGTGAACTTATTGTTAATACTCTAAATGAAATTCTCAAGATTATAGCAGAATAATAATGAAGATATAGCTTAATTATCTAAGTCAGATTATTTTTAATCAGCTATAATAAAAACAATACAGCTAACAAATTAAGCAAATACGAAAAGGTCTTAATAACAATGAATAGCCAAACACTTGAATTACAACCTACAGCTAAACATCGCTTAGATTATAAAACACCCGACTTTACAATTACTGACATCGACCTCGATTTTGATTTAGCGGCAGAAATAACAACAGTTATCGCCCGTAGTCATGTTATCAAAAAAAATCTTCACGCTGACAATTTAATTTTAGACGGTGAAGAACTTAAATTGGTTTCAGTAAATATTGATGAACAACCTTGGACTGATTATCAAATCACAACAACAGGATTAATCATTAAAAATGTTCCATCTGAATTTACTTTAACCATTGTTAACGAAATCAGACCAATTGATAATACCGCGCTTGAAGGACTATATGTTTCAGGGGATGCACTTTGTACACAATGTGAAGCTGAAGGATTTCGCCACATTACTTACTATTTAGATAGACCCGATGTGTTAGCCAGATTTTCAACTCGAATTACGGCCAATAAAAAACAATATCCTTATTTACTTTCTAATGGTAATCGCATTGCTCAAGGTGAACTTGGCAACGATCGTCATTGGGTACAGTGGCAAGACCCGTTTCCAAAACCGGCTTATCTATTTGCCTTAGTTGCAGGTGATTTTGATATTTTAAAAGATCATTTTATCACCCAATCAAAACGTAACGTTGAACTAGAAATTTATGTCGATAAAGGTAATTTAGATCGTGCAAAATGGGCCATGACCAGCTTAAAAAATGCGATGCACTGGGACGAAACCCGTTTTGGCTTAGAATATGACTTAGATATTTTTATGATTGTTGCCGTCGATTTTTTCAACATGGGCGCAATGGAAAACAAAGGGCTTAATATTTTCAATTCAAAATATGTACTAGCTAAACCCGAAACAGCCACTGATGATGATTACTTAGGAATTGAAGGCGTTATTGGTCACGAATATTTTCATAACTGGACAGGCAACCGTGTTACCTGTCGGGATTGGTTTCAACTCAGTTTGAAAGAAGGTTTAACAGTTTTTCGTGATCAAGAATTTAGTTCTGATATGGGATCAAGAGCGGTTAAGCGAATCAATGATGTTAAAATTATGCGCACAGTACAATTTGCTGAAGATGCAAGCCCTATGTCTCACCCTATTCGTCCTGAACAAGTTATTGAAATGAATAATTTCTATACTGTTACCGTTTATGAAAAAGGGGCAGAAGTTATTCGTATGATGCATACACTATTAGGTGAAGAAAAATTCCAAGCTGGCATGAAGCTTTATTTCAAACGTCACGATGGCAGTGCGGCTACCTGCGATGATTTTGTTGCAGCAATGCAAGATGCCTCAGGCATTGATTTAACCCAATTTAAATTATGGTATAGTCAATCAGGTACCCCTGAGCTCATCGTTACTGATAGTTATGATAAAACAAGTCAACGCTATACTTTAACGATTGAGCAACATACACCTGCAACCCAAGATCAACAGCAAAAACAAGCGTTACATATCCCAGTTGATATTGAACTGTATCGACGCAATGGTGATGTCATTGCGTTGCAATCACAAGGTAAATCGATTAACCATGTATTAAATCTTACCCAGACTAAACAGCAATTTGTTTTTGATCATATAGATGAAAAACCGATTATTTCATTGTTGCGTGATTTTTCAGCACCGGTTAAATTAACATATCATTATCAAGATGATGAACTCATTTTCTTAATGCAACATGCAACCAATGCATTTAGTCGCTACGATGCCGCACAGATGCTTTTAGCAAAATATATACGTAGTAATGTTGATAATTACCAACATAAAAAGGATCTAACCTTACCGCAAACAGTATTAGATGCCTTTAAAGCAGTGTTATTATCAGAATCAACCGATCCTGCTCTTATCGCCCAAATATTAACTTTACCTTCAGAAAATGAAATAGCTAATCTTTTTGCTGTTGTTGATCCAATGGCTATTTATGAAGTGCGCCACTTTCTATTAACCTGTTTTGCAAATGAACTTTATGATGAATTACAGGCGGTTTATCAACATAATAAAACAACACAATATCAAATTATTCATGCTGATATTGCAAAACGCTCATTAAAAAATGCGTGTTTAATACTACTAGCTTACGCTGATGATAAGTCACAAGTAACACATCTAGTTAGCGAGCAATATTATCATGCAGATAACATGACAGATGCATTTGCTGCATTAACAACGGCTGTTAAAGCTCAACTTAATTGCCAAAAAGATCTACTAATCGATTTTGATAATAAATGGCATCAAGATGGACTCGTAATGGATAAGTGGTTAGCTTTAAATGCTACAAGCCCTGATAAGCAAGTACTAGCGACGGTGAAAAAACTATTAAATCACCGTTCATTTTCGCTAACTAACCCAAATCGCATTCGCTCTTTAATCGGTGCATTTGTCAATAACAATCCTGTCGCCTTCCATGCACAAGATGGCAGTGGTTATCAATTTTTGGTTGAAATTTTGACAGAATTAAATCAGAAAAATCCGCAAGTTGCAGCACGTTTAATCGATCCACTTATTCGTTTAAAACGTTATGATGAAAAACGACAAGAGCAAATGCGACAATCGCTCAATGCGTTACTAAAAATAGAACATTTATCTAAAGATCTCTATGAAAAAATCAGTAAAGCATTAGCCGCTTAAATGATTATTATCATCCTATTAATCATTAATAGGATGATAACTTGTAATAAATAGTGCTGTTTTTTTTCAAAAAAAGTATTTAGCTTAAACTTGTTAACAACATTTTTTAGAGTTTTTAATATGATACCCATTAAGTCCATCACCGCTATTGAGCTTGATCAAAAACTAAAACAACAACACAAACTGGTTTTACTTGACGTGCGCGAACCTAGCGAAGTCAATTTCTGCAAAATTGAGGGAGCAATGCACATTCCAATGAATCTGATCCCGCTTCATTTAGATAAAATCCCCGATGAAATAGATATTGTGATTTATTGTCATCATGGCGTAAGAAGTTTAAATGTCGCAAATTATTTGGCTGAAAATGGCTTTGATACTGATTATCTCTATAATTTGACTGGAGGTATAGATGCTTGGGCATTAATGGTTAACAAAAACATGCCGAGATATTAACAAGCTCGTAACAAACTGAACTTGTTAAAATAAGCGATTAAACTACTCTTGTGGCATCACCCAATAACCGTTTTGGTTGTGCGCTTGCATATAATCTTTAAACTGTTGAGATTGATAAATACGTTTCACATCTTGGGCCCATTGACTATTTTCATTGCCCGCATTAACGACCACCATAATTTCTAGATCTGGAATTATCGTTTCTAACAGTAATGCTTTATTCGGATCAATATTCGCTGAGTAAACAATGCTTCCAGGAATAACGGCAAAATCTAAATCATTCATCACGCGAGGAATATTAGCCGAATCCATCTCGATAATATTGATGCCGGCAATATTTTGCTCGATATCATTTTTACTTACAATAATAGGATTGGTATTCGGTTTTAACTTTATCCAACCAGCTTTTTCAAGCAAATTATACGAACGAGCAGCATTAGATGCATCTTGTGGAATAGCAACTTTCGCGCCTTTAAACACTTGCTGTAACGAATTATATTTATTTGAAAATATCGCAGCGGGTACAGATGGTACATGTACAACGGGTTTCAAGTTAGCCTTACGTTGGGCATTAAACACATTCATATAAGCGGTGTGCTGTGCCACGGTCAAATCAATACTGCCCTCACTTAAAGCGACATCTGACTCAAGTAAATGTGGAAAGCTAACCAATTTCACCTTATAACCTTCAGACTCAAGTATGGGTTTTACCGCGTCTTTAAATAATTCGTTATAAGGCCCGGGTGATACCCCCATACTAATCTCTTTTTTAGTTTGATTATTGGCTTGCTTTGAAGAATTATCACAAGCTGTTAGTAAAAACAGAAAACTTAATATCGATAAAACCAAAATATTTTTATGCAATTTTGTAAAACGATGCTTCATATTAACTATCCCCAATAAGCTATGTAACTTAACCATACTCTAGCATAGAAAAAATAGTTCATTTATTCCAAGTTATTCTATCTTATAACTTTTTGGAATAAGATATAAAAAACGATTATTAGGTGGCTAAATCAAGCTATGCTACGTTAATACTATCTATAATTATTTGTTGGATATACCATGAGTGAATCAATTGCAGACAGTATTCATCAGCTTTTTAGAAAATTACATCAACATCCCGAGCTTTCTAATCAAGAATATGAAACAACTAAAACAATTAGATCTTATTTACAAAAAGCGCATATTCGAATTTTAGAACTTGGAGCAAAAACAGGCGTCATAGCTGAAATAGGCTCTGGTTCACCAGTGCTTGCATTACGTGCAGATATTGATGCATTACCGATTAATGAACAAACAGCCTGCAATTATAAATCTCAAACGCCCGATGTCATGCATGCTTGTGGGCACGATGTACATACGTCAATTCTAATGGGCGCAGCTTACTTACTTAAACAACACGAGCAAGACTTAAAAGGTACGATTCGCTTATTATTTCAACCCGCAGAAGAAAACTTTAGCGGCGCATTACAATTTATAGATATTGGTGCGTTGAAAGGGGTTGATGCAATATTGGGGCTCCATAATAATCCCAATTTAGCCATCAATCAGATGGCATCACGTGCTGGCCCTTTTTCGGCCAATGTTGATCGCATTGAAATCACAATAAAAGGGGTCGGGGCCCATGCAGCAAGACCAGAATCGGGAATCGATCCCATTGTGATAGGGGCTCAAATTGTTAGTGCCATCCAAACAATCTCTAGCCGAACAATAAGTGGACTTGATGCAGTTATTGTTAGCATCACAAAATTTCAAGGTGGTAACACTTGGAATGTCATCCCCGAAACAGTAGAAATGGAAGGCACTGTGCGAACTTTAACGCCACAAGTGAGGGCAAAAGTAAAACAACAACTACAAAGTATTATTGAAAACATCGCGATTGCCATGGGCGCAAAAGCCGAATTAAGATGGTTTGATGGTCCACCTTCTGTCATTAACGATGGCAAATGGGTTGCATTTGCCCAGTCAATCGCTAAGCAAATGGGTTATGAAGTAATCGATTTTAAACCGCAACTAGGTGGTGAAGATTTTGCCCACTATCTACATCAAGTACCGGGGGCTTTTATTAATCTCGGTTCACAAAGCCCTTATGCGCTTCATCATCCAAAATTTGAAATCAACATAGACATGATAATGCCAGCTGTAAATTATTTATATATACTTGCTAAGCAAGCATTAATTGAATTAGAACACCAATTAACAGGTATTAAATAATGATTAAATTTGAAAATGTCTCTAAGCAATATGAGCGAAACGGCATCACCACTCAGGCGCTGCACAATATTAATTTAACCATTGATAAAGGTGATATCTATGGCATTATTGGCTATAGTGGAGCAGGAAAAAGTACCTTAGTTCGCTTAATTAACTTTCTTGAAAAACCCACAACAGGAAATGTTATTGTCCAAGATCAACAACTAAATCAATTATCAAATGCTGACTTACGTCATGTAAGACAAAAAATTGGCATGATTTTTCAGCATTTTAATTTACTGGAATCTAAAACTGTATTTGAAAATATCGCTATTCCATTAATTTTAATCAAAAAAGATAAGCAAACAATAAAACAAAAAGTTTATGAGCTATTAGAGTTTGTGGGATTAAGTGATAAAGCCAATAGCTACCCTAAGGAACTTTCTGGTGGACAAAAACAGCGCATTGGTATTGCCCGTGCATTGGCGAATGACCCTGATATTTTACTTTGTGATGAAGCGACTTCAGCGCTTGATCCACAAACAACACAATCAATTTTAGATTTAATCAAAAAAATCAATGAAAAATATAAGATCACTGTAGTACTTATTACTCATGAAATGCATGTGATTGAGCAAATTTGTCATAAAGTCGCGGTAATGGAAAAAGGTCAAATTATTGAGCATGGTAATGTACTGGACGTATTTGGTCATCCAAAGCATCATACTACTCAAAACTTTGTCAGTTCTGTGATTAATGACCAGATCCCAACTGGTGTTGTTGAAAACTTAATTGAAATAGAAGGTGATAAAGATAATATCCAATTATTCAAACTCGAATTTTTAGGAAGATCAGCCTCAGAGCCTGTCATCAATTCGCTGATATTAAAACAAAAAGTAGTCGTCAACATCTTGTTTGCCCATATGTCAGAAATTGAAAAAACAGTACTTGGCAGTATGTTTGTTCAATTAAAAGGCAACAACAATGATATTGAAGAATCAGTACTATATCTACGTCAGTGTGGTGTACAAGTCACCGAGATTAAACAATGGGAGAGGAATTAAATGGAAACCTTAAATAATATTATCAATTACTTAAGTTCTTGTTTTGCCACTACACTAACCGCTGAACAATTTATTCAAGCGTCGTACGAAACCTTAATAATGGTGTTTTTTGCTTTGGTACTAGGTTCGTTACTGGGGATTCCTCTAGGTATCTGTTTAGTCACCACACGACCATCAGGATTATTAGAAAGTCGTAAAATATATCGAATCATCAACCCAATAATTAATCTGCTACGCTCTTTACCGTTTATTATTTTATTAGTAGCGATCTTACCTTTCACTAAACTCATTGTAGGCAGTTCGATCGGTACAGCAGCAGCAATTGTCCCCCTAACAGTATACGTCGCGCCTTATATTGCGCGATTAGTCGAAAACTCACTGCTAGAAGTCAATAGTGGCATTATAGAAGCCGCTGAGTCTATGGGAGCAACACCATTACAAATTATTTGGCACTTTATGTTGCCCGAAGCTTTTAGCTCTTTAATTTTAACCCTGACGACAGCAACAATAGGCTTAATTAGCGCAACGGCTATGGCTGGTGCAGTTGGGGCTGGCGGGATTGGAGATTTAGCCATATCCTATGGTTATCAACGTTTTGATACAACCGTTGTCATTATTACAGTTGTGATATTAATTATCACTGTGCAACTCGTACAAAGTCTTGGTAATTATTTAGCACGAAAAGCAAGGCATGAATAACTAACGTAACCAATCATCACAAGTAATGACTTTAGAATCAAAAAAAAGATGAGGGTTACGGCCCTCATTTATAATTATTGACAAAATGTTTACTCTATTGAATTTTAATGATTACCTGTCAATAAACCACTAAATTAGTGTAAACTTTTCTATTAAAATTTAATTAGTTATTCTTATCTACTAAAATTCGTCAATAATTGGTTAATCTATTTAATAGATTTCATTATTCGCAAATATCAAGTAAAATAAGCTCAACTTTCATTATGGTAGTGTAGGAAATCAATGTGACGAACACATTACAACAAAATTTGGTCGAAATACACGATATGTCTTTCTATCGAGGTAGCCGGCCGATTTACAAAAATATGAATTTAAATGTGCCTAAAGGCAAAGTAACTGCCATTATGGGGCCGTCTGGAATAGGTAAAACAACACTGCTTCGCCTAATTGGTGGTCAACTCAAACCTCAAGCGGGAAAAATTTTATTTGATGGTGAAGACATACCCAGCATGTCCCGTTCAAGACTATATGAAGTCCGTAAACGCATGAGTATGTTATTCCAATCTGGTGCACTATTTACTGATTTATCAGTCTTTGATAATGTGGCTTATCCTCTTCGTGAGCACCTTAATCTACCAGAGCCCATATTGCACAATTTAGTGTTAATGAAATTACAGTCCGTTGGTTTACGCGGTGCAGCGCAGATGATGCCTTCAGAATTATCTGGCGGTATGGCACGGCGAGCAGCTTTAGCCAGAGCGATAGCACTTGATCCAGATCTTATTATGTTTGACGAGCCATTTGCAGGGCAAGACCCCATATCTATGGGCGTTATAGTTAAACTTATTGCTGAGATTAATCAATCACTGGGATTAACCTGTATTGTTGTTAGTCACGATGTGAATGAAGTATTAAGTATTGCTGATTATGCTTATATCGTTGCAGAACAACACATTATTGCAGGTGGCACTGCTCAGCAGTTACGTGACAATGATGATTTGCGTGTAAAACAATTTCTGGAAGGACTGGCTGATGGTCCGGTTCCATTTCATTATCCTGCTGATGATTACAAATTAGACCTAAGCAGAGGTATAAAATAATGTTGAATTTACTGGCAAAACTGGGACAAGCAACCATTAATACCATTGCAATGGTTGGGCGTTCGGGAATGATGCTATTTGGCGCACTGATTGGCCAACCGCAATTTGGTAAACAATTCCCCTTACTTATCAAACAATTTTATTTTGTCGGTGTACAATCACTGACTATTATTATCGTATCAGGTCTGTTTATTGGTATGGTACTTGCTCTTCAAGGCTACTTTATTTTAACCACCTTTGGTGCTGAAGCAAGTTTAGGAATGATGGTTGCGCTTGCTCTACTCAGAGAATTAGGTCCAGTCGTTGCAGGCTTATTATTTGCTGGACGTGCGGGTTCTGCCTTAACAGCAGAAATAGGTCTTATGAAAGCAACAGAACAGTTATCAAGCATGGAAATGATGGCAATCGACCCGCTACGACGAATCATTGCACCACGCTTTTGGGCGGGTTTTTTTAGTATGCCTTTTTTAACGGCTATTTTTGTCACTGTTGGCATTTTGGGTGGTGTTTTAGTTGGCGTAGACTGGAAAGGAATTGACGCTGGCTTTTTTTGGTCCTCCATTCAAAGTAATGTTGATTGGTGGCATGATTTAGGCAATTGTTTTATTAAAAGCTTCGCCTTTGCAATCGCCAGTACTTGGATTGCACTATTTAATGGTTACGATTGTGTACCAACATCTGAAGGAATTAGTCGGGCAACAACAAACACCGTTGTCTATTCATCATTAGTTATTTTGGGGTTAGATTTTATCCTAACCGCATTAATGTTTAGTCATTGAGGTCATTAAACATGAGTCGTAAAGTCGAAATTACCGTTGGATTATTTATGGTGCTGGTTATTCTTTCAGTACTATTTTTATGCTTTAGAGTGACTGACCCCACATCATTTAGCAGTCATAATACTTATCGTGTTTATGCTGTATTTGAAAATATTGGTGGATTAAAAGCACGTTCACCAATCAAAATAGGTGGAGTTGTGATTGGTCGGGTCAATAACATCACATTACAATCATCTGAAATTGATGTGTATAAACCTTATGTCGCAATAGATATTGATGCACAATATGATAAAATTCCTAGCTCAAGCGCATTATCGATTAAAACCTCTGGTTTATTAGGCGAACAGTTTATTGATATCAATTTTGGACTGGACCAAAACCTTGAACATGATCTAGATGCATCGGAAGCTGTCGGCAAAAGCAACACAACTACAGAACAAGACAAAACACCACCATTTTTCCAAGAAGGATTTGTCATTAATAATACCCAACCAGCACTGGTTTTAGAGGATTTAATCGGTAAATTCCTTTATAGTATTGGCGGTTCATCAGATAAAAATAAAAAACAAACTACACCAGATACCAATGAAAGTAAGGAGTAATTATGTTAATCAGATTTAAACAAGCAATTTTTTTCGTATTCGCTTTAGCATTCAGCACGTTTGCACTTGCTGATAACGATCCATACAAAGATATGCAAGTTGCAGCCGATAAGATTTTTAATACCATTAAATCTCAATCAGCTACAATCAAGACCAATCCTAATAAATTGAAGGAAATAGTTAGAACTGATTTATTACCTTATGTGCAAGTTAAATATGCTGGTGCATTAATTTTAGGTAATTACTACAAGAGTGCTTCTGAGGCGCAACGTACCGCTTATTTCAATGCATTTGAAAACTATTTAGTTCAAGCTTTTGCCCAAGCACTATCGATGTATAACGGTCAAACTTATCAAGTTGAAGCTGCAAAAGACCTAACAGGTAAAAGCTTAGTTTCAATTCGCGTATTATTAATCCAACCCGATAAAAGCCAGCAACCATTACGTATTGATTTTCAATGGCGTAAAAACACTGTCACAGGGGAATGGAAGGCATACGACTTAATTGCTGAAGGTGTAAGTATGATTACCACTAAACAAAATGAGTGGTCGACTATATTACGTCAAGATGGTATTGATGCATTAACCAAACAATTAACTGATCTTTCAAATCGTAATATTGATCCTAACGCTAAACCAAAAGGCTAGCCTATGATGTCGCGAATTAAAGCAGACAAACAACACAATGTCTTATATTTAAAGGGTGAGCTAGATGCTCACTCCCTTAATGAAATATGGTCAACTCAGCATAGTATTTTAAATGGCGTTACAACGATTGATGTTGCTCAGTTAACTCGAGTTGACTCTTCTGGACTAGCAACATTAGTTTATTTTTGTACTAAATATCAAACCAAATTAATGGGCATTAATCCGCAATTACAAACTCTAATTGCACTGTATGACTTACAGCCAGTTATTATGGCTTAATTCATATTGTTGTGTTATTACCAAACATAAATATTAGCTTAAACAACTTAATATAAAGTTAGAATATTCATACTGAGTTACAATCATGGACAAACAACAAATTATAGACAAATTAAATAGTTCCCTTAACCTTGACAATGTATATGTTATGACTGAAGATGGTAGTCATTTTCAGGTTATTGCAGTCAGTGAACTATTTGCAGATTTGAGCCGAGTCAAAAAACAGCAATTGATTTATGCACCTTTAGCCGAATTCATTAATGACAATCGTATCCACGCATTATCTATCAAAACCTATACACCAACTGAATGGCAGCGTGAACGCAAATTAATGGGATTATAAACTATTCCTTAACACAAAATACTTGACTTGCGTTTTTTTACCCGCACATAATGTTCACTCATTAGATAAAATCTTTGTAGAAAGGTATCGAAACATGACCAACCCATTATTAACCAATGCTCCATTACCGCTATTTTCTCAAATCAAGCCTGAGCACGTTCTACCTGCTGTAAAGCAAGCTTTAAACAATTGTCGCAACACAATTGAAACAGTGCTAAAACAAAATAGTGAATATACTTGGGACAACTTAATTCAACCTATTGATGAAATGGATGAAAAATTTGGGCGAGTTTGGTCACCGGTCAGCCACCTTAATTCTGTAAAAAATAGCCCTGAATTACGTAAAGCTTATGAAGCATGTTTACCATTATTATCAGAATACAGCACATGGGTTGGACAACATAAGCCTCTCTATCAAGCTTACAAACAACTTAAACAAAGCGACAATTACAATAAGCTTTGCAAAGCACAAAAAAAAGTAATTGATAACGCGCTACGTGATTTTGAATTGTCAGGAATAGGCTTGCCTGATGATAAACAAAAACGTTATGGTGAAATTGTTGCCAAATTATCAGAATTATCATCACAATATAGCAACAATGTATTGGATGCAACGATGGGCTGGACAAAACTGATAACAGATGAAAAACAGTTGTCTGGTATGCCTGAAAGTGCGCTTGCTGCAGCAAAAGAACAAGCCAAATCAAAAGGACAAGAAGGCTGGCTAATTACTTTAGATATTCCAAGTTACCAACCTGTTATGACTTATTGTGATAACCGTGAGTTACGTTTTGAGCTCTATCAAGCTTATAATACCCGGGCTTCAGATCAAGGTCCGAACGCGGGTAAATGGGATAATACACAAATCATCGAGCAAATTTTAACGTTAAGAGATGAACTCGCTAAATTACTTGGCTTTGATACTTATGCTGACAAATCTTTAGCCACTAAAATGGCGCAATCAGTCCATCAAGTTACTGAGTTCTTGACTGATTTAGCTAATAAAGCCAAACCACAAGGTGAAAAAGAATTAGCGGAGTTGAAACGCTATGCCTATGAATTTTTTGGTGCCAGCGATATCAAACCGTGGGATATTGCCTATTACAGTGAAAAACAAAAACAATACCTTTATACCATTAATAACGAAGAACTCCGACCTTATTTTCCTGAACAACGAGTGATAAATGGCTTATTTGAAGTTGTCCATCGTATTTTTGGTATTACCGCTAAAGAACGACAAGGTGTTGAAGTGTGGCACCCTGATGTCAAATTTTATGATTTATATAATACTAGTGGCGAGCTAAAAGGCAGTTTTTATCTTGATTTGTATGCTCGTGAACATAAACGTGGTGGTGCATGGATGGATGATTGTATCGGCCGCATGCGTTTTGCCGATGGTCACATACAAAAACCCGTTGCTTATTTAACTTGTAACTTTAATCGACCAATTGGTGATAAACCCGCGTTATTTACGCATGACGAAGTAACCACCCTATTCCATGAGTTTGGTCATGGCTTGCATCATATGTTAACCGAAATTGATGTATCATCAGTTGCAGGTATTAATGGCGTAGCTTGGGATGCGGTTGAATTACCAAGTCAATTTTTAGAAAACTGGTGCTGGCAACCTGAAGCATTAGCCTTCATTTCAGGACACTATCAAACCGGTGAGCCTTTACCACCAGAAATGCTAGAAAAAATGCTCGATGCGAAAAACTATCAAGCCGCTCTATTTATTTTACGTCAATTAGAGTTTGGCTTATTTGATTTTAAACTTCATAGCCAGAAAAACCCTGATATCTTAACCACTCTGGCAGAGGTTAGAAAACAAGTTGCTGTCGTACCAACAGTTGAATGGGGACGATTCCCTCACGCTTTTAGTCATATTTTTGCAGGCGGATATGCCGCTGGTTATTACAGTTATTTATGGGCCGAAGTGTTATCAGCCGATGCCTTTTCACGCTTCGAAGAAGAAGGCATTTTCAATGCTAAAACGGGTAATGCCTTTTTGGATAATATTTTGTCGCAAGGTGGCAGTGATGAACCCATGACATTATTTAAAAATTTCCGTGGACGTGAACCCCAACTTGAGGCTCTGCTTCGTCACTATGGTATCCACTAACGCCAACCTAGCTCAGCTAAAATTATTAGCTGAGCAGTGGTTAACCTTAAACCCAACTATTCCCTTTGCATTAGTAACAGATAACCATCAACTCGTATTACAAAAAACTGATGAGCCAAAACTTGGTGCGATAAAAGTCGATTTTGTATCAGGGGCAATGGCGCATCGCCGCCAATTTGGCGGTGGGCGTGGTGAAGCCATTGCCAAAGCAGTAGGTGTAAAAGGTGAGTATTTACCAACAGTTGTGGACGCAACAGCTGGACTCGGTCGTGATGCATTCGTATTAGCAGCAATCGGTTGTCATGTCACAATGTTTGAAAGGCATCCCGTTGTGGCTGCATTATTAGCTGATGGTTTACAGCGAGGTTACCAAGATCCAATAATAGGCAATTGGTTACCGCAACGGTTAAACATGTTTTATAATTCAAGCCAAACAGGTCTATTGTCATTGCACGAAAAACCCGATGTGGTGTATCTCGATCCAATGTTTCCACATCGACAAAAAAGTGCACTAGTCAAAAAAGAGATGCGCATTTTTCAACAGTTAGTGGGTAGTGACTTAGATTCAGATAACTTGCTTGAACCGGCACGACAATTAGCTAAAAAACGCGTAGTCGTTAAACGACCTGATTATGCGCCATTTTTAGCCGAGCAAAAACCAACAGCCGAAATTAAAACTAAAAATCACCGTTTTGATATTTATACACCTTTTTAAAACAGAGGAAGATTACTCAGATTATGCGATTAGATAAATTTCTAGCTCATCACTTAGGTATAAGCAGAACAATCGTGAATAAAGAACTTAGAGCACAAAAAGTGACTGTTGATGGCGAAATAATAAAATCAGGCGCCCACCAAATATCACCTGCACAAGTTGTTGAGTACGATGGCGTCGAAATTGTGCCAGTCACCGAACATCGTTATTTTATGCTTAATAAACCACAAGGTTATGTTTGCTCAACCGATGATCCCGATCATCCAACTATTCTATATTTTATCGACGAACCAATGGCTGAAAAGTTGCACGCAGCCGGCAGATTAGATCTTGATACAACAGGTTTAGTACTATTAACAGACGATGGTAAGTGGTCACATCGTATTACTTCACCTAAACATCATTGTGAAAAAGTCTATCAAGTCACAGTTGAACATCCCCTAAGCATCGAACTCATCGAGATATTTGCCAAAGGCATTCAACTAAAAAGTGAGAAGTCACTCACAAAGCCGGCTAAACTAAATATTATTGACCCATATCACGCAGAGCTAACCATAAGTGAAGGTCGATATCATCAAGTTAAACGTATGTTTGCCGCAGTTAATAATCATGTTGTTCAGTTACATCGAAAACAAATTGGCACCATTATGCTAGATATTCCTGAGGGCGAATACCGTCCACTTACTGAAGAAGAAATCAACTCTTTTAGTTAGCTTCAAATTTTATCGTAACAATAAAAGTGAATAAATGATTGCCTCTTAAAGTCAATAAATACCGTTAAGTCATAATTAACGGTATTATCGATTATGTTGCCACATCATCATGCACTTTTAGTTGAAGAACTTTATAGGAACCCAAACGTGCAAAACTCAAATACTCAAGTAGAATTTAAAATTTCTAAAAAAGCACTGATCTTTATCCTTGGATTGCTATCTATGTTAATGCCTTTATCCATTGATATGTATTTACCGAGTATGCCAACAATTGCTCACGACTTTAATGTAGCTGATGCAACCGTTCAACTTACAATTAGCTGTTATTTATTAGGGTTTTCCTTTGGCCAACTCTTATTTGGACCACTTACAGACAGTTATGGCCGGCGAAATATTCTTATTATTGGTCTGATTATTTTTGTTTTTGCCGCCTTTGGTTGTGCTATTGCTGGCAATATTAATCAATTGATAACTGCACGTTTTTTCCATGGGATTGCAGCTGCTGCAACCACAATAGTGATTAATGCTTTAATGAAAGATATTTATCGTGACCGTGATGAGTTTTCAAAAATGATGTCCTTTGTGATGTTAATCTCTAACGTAGCACCATTATTAGCGCCAATCATTGGTGGTTTTATTTTGTATTGGTTTAATTGGCAAGCAAACTTTTATACCATTTGCCTAATGGCAATCATTTGCTTTGGTTTGGTGGTAAGTTATATTCCAGAAACACTTGCCAAAGCTAAACGTGATAAATTTAGTATCATTCGAATATTAAGTAATTTCATTACACTATTTCGACATCGCCAAGCCTTAACTTATATGCTAATAGGCGCTTTTGCTGGTGCTGGATTATTTTCATTTTTAAGTTTAGGGCCTTTTGTTTACATGAACTTACATGGCGTTGCATCCACCAATTTTGGTTACTATTTTGCACTTAATATTGTGGTAATGGTAATGATGAATACCTTAAATAGCCGCTTTGTTAAACTTGTTGGTTCTATCAAAATGATGCAATTAGGGCTGTTAATCCAATTTATCATGGCGATAGGACTTTTGATTGGAACATTATTTAATTTTGGATTTATCTATTTGGTCGTGTGTATTGCAGGTTACATTGGATGCATGTCAACAGTTGGTGGTAATAGTATGGCTGTGGTATTAGACTTCTATCCGCATATTGCCGGTACAGCATCGTCACTTGCTGGTACCATTCGATTCGCCATAGCAGGAGCAATTGGTATATCATTATCAATGCTAGTCTCGATTCATAAAACGGTAACACCAATTAATGATAATACCACAGAGTGGTTAATGGTTGGTTCTATGGTGTTGTGCAATTTTCTTGCGGTTGGCTTATTTTTGAGTGTCAAAAATATTAAAAGGAAATAACCATGATTTATCAATTAGATGATTTATGCCCACAAATTCACCCAGATTGTTTTATTGCCAAATCGGCTGATATTATTGGTAATGTGACGCTTGAGCAAGGGGTATCCATCTGGTTTAACGCGGTATTACGAGGTGATATTGCAAGTATTCATATTGGCAAAAACAGCAACATTCAAGATAATTGTACTGTGCATATCGAGACTAACATACCGTGTATTGTTGGTGAAAATGTTACAATTGGCCATAATGTGATTCTTCATAGCTGCACAATTGAAGATAATGTCTTAATCGGAATGGGAAGTACGATTTTAAATCATGCCAAAATTGCTAAAAACTGTCTGGTTGGTGCTAATTCTTTAGTTACTCATAGTTTACCTTATCAAGAAGGCTGCTTAATTATGGGATCACCAGCGAAAATAATTCGGCAACTTACCGAAGCCGAAATTGCAGCAAATATTAAAAATGCCCAAAATTATGTCAAAAATGGACAAAGGTTTAATAAAAATCTAATGGCAATTAATCGCTCACAGTCACAATAAATTACGTTTTATATTTTATTCACTCTGTGAGCAAAAGTAATTTATGATAAAATGCCACCAATTTTAATTGCAATCGTTTTTAGGTACGTACTTGAAAAAGCCAAAAACAACCAGAAGACAGATATTTAGCCAATTCATTTTATTAATAATAATAGCGTTATCTGCCTGCTTATTTTTATCACTATTTTCTTACAATGCATCAGATCCCGGCTGGTCACGTACTGCTTGGCATACCCCTATCAGCAATTATTGCGGCTATATTGGTGCATATGCATCGGATATACTATTCCAATTTTTAGGCTTTATTGCTTACAGTGTTCCTTTTTTTGCGCTATTTTTTAGTTTGCAATTAGTGAGCTATTTTTATCGTCATGCTAATGCGCCTATTAACTATTTTAGTATATCATTCAGAATCATTGGTATTTTAGCGTTTATCTTTAGCAGTACTGGTTTTTTTACCTTAAATATTCGTGATGCAGAACAATTTCAAGCTGGGGGATACCTAGGTTCAATTGTTATCGAAAGCCTATTACCTATAATGAATGGCTTTACCGCATCGATTATATTACTCATTGTTAGCCTTGCCTGTATAACCCTATTAACGGGATTATCATGGTTACTACTGATGGAAAAACTTGGGGCGTTAGTCATGCTGCTTTTAACGCCGATTACCTGGTTATTTTCATCACATAAAACCAGTGCAAGCACTCACACTGTTACCAAACAGCGGGATAAAGACATTGCACTAACAACGCAAACAAAAGAGCAGCCTGTTGTTATTCCATTAGAGAGCAATAAAGTCAATTTAGATACAGAGCAACCTTTATCTATAACAGCCAATGAAGAAAAAGTGATTAATCATGTAGATGCCACTAATCAGCTTGAACAAAACAATCCTATAACACTCAATAAGGATGATGAAGCATTAATCCAAACAGCAGAGCAATTGTTACAGTCGCTTGAGCAAACGACTAACAATCAACCTGATTTATCTAGCACACCAGTTAATGATGAGCCTAAAAAAGATCTGGATCCAAACGATATTTTAGCGCGTATGGAAGTGATTATAAAAAATATGAATGAACGAAAGTTAGCGCTCTCACAAGATCAAACTAATGCTACGTTGCCACAATCAAATTTAGCCAATGATCCACAAGCAACAGCAAATCAAACAACAACAGACTCAGAAAAAGTGCAGCCTTTTGATGAAAATAAATACACCATTTCAGATGCGCCTAGCAAACCGTTATTTACGTTAAATAATAACGAATCTACCTTAGCGAACAATACAATCGATTCAAACCAATTTATATCGAACGAGCCAGAATCATCGACTCAAGACGTTGAGCAAGTAACACATCAAGAACCCGAAACTCTGATTGAACATCCTACACCCGAGATTGAAAGGCACATCCCCGAAGATGTCGATCTTGAATCGTTAAAAAATGAAAATCCTGTCATAGATGACATCTATCTAGACGATACAGAGGTTGAACAAAGTCACAATACCCCAATTACCATTGATGATGAAAACGATAGCTTAATTCACCCATTATTAAGACGTGATGATAAACCACTACCAAAACCAACAACGCCACTACCGTCATTGGATTTATTAACTGCACCGCCGACAACGCGAATTGAAGTCGATCATGCTGCATTAAATGCAATGTCTGAACTGATTGAAAAAAGTTTAGCCGACTATCGTGTTAAAGCCAAAGTTGTTGATTATATGCCAGGACCTGTGATCACCCGCTTTGAAATTGAACTAGCTCCCGGTATTAAAGCTGCGCGAATTTCAACACTCGATCGCGATCTTGCTCGTTCACTATCAATGCCTTCAGTGCGAGTTGTTGAAGTTATTCCGGGTAAACCTTATGTCGGTATCGAGTTACCTAATAAAAACCGGCAGACCGTCTATTTTAGAGAAGTATTAGACAGCCCACAATTTCGCAATGCACAATCACCATTGACTATCGTATTAGGAAAAGATATTTCAGGGCAATCGGTTGTTGCAGATTTAGCTAAAATGCCCCATTTATTAGTCGCAGGCACCACAGGTTCTGGTAAATCTGTGGGGGTTAATGCGATGATTTTAAGCATCTTATACAAATCACAACCTGAAGATGTCAGGTTTATTATGATCGACCCTAAAATGCTTGAACTCTCTATCTATGAAGGTATACCGCACTTATTAACGCAAGTGGTTACCGACATGAAAGATGCGGCGAACGCACTTAATTGGTGTGTAAACGAAATGGAAAGACGTTACCGATTAATGTCAGCTTTAGGTGTCCGCAACATTGCCGGCTATAATGAAAAAATAAAACAAGCACAAGAGATGGGTAGACCTATTCCTGATCCACTGTGGAAACCTACCGATAGCATGGATCTTAACATGCCAACATTGGAAAAATTGCCTTACATTGTGGTTATGGTCGATGAATTTGCCGATTTAATTATGGCTGTTGGTAAAAAAGTGGAAGAATTAATTGCGCGCCTAGCTCAAAAAGCGAGAGCTGCGGGCATTCACCTTGTGTTAGCCACCCAGCGCCCATCGGTTGATGTTATCACAGGATTGATTAAAGCCAATATTCCAACCCGTATTGCTTTTACTGTATCAAGTAAAATTGATTCACGTACTATTTTAGATCAAATGGGCGCCGAATCACTACTTGGCATGGGGGACATGCTGTATTTAGCGCCGAATAGTTCGATTCCTATTCGTGTACATGGCGCTTTTGTACGTGATGAAGAAGTTCATGCAGTTGTGCAAGACTGGAAAGCTCGCGGCAAACCAAAATATATTGAAAATGTGACGGTATCAACCGATGATAATGATAGCTGTCATGCTGATAACATTGATGAAGATCTCGATCCGCTATTTGATCAAGTTGTAGAGTTTGTGGTTGAAACGCGTAGGGCTTCTATCTCTAGTGTACAACGAAAATTTAGAATTGGTTATAACCGAGCAGCGCGGATAGTTGAACAAATGGAGATTGAAGGTATTATTAGCGCACCAAGTCATAATGGTACTCGAGAAGTGATTGTGCCACATTCACATGGTGATTTTTAGTCGTGATAATAAATCCATCTAGTTGCTAAATCATTAGGTGGATGAAATAGGAGTGCAATCCGCCGATTTGAGTATAAATGGTTAACACCTATTACAGAGCTTTAGATAATAGACTTAAAATACATTAAACGAGATCAACTTAGCACACCCTAAGCATCTCGTTAATACAACCAAAATACAGTAACCGTATGATAGGTATTAGACAATAATGAGTAAATATTCACAGCAAGTGACATTATTAGAATCGCAACTCATCAAGCCTAAAAACTTTAGTTTACCTGCGCAACTAGCTATTAAGGCATTAATTAAGGAAATTTGCTTATCGCCTAAGCCTGGGCTAGTTGATATGAACAATAATGGCGCACACCGTGATATGGATTTTCAAACATTTATCCAAAGCATTTCAGCTATTTCAACTTGGTTTGAACAGTTTTATCAATATGGTAAACAATCGGCTCATCAAGACCCCACTGTTTTTTTAGACGGTATTAGACCCATAGGCATACAATGTGAACAAGCCATGTTTAATGCAACTAATCAAATCAATACCCATAAAGGTGGTATATTTGCTTTCGGTTTATTACTTGGCGCTATAGGCAAACTTGAACAACTCGGCTTAGCATGTCAAATGCAAACAATTTGCGAGCAAGTATCAATAATATGCCAAGGTATCGTCAATAAGGAATTAAAACAACATAATCGATCTCATTCAATTGGCGAAAAGCTGTATAAACTGCATAATCTTCCTGGGGCACGGGGTGAAGCGGAGTCAGGTTACGCAACAGTTAAAAACATTTCATTACCTATTTTAAAAAATATGCAGCAAAGTGGTTACGATGAGGAAACTTGCTTATTACAAACCTTATTATATCTGCTCGCATTTAACCAAGATACCAATTTGGTTGCAAGAGGGGGACTTGATGGATTAGCCTTTGTCCAACAACAAGCTAAAAAACTGATTTTACACGGTGGTGTGATTCATACTCATGGCCAACAAAAATTAAATCAGCTTGATAACGAGTTGATAAAACGTAATTTAAGTCCCGGTGGCTCAGCTGATCTTATCGCCATTACTTGGTTCTTATCACAGTACTAATTCATCTGTACAACAATAATCAGATGGATTCATCACATCAATACCATTGATGGGCTTTGGTTAACTCAACCCTATGCAAGCAGGTGTTATATTACTTTAACTGATAACATTCACCTCTTTTGTTTAAATTCATATATATCAAGGCTGTAACAAAAAACATCAATCCTGTTTTTTATTTATTTTTAAATGATAAATCCCATACACAACAGCCCCCAAGATAGCCATAATCGCTAAAATTAAATAAGCGATACGCATTGAATATCGTAAACTCACGTATCCAACAATAACAGGAAACAATGTCATACCTAATGCGTAAATCGCTTGAAATAATCCCATCGCTGCCGATCGCGCATAAGATGGAATAGTAGATGTTGCTTCAAACGTTAAAAAAGAAAATAATATTCCTGTACCCATTCCAGGAATAATTTGTAGTAATAAAATGGCATAAGGTGATGAACTCTGCGGTATCAAAATGCAATATAACGCCAGCAACATAAAAGACAGAATAATCCAAGTAGATATACTTAATTTATTAACCAAGTTACTTGCCCCCACTTTACCAAACAAGACTGATGCCAACATATAAATTATTGAAGATAAACCAATTAAGCTTGAACTTGCACCTAATCCACTTAATATCTGATTAGTAAATGACATAGTTGTCGACATTTGTATCCCCTGCTGAATCAAAGCCAACAAAGAAAAAAACAGTAATTTGCGATCAAAAAACACGTTAAGCAAATTATGATATTCAAAATTGTGATGAATTCTTTCAGGGTATTTCAGTCTGATAGCCAAGATAAAAGCAATAAATCCGCTTAAACAACTAAGTAAACAGATAAATTGCATCCCAAAATATTCAAATAGCAAGGTACTTGATAAAAATGCTAAAAAAATACCAAGATTATTTACCATAATAATTAAACTAGTGGCATAACTTTTTTTCGATTTAGGATAAAACCCCATAAACAACACCATAAATGATATCCACATGGCGCTGGCAAATCCTGAAATAATATTACCAATCAAAAATCCCCAACCTGTAGGCTGTATAAGACGAATAATTGAAGCAAATCCAGCTAAAAATGATCCTAATACAATAAATATCTTATGCTTTTCTTTAACATTGGCTAATAACCCAACCGGTATGCGTAAAAATAACTGTGAAACACCATAAGCGCTAACCACCATACCAATAAAATTGGTCGTCATATGGATTGCAGCTAAATAAGGGGTTTGATAAGGAATATAAATATATTGTGCATACCAGAAAAAAAACACAATACACAACAACAAATACGATCTTTTTTTTGCCACTTTCATTGGAACAACATTTTATTTCTTATAATTACTTTATGTAAAAATATATCTAAATTAGATATTTAGCAACAAACAAATCCATCTTGTCTAAATTTTTAAACTATGTTAGCTTGAAGTAAGTCAAACAACGATAAAAATAATTTTACAAATTAGCAGAAAATATCTTCTATAAATTTTTATAACCGATATTCCCTATACCTTATTTGGCGGATTTTAGTTTTTATCAGTGTGTAACCATTCGGTAATGTAATGGAGAAAATAATGGATTATCAAAGTATTGCACAACAAATTTTACAATTAGTCGGCGGTAAAGCTAATGTTGTTAGCTTAACGCATTGCTTTACTCGTTTAAGGTTTCAATTAGTTGATAGCAACAAAGCGAATCGTGAAAAATTATTACAAACAGAGGGCGTTATTTCGGTTGTAGAAAGCAGTGGACAATATCAAGTGGTACTAGGAAATAAAGTCACCAAAATTTATCAAGAAATCATACCATTACTCGGAAAATTAGAGACCAGCGAACAAACGCCACCTAAAGTATCAATTGGCGTAAAAATTCTTAACGCTTTTGCTGCTATTTTTACGCCCGTGATTCCGGCAATTGCCGCATCTGGTATGTTAAAAGGAATTTTAGCGATTGCTGTTATGATTGGTAATTATTACTATCAAACAGATATCAAAACTTACAACACCTATACGATTTTACATGCTGCATCAGATGCAGTTTTCTACTTCATGCCAATAATACTAGGCTATACCGCTGCAAAAGTATTTAAAGCCCACGAATTTATATCGATGATCATAGGGGCAACGCTGTGCTATCCATCAATTGTCACGTTAATGGCAAGTAAAACTGAAGTCACTCTGTTTACTATTGAATTAACCAAAGCAAGTTACACCTCTAGCGTTATTCCAATTATTTTAGCCATATTCATTTTAAGTTACGTACAAAGATTTTTAGAATTTATCATCCCTGAAGTATTGAAAATTATCATGGTACCAACCTTTTCATTACTGATTATGATACCAGCTACATTACTAATTTTCGGTCCTATTGGCATCTACATTGGCGAATTTATAAACTGGATCTATTACTACATTATGGGTGTTAGCCCTATTTTATTAGGGGCATTTATTGGTGGTATCTGGTGTATATTAGTCATCTTTGGTGCACATCGGGCAATTGTGCCAATCGGCATTAATGACGTAGCGCAAACTGGTCGGCAAAACTTACTCGCTTTTGCTGGAGCCGCCAATTTTTCACAAGCTGGCGCGGCATTAGGTGTATTTTTCAAAACCAAAAATAAAAATTTAAAAACAGTTGCGGCATCGGCAACCATTACCGCTTTATTTGGGATTACTGAACCCGCAATTTATGGTGCGAATTTAAGATTAAAAAAACCGATGATTTGTGCGGTTATTTGTGGCGCTATCGCTGGCGGGCTAATGGGCTGGGGAGGATCGTACGGTACTGCTTTTGCCAATCAAGGGGTATTAACCATTCCTGTTTACGCTGAAGCCGGTACAACTGCATTTTTATGCTATTTAATTGGCATATCTTTTGCTTTTTTCGGTTCATGCATTTTAACGATGATTGTTGGATTTCAAGATCTACCAAGCGAGGAAATGTCTACATCAAACCAAACGCATAGCCCAGATTTATTACTTTCCGATCAGACTATTACCTCACCTATCAAAGGGCATGTTATTGCACTTAGTGAAGTTAAAGATGAAGTGTTTGCATCTGGCGCGATGGGTAAAGGTGTCGCTATATATCCAGAAATCGGTGAAGTCATTGCGCCAGCAGATTGCACAGTTACAGTACTTTATCCCACTTTACATGCCATAGGTTTAAAATTAGATAATGGATTAGAGTTACTAATCCATATTGGTATCGATACGGTAAACCTGCAAGGCAACTATTTTCAATCTTATGTTGAAGTGGGGCAACACATTAAACAAGGGACTAAAATTGTATCCTTTGACATCGATAAGATTAAACAACAACAATATGATTTAACAACATCAATAATTGTCGTTAATTCAGAACAATATAAAAATGTCGATTACACCAAAGATATCGACGTTAATTATCAAGACCAATTATTATTTATTCAAGTTTAGAGGTAAAAATATGAAAACATTTGCTAAGGATTTTTGGTGGGGTGCATCTTCTTCTGCATTTCAAATTGAAGGTGGATGGGATGCCGATGGCAAGGGAATGACAGTTGCTGATTATAATTCATTTCAACGCTCAGCAGTACAAGCCGATAGCAAAGTTGCCAGTGATTTTTATCACCATGTAGAGAGTGATATTGCGTTGTTTAAAGAGTTGGGCTTAAAAACTTATCGTTTTTCGATATCTTGGGCACGTATTATTCCTGATGGCGATGGTAAAATAAATCAAGCTGGGATCGATTTTTATAATCGAGTAATTAACGAATTAATAAAAAACGGTATCATTCCATTTATCACCCTTTATCATTTTGATTTACCTTTTGCATTAGTTGATAAATATAATGGTTGGCAAGACCGCCGTTGTGTCGATGCGTTTAGACGCTATGCTCAGGTCTGCTATAAAGCATTTGGCGATCGGGTAAAACATTGGCAAATCAATAATGAACAAAATTTGATGATTCGAGTTAATGAACGAATGAACATGTATAAAGTCGCACCAGCAGATACTGAAAAAGTGAGAGCACAAATGGATTACCACATGTTTGTTGCGCATGCGATGGCAACTAATGATTGTCATGAACTAATTGCGGGAAGCAAAGTGGGACCGGCGGTATCATCCACCATGACCTACCCTGCAAGTAACAAACCAATGGATGTTTGGGCAGCTAAAATGAATGATAATTTTAAAACTAATTATGCCCTAGAAATGTATTGTTTCGGTGATTACCCAGGTTATTACAAACACTATTTACAACGTTGTGATATCTATCCACAAACCCAGCCGGAAGATGCCGACATTTTAAAACAAGCTAAACCGGATTTTATTGCGGTCAATTACTATCGAACATTAGTCGCAAGCTATTTGCCGGAAGATGCAAAGCATCCATTTGGAACTAAACATAATGATATCGATTTTGATCTGTATGGTTACTTTAAAATTGAAAAAAACCCGAATTTAACAGCAAGCACTTACGGTGCACAAATTGATCCAATGGGTTTACGTTTAGTCCTCAATGAATATTATCGACAATACCGCTTACCCCTAATCATTACTGAAAATGGCTTAGGTACTCCAGACGAATTAACACCAGATAATAAAGTGCATGATGATTATCGCATTGATTATATTAAAGCTCATATTTCAGCTTGTCATGATGCGATTGAAGATGGTGTTGAGTTATTTGGTTATTGCCCATGGTCAGTCATTGATTTATTAAGTTCTCATCAAGGATTTAAAAAACGTTATGGCTTTGTTTATGTTGATCGAGATGATCATGACTTAAAAACACTAAATCGTATCAAAAAAGATAGTTTTTATTGGTATCAAAAAGTGATTAAAGATAATGGAGTTTAACCCTTTCATAGCTATCAATTGACAAATATGGGGCTAAATAAAGCCCCATTCTATTGCTGAAAATTGTGTTAATTACTGATTTATCACATAGCTAACCTGATGTGCTTCGGTCGGTAAGGGAACTTGCCATTTAATAAACATGCGCTGAATTTTTTTATTCGCTAAGCTTGTATCGCGTTTTAAATTACGCCGATATAACTCTTGTTCCGGTTGTTCTATATAAACGATTTCAACCTCGGCGTGATAAGCATAGAGTAAATCGAGTGCTTTTTGCCGCATATCCTGTGACAAATGGGTAGCATTCCAAATAAAAGGCTGCTTATCTCGTAACCATTGTTTCACCTTAGCTAATACAAATTGAATCACTAATCCTTCATTTTCGCCATGCTTTAATTTGAGTTCACTGCGCGCATCATCATAAGAAGCAACCGGCCATGTTGGATAATGCTTACTCACCCAACTATTTTTGCCCGAAGCCGGTAAACCAGACATCAATATCACTTTTGATCCTTGTTGTGGATATAGTGCATAATCAGGCAAGACATTACTGCCGCGAAAATAGTGTACTCGCGTATGATCATCAACAAATTGGCGAGGTTGATACAGACACTCTTCTTCTAGCGCGAGTTGTTTAAATAACTCCACTTCATCCAAAGTTCTAGCTTTATCAGCACATATACGCCCCAGCATATCCGCTTTCGCTTGCAGGCAAAGCATCCAAACCGGTAATTGCCATGACAGACGATGCACAAGGTATTGGGGTGAATAGCGCTGATGCGTATCACTTAACGCAAAAAACGGAACTTGATGAACAGCGATAATACGACATATCTGTTCACGTAGTTCAAAAGGGACGGCCATTTGCCACAACAATACTCTGCTACGAATTTCCCCCTTTTGGGAGTGTCTTGGTTGACTGATTTTACCCGTGACCTCATCAATCACGGTGGTTTCTGGTTTAGCAATATCATGTAACAACGCTGTCATAAATAATACAAATTGTTGCTCCTCGGTGGCTTTTGCAAACTCAGTTTGTTCAATTAATGCGCGCAATACCATTTGTGTATGTATCCAAACATTACCTTCACCATGATGCAACGGGTCTTGTGGTGTGGTAATAAGCGCAGTTAATGCTGGAATACACGTTAACCAGTCATCGAAATTATCTTTAGCAATACTGTTAGCCACTTGCTGTTGTAATTGTAAATAGTC
Organism: Gilliamella sp. B2969; assembly: GCF_026536195.1. NCBI lineage: Bacteria > Pseudomonadati > Pseudomonadota > Gammaproteobacteria > Orbales > Orbaceae > Gilliamella > Gilliamella sp. B2969. Next base: position 64,583 of record NZ_JAFNOP010000005.1, read on the forward strand.
CATTATTTATCTCCCTACGCCAACTTGCTGATTCCAATTGACGGTTAACTGTGGTGCGTATAAATCGACATTATCAGCCAGTTGATTGGCAATAAACGGCTGCTCTAAATGGTGTTGACCAGCGTCTAAAATAGCTTGTACAAAATCTTGTCTCACCCATTTTAAACGATCGATTGTGTGATGTTCGCTTTCGATTTTTAAATACAGCCCTTCCATTAAATCCGAGCGGTCACACTGCTGCCACGCTTTGGCTAAATCAATCTTGTCACGTGTGACTATTTTTTCAAAACAAGCCTGCCAATGCTGAGTTTTGGCAAAAGACTGTTTAACTAACGCTAATAAGTCAGCTAATTTAGTCGGTGCTTGCCCAGCAAATAGCACCGGTACCGATAAAACCGGACCATTAGCTAATAGCTGATGCCGCTTTTGGGTCGATAAAAAACATTGTTGCTGTCTATCCCAAACATCAAATTCACAAAAATAGTGAGGTAATGCATCATAAAAGATAGTGTGTTTTTTATGTAACCATTCACCATACATGATATAACGATCTTCTAACCGCTCTAATAGCCAATGTTCATGTACACTAGCCCAGTGTTTTAATAGATTAAATTGACGCTCTCTTGAACCACCCATCAAGTAATGGCCGCGCGATTGTAATAACAGTTCGCCACTTTGCGAAAAGCTTATAGCACAGTTAGCACCATCGAGTTTTTCTTCAACGACAATATAGCAATTATGTAACTGGTTATAAGCACGCTGTCCGTCGGTGCTATCACCAAATTGTAAGCGTGAACCCTGTAAATGGGGTGTTCTTGGATATTTAATTAATTCTAAATTTTGAATATAAGATTCCATTGTCATGATGTTTTCTCCAAAAATATAAGGGAAAACCGACAAGGCAAAAATCTATAAATTGAAGTGCAACGAGAATGCTTTGAGAGGTAAAAGCAAAAATACAATATGATAGAAAATACCGTGCCGGCATTAAGATAAAGTGTTAACTACAGGCATTTTGCCACCTCGCTATAATAAAAAGTTTAGGTTAAAAAAACGGCGCCATTATCTGGTTGTGCCGCTAGCTTGTCAAGTCAATTTATAATATTTAATAATCAATGCTAGTAACAATGAAGAATTTCAGTATGATTATAAGTAGGATACGAAGATAACGTGACTGAGGTTATTATGGATGTTGAAATTGTGCAATTTCCCGCAACAAATTTAGCGGTTATCGAACATCATGGTTCGCCACTGTTAGAACATGAAACTGTCAATAAACTCATTAAATGGCGACAAGAGAACAACTTATTCGATAACGAAAAATACCGATGTTATGGTATCCATTATACCAATCCCGCTATCACACCGTTAGAACAGCATCACGTCGATTTTGCTATTTCAATAGACAAACCTATTGCTAAAAATGCCTATGGCATTGTCAGTAAAACTATTCCCGCGCTCCGCTGTGCCAAGGCTCGTGATATTGGTTCGCGAAATAATAACCAAGCTATTATCTATTTACTTGAACAGTGGTTACCACAAAGTAGAGAGAAAATAGGCAGTTATCCACCGATTTTTCATTACGTAAATGTAGGATTAACTATTCCAACATCAGAGATGATAACCGATGTGTATTTGCCATTAGCGTAACAAATAAACTCGGTTATCTAACAGAACAAAGCTTATTTAGGTGAATAATCCTCACCAAAATAGTGTTGGCTGATTGCCGTTAGTTTGCCATTATTGATAATTTTTTGTATACCTTGGTTAATATCTTGAGTTAATCGCTCACCACTTGCGCCTTTACTAATTAACAAATAACTAAATGGAGAACCAATACGATCACCATCTTCTTGACTTAATTCTATCGTTTTGAGATTGAGTTTATGTTCATTGATATATTGCGATAGCATCACGTTATCTATTAACTGAAAGTCGTATTGACCACTCTCGACATGTTGCAACACAGGTAGTAAATCGGCTTCACTATAAACAATTTTAACAGGATTATTGGGATTTTGTTCATTGTAGGTTTCTAATGCTGTCGCATAATTAAGTCCTGGTGTGACTTCAGTTGATTTTCCTTGAAGATCAGAAAAGCGATTAATGTCATTATTACTTTTAGCCACAGCAATAACATACTGGTTTTTAAAAATTGGATCGGAATAGAAATATTTTTCTTTGCGCTTTTCATTCATAGCATAATTATTGGCACCAACTTGATAACGCTGAGAGTCAAGTCCAGCTAAAACAGATGAGAATTCAGTCACTTCAAAACTAATTTCATATTGAGGTAACTCGCTAAATATGGCTTTCACCACATCAATATCATAACCCACCAATTCCCCTTTTTCATCGACCGTTGTAAAAGGGTTTGGCGATCCTGAAGTCCCAATAATAATTTTTTGTTTTGTTGTGGATTGTGAATCTTTATTTTGGTTATCACAACCAGACAAAAACAACGCGGCTAAGATGACAAAACCATACCATTTTTTATAGTTCATACCGTAATTCTCCTTTCATTTTAAATGAGCATTATTGAGTTAACCTTAAATAAAACCCATATTTTTCATTTCAATTCGATGATCGGCCTGATATCGAGCCATACCTGTTTTCATTAAATCAAACCCTAAGTTTTTATAAAATTCTACTGTTTGTGGATGAGTATAAAGAATGATATTGCAATGCTGTACCTGTTCAACGAGCTTTTCAACAATTAAGCGTCCATATTGTTGCCCGTGCAAGTGTTTAGCTAATGCAATGTTATAAATTGCCGCCTGACAAATACCGTCCGATAATGTACGACCAACGCCCACAACGCGATCTTGTTCCAGCAAAAAAATCACACCATAACTGTTTTTAAACACTCGCTCTTGTGCTGTTGCATCGAGCGAACTAAGTCCATAAAAAGCCAATAAATCGGCAACATCTTGCCAATTAATATTTTCACAATGTTGTTGAATCTTTATACTCATTGATACCTCTTAAACTGATTAGATTTCATAATCCATTTGCATTGCACTAAAATATCTTGCTAAAAAAGATTTGGTTCGTGGTTGGGTCGGATTATTAAACACCTGCTTAGGTGAACCATCTTCAATAATTTGTCCTTTATCTAAAAACAGTACTCGACTAGCTACTTCATGCACAAAGCTCATTTCGTGCGAAACAAGGATCATCGTAATCCCTGATTGTGCGGCTAATTTGATGGTCGATAATACTTCGCCAACTAACTCAGGATCGAGCGCTGAAGTGGGTTCATCAAGCAGTAACACTTTAGGGTCCATCGCTAATGCTCTGGCAATCGCTACTCGCTGTTGTTGCCCACCAGATAGCTGTTTTGGATAATGGTACATTCGCCCCTCAAGTCCGACTTGAACAAGCTTTTCATGAGCAATTTTACGTGCTTTCTCCTTTGGCAATTTTTTTACAATAATCAAACCCTCCATCACATTTTCTAAGGCATTTTTTTGATGAAAAAGATTAAATTGTTGAAATACCATAGCTGACTTTTGGCGAAACTGAACAATATCACGTTGTTTAATGCGGCTAACATCCAAGCCAAAATTATCAATTTGGATGTTACCTTGCTGGGGTTTTTCAAGTAAATTTAAACAGCGTAGTAAAGTGGATTTACCTGCTCCCGATGCGCCGATAATAGCAACAACTTCATGCGGTTTTATAGCGAAATTAAGATGATCTAAAATAAGATTATCCTGAAAAGATAACGTTAAGTTCTGTACCTTAATCATAATAATTTTCCTCGGCGATAACTGGGTGTATTCACACTGTCAGAAATCGTTAACCGGTTTTCCATATACTTAATGATTAATTCAATAATAATGGTTAAAGCCCAATAAATAAGTGCCAAAGAGATATAAACCTCAAAATAACGATAACTGTGTCCTGCTAAGGTTTTACCGCGACCTGTCATTTCAGTGACTGAACAGACAAAGGCTAACGAAGTTCCTTTAAGCAAGCCGATAAAAGCATTACCAAGATTTGGTAAGGCCACAATAAATGCTTCAGGAATAACAATACGTCGTAACAATTGGCTATAACTCATCCCTAACGATTGTGCCGCCTCAATTTGACCTTTACTGACCGATTGTAACGCGGCTCGTATAGTCTCGGAGTTATAAGCAGCTTCATTAAAAGAAAAGGCAATGAGTACAAATAGCATTGGAGGCACACTATTAATATTAAAATCAGTATGATAAAAATAGTTGATATAACGCAGAACAATTGGGATCCCATAAAAGCTTAAATAAAGCTGAACAAGTAAAGGCGTTCCTCGAATAAATGAAACAAAAACCGATGCTAGTTGCGAAAGAACAGGAATTTTATTCATTTTAACAATGGCAATCACTAACCCAAACATTACGCCAAGCAGCATTGAAAAAAAGGTAATAAATAACGTGACTGGCAAATAAGCCAGTAACGTAGGTATTTGAGTAAATATCAATCCGAAATCTAATATATTTGGCATGCGTATTATCCCAATAATCAATTATTGATAAGTACGAAATTGTTTATCTCTGTTATGAGGAGTATGCCAATGACTAACATCAGGCCCTAAGGGCAAAATATCATAAGGATTGTGGGCATTATTACCTAAAAAGTACCCTTTTTTAATTGACTCAAAATCGGTTGTTTCACCAAAAGCGGGGATTTGATAAAGATCTCGGGCATAAGCCCATAAATTAGGAAAATCAATAATTCGATTACGATTTGTGTTAAAAGCAGCATAATAAGCCACATCAAAACGCGCTAATGTAACGTATAAGCGAATATCCGAATCGGTAATGTGATCACCAAAAAGATATCGAGACTTACTTAGGCGTTTTTCTAATTCATCTAATCGATTAAAAACAAGATGATAAGCGTGTTCGTAAGCTTTTTGTGAGCGAGCAAATCCCGCTTTATAAACACCATTATTGACTTCATGAAAAATCACATCATTCAATTCATCAATTTCAGTACGCAAATGTTCCGGATAGAGATCAGGCGCACCCGCTTTATGGAAAGGTTTGAATGCAGTTTCCCAATAGTTGGTTAATTTAAAATAGTCGTTGTTGACAACTTTGCCGGTTTTTACATCGACAACGGTCGGGACTGTTGCTCGTCCATTATATTCAGGATCGGTTTTAGCGTAAATTTCTGGTAAATAACGGATGCCTAACACTGGGTCAACACCATTAGGATCAAGTGAAAACTCCCAACCATGCTCAGTGCGAATTGGCGCAACTTTGCCAACACTGATCACATTTTCCAAACCTAATAATTTGATAACAATCATCTGCCGATGTGCCCAAGGACAAATCGCCGCCCAAATTAAACGATAACGACCAGCCTCAACCGGTAACATACCCGGTTTATTTCCAAATGGGGTATCAAAACGATTTGTTTGACGAACAAAAGCACCGTCTTGGTTAATTTCATTATTTTCGGTAGTAACAACTTTTCCTATCGCAATGGCCATATGCTTACTCCTATTTTTTGATGCGTTAATTTCAAACAATCCAACCCTTGGATAAAATCAATCTAACATCAAAAAATTAATGGATAAAATAACAAATAAGCATATTTATATAATTATCAATTATATAGAAGATGGTGTCTGAGCAAATAATTAACCTAACAACAATAACTATTTACCTAAACGTTTGTACAATCTTTCAGGGCGGCCTATCTTTCCATGATTAAGTTCGACAGTTAATACTTTAGTTTGAACACAGTACTCTAAATAGCGTCTAGCTGTAGTTTTACTGATTTTTGCTTTTTCAACAATTTCATCAACGGTTTGAGGGGTATCGGTATGCATAAAAAGATCTTTAACCTTTTGCAAGGTAATTTCCTCTATCCCTTTTGAATGACGATTAATATCAACAAAATCTTTGGTTTGTAGGTTGAACAGTTCATCAATTCTTCGCTGATTGACATGTTTTTGTAAGCTTTGACGATATAAGAACAGTTCAAAACGTGCTAACGAGTGTTTTAAACGTTGATAAGACACCGGTTTAATTAAATAATCGAATGCTCCATATCTGATGGCTTTACTACAAGTATCCATATCGCTAGCTGCGGTAATAAAAATAACATAGCAATTTAAGTTGTTATTAATAATATATTCGAATAATTCAATCCCTTTACCATCGGGTAAATAGTTATCTAATAAAATTAAAGTGGGTTTTAACTTTTCTACCATCTTTTTTGCTTCCTCTAAATTGGAAGCAATACCAACGACTTTTACTTTTGTATCTCGCTGAATAAAATCAGCATTTAATTCAGCTAAAATAGGCTCATCTTCAACAATGAGAACTTTAATAGCATCTTCTTTATTTTCTTGCATACTTTAACCTCTATTTTTTTGGTATAAAAACGGAAAAAATTGTTCCGTAAGGCTGATTATCTCCAAATGTAATATAACCATTTGCCTTTTTTATGTAGGTTGACACAAGGTGTAAACCAATACCATGTTCTTTACTATCTTGTGAAGTAACGCCTGGTTCAAAGATAGAGTCTCGAAGCTCTTCTTCTACCCCACAACCTTGATCGCTTACTTCAATGACAATTTCGTCTGTAGCATCACTTATATATAAATAAATGGATTTATCACCATTATCGTTTTTTAAACACGCATTAAATGCATTATCAAGCAGATTACCCAATATAGACATAAATTCAGTTTCAGATATTGAAGCAGGTAATGCATTTAATTGACACGCCGGGTCAAATATTAAGTTCAAACCAATTTCATGTGATTTTGAATATTTACCAATTAATAATCCACAAATAGCGGCTATTTTAAAATGCTGGGTAATGAAATCTAAATTATTTTGATTATCAGCTGAATGTAAAGCGATAAATGACTGTGCCTCATCATAACGCTTCATATAAATTAAACCAGATAACGTTGCCATCCAGTTTAGGTGTTCATGCCTAATTGCCCTTAAATTATCAACATACTGGGTAACTTGGGTCAATTGCATACTTAATACGTTAATATCGTTGAAGTTACGAAATGTGATTACCCAACCTTGTATTTTATCATCAACAATAATTCTAATCCTATTAGCAATAACACTCGTTTCGTTAAAATAACAAATATAATCATGGATATCTTGATTTTGATTATCGCTACCATAAATAAAATCATTAGATTGAATAAAATCACGTAGATTATGATTAAGCAAATCATCATCATCATTATTAAAGTTTAACATACTTCTTGCCGATTGATTGATATTGATTATTTTGTAGTTAAGATCAATTGCGATAATGCCTTCAAAAATTGACTCCATAATCGATTTTTGACTTTTAACCAGTAATGCAATTTCGTTTGGTTCTAAATTAAACATCTGCTTTTTGATGGATTTAGAAAAGCAAAATGAAAAAATAAACAATGCCAAAAAAAGGAGTGAACAAAAAATAATAATCGGAATAAATTGATTAACATGTAAGACATGAATGTCATCAATCATATAACCAACCGAAACAATACCAATGACTTTACCCTTATCAATAATTGGTGCTTTTCCGCGCAGGGCTAAACCAAGTGAGCCTTGGCTTATAGTAACACTACTATTACCACTTAACACTTCGTGATTATCACCACCAACCATAGGGGAATTTAATGCACTATTTGCGGTATGATATAAACGATAGGCCTGAGCATCGCCAATTACAATATAGCTTGCGTCGCTTTGTTCATAAATATCCGAAATCAATTGTGCTATTTTATCAGTATCTCTTTCTTCAACATACTTGATTAAACTCGGTATAACAGCCAGTTCCTTGGCTTGAATTTGTGCTTTTTCGCCTAAACTTCGATACAGCGAGGTTTCTGTCAAATTCCATATATAGCTTTGTAGTAAAGCTAAAATAATTAATGAAAAAATTAAAAGAGAGAAAAATAATTTTGTTGTAAATGATAGATGAATACGTTTTCGCATTTTTATACTTAATTGTCTATTTAATATCGCTAATGGTGAGTTTAACACATGATTAAAAAACATAGAGCCTTTAAAACCATAAAAACCACTGTCAATTTATGATTTATATCACAAAAATAGTATTAATATTTTGTCACTATATGCGCCATTCAAACAAAGCAAAAATATTTTGGAGATAAAAAAAATATGGTGGATTTCAATTCAGTTGAAAAAAAGCAGAATGAAACGGTTAAAGATAACATAGAAAGAGAATGGAACACGCAAAAGTTTTGGCCATACGGATGGTGGAAACTTATGGATAATTATAAAATTGGTGTGATTCCTTTACCGCTATTTATTATAGCGGGTATCTTAATTTTCGCTGAAGTTTTAGTAACAGGCAAACTACCAAGTGAAATCGTAGTGATGGTCGTTACTTGTGCCTTTTTTGGTTTTTTATGTGGCGAAATTGGTAAACGTTTGCCAATCGTTGGTAAAATGGGTGCAGCTGCAATTTGTGCAACCTTTATTCCTTCTGCTTTAGTCTATTATGGCATTCTACCTAAACCGGTTGTTGAAGCGACAACGAAGTTCTATAAAGATACTCACATTCTTTATTTATACATTTGTTGTATCATCGTTGGTAGTATCATGAACATGGATAAGAAAACCCTTATTCAAGGTTTCTTAAAAATCTTTGGTCCAATGGTTTGCGGTGAGATTGTCGGAATGCTTGTCGGTGTAGGTGTAGGTTATCTACTTGGTTTAACACCATTTGAAACATTCTTCTTCTTAGTATTACCTATCATGGCAGGTGGCGTTGGTGAAGGTGCAATCCCACTTTCAATTGGCTATGCTGCAATTTTAGGTATGGAACAAGGTGAAGCACTTGGCCGAGTATTACCAATTGTTATGTTAGGTGGTTTAACAGGTATTATTTGTGGTGGTGTTCTTAACCGTATTGGTAAAGCGTATCCACATTTAACCGGTAATGGTCGTTTATTACCAGCGGATGAAAACGATATTGCTGGCAGTAAAACAACTAAAGCTGATTCAGTTATTGATGTAACAACTTTTGCTTCAGGTGTATTATTAGCCGCTATTCTTTATATGGTTGGTATGATTGGTCATAAAGTAACAGGTATTCCTGCACCAGTAGGTATGTTATTTGCTGCAGTTCTTGTAAAATTAGTATCAGGTGTTTCACCAAAAGTATTAAGTGGTTCACAAGTGGTTTACAAGTTCTTCCAAACCTCTGTTACCTACCCAATCTTATTTGCTGTAGGTGTTGCAATCACACCTTGGGATAAAATTGTATCAGCCTTTACGTTAGTAAACTTGACAGTTATTGTGTGTACTGTTGTTAGTTTAGTTACCACTGGATTCTTTGTAGCTAAAAAATTAGGTATGTATCCGGTTGATGCAGCAGTAATCTCATGTTGTCAAAGTGGTCAAGGTGGAACAGGTGACGTTGCTATCTTAACTGCCGCTGAACGTATGGAATTAATGCCATTTGCTCAAATTGCTACCCGTATCGGTGGTGCGATCAATGTATCAGTATCATTACTCATTCTCGGCAATTTCTTAGTATAGTTTTAACATATTTAAGAGCAACCTTGGTTTATACTAAGGTTGTTCATTTTTATTTTGTATTTACAATCAACATAAACAGCTTTTAAGGAGTTTTCATGAAGCTTGTCAGTTATCTTGTCTCTGATCGAGCAAGTTTTGGTCTTCTCACTGAAAATGGCATTATTGATTTAAGAAAAAAATTAGACAATAAATACGTCGACTTAAAATCATTACTTGCAGACAAAGAAGGATTATCTATTGCCAAAACCTTTCTTGACGCACCATGTGACATTGATGAACAAGACATTACGTATTTACCAGTCATTCCAAATCCTAACAAAATTCTATGTGTAGGAATGAATTATGCAGAAAAACGAGCAGAATTTAATGAAACCAGTTCTGCGCCGACATTATTTGTTCGTTTTCCTGATTCACAAACTGGTCATAAAACCAATATTATTAAGCCTGCTATTACAAATGAGTTAGATTACGAAGGTGAATTAGCCATTGTTATTGGTAAATTTGGTTTTAGAATTAAGCAAGAAGATGCTTTATCACACGTAGCAGGTTACAGTTGTTACATGGATGGTTCTATTCGTGATTGGCAATATACTTGGTTTACAGCTGGTAAAAATTGGCCAAGTACTGGCGCATTTGGTCCAAATTTAACAACCACTGATGAAATTCCAGATCCGACTGTATTATCACTGACCACTTACCTAAATGGTCAACAAATGCAGCATGACTCAATTTCTAATTTGGTTCATACTGTACCTGAATTAATTGCATATATCAGTACCTTTACACATTTATCGCCGGGCGATGTTATCCTAACAGGATCACCAGGTGGGGTAGGTAAAAAACGTCATCCACCTGTGTTTATGCAAGATGGTGATAAAATAGAAGTAGAAATTACTAAAATCGGACGTCTAACTAACACTGTTGTTGCAGAAAAAAGGTAACATTATGTATGATTTAGCTGATTATGAAGTTATTGATATTTCGAAGTCAGAACAAGATTATCAAGCGATAAAACAGTTACTCGCGTTATCAGATCTTGACTTAGACTCTCAAGTGACCATTTTTACAGTAGCAAAAATTAACAGTAAAATTATTGCTTGTGCAGGTATGGACCGTGACATCATCAAATGTGTTGCTATTGATCCAGAATATCGAGGTAATCAGCTCAATTTAACCTTAATGGATCACACTATAAAATATGCCAACGAACAAGGCTATTTTCATCTATTTTTATATACAAAACCTGAAAATATTGATTTTTTTAAGGGATGCGGTTTTTATCCTATTGTTGAAATAACAAATCTTGTTGTGCTGATGGAAAACACCCCTGTTGGTATTCAACAGTACTGTAAACAACTTAGTAGCCTACAACAAGAAGGTAAAAAGATTGGTAGCATTGTGATGAATGCGAACCCTTTTACCAAAGGTCACCAATATCTTGTCGAATATGCGGCAAATCAATGTGACTGGTTGCATGTTTTTGTTGTCAATGAAAATGCCTCATTATTTTCATTTGAAACTCGAATAAAGTTAGTACAAGAAGGTACCAAACAGTTCAAGAATGTGACAGTCCATGCAAGTTCACCTTATATTATTTCAAGAGCAACATTCCCTACTTATTTTTTAAAAGATAAAGCGAAGATCAATTACGCTTATATGGGAATCGACCTGCTTATTTTTCGAAATTATATCGCCCCAGCGCTAAATATCAGCTACCGCTTCGTTGGAACTGAACCAAATGATGAAGTGACTAAAGCCTATAATGAAGCTATGCGCTATTGGCTTATGGATAATACGGTTAGCAATTCATCGCCAATTACTGTTGTTGAAATTGAGCGAAAAACCGAAGGCGATACGATTATATCGGCATCATTAGTTAGAAAATTATTAGCATCGGGGCAATATGAACAAATAAAACAGTTAGTTCCAACAACAACTTGGGACTATCTTTCAGCTAATTTGGATAAATTTAAAATTTAATACATTTTAAAAGGTAAAAAAATGAAAATACAAAAAGAAGCCATGGCTGGGACTCTCGAATCGAGTGATTTGTTAGTCAAAGTTATGCCAAATACAGGGATAGAAATTGTTATTAATAGTGATGTTAATAAACAATTCGGCGATCAAATTCGTGCAGTTGTCGATCAAACATTACGTGATCTGAATGTAACCGATGGCATGATAATTATCGATGATAAAGGTGCGCTAGATTGCGCGATTAAAGCAAGAATTCAATGTGCAGTATTACGCGGCGCTGAAGAAGAAAACTTAGATTGGAGTAAATTACTATGAAAAAATTACGTCGCAGTATGTTATTTCTTCCGGGCGCAAATGCAGCAATGTTATCAACATCTTTCGTATATAAACCAGATTCAATCATGTTTGACCTTGAAGATGCGGTTTCAATTAAAGAAAAAGATTCGGCTCGCTTATTAGTTGCACAAACATTATTACTACCTGTTTATAAAGAACATGGTATCGAAACGGTTGTAAGAATTAATGCGTTAGATACCCCATTTGGTTTAAAAGACCTTGAAGCTGTGGTACGTGCCGGTGTTGAAGTGGTTCGTTTACCAATGACAAACTCAGCAGAAGATATTCATGAACTTGAAGCACACGTTGAACGAATCGAAAAAGAGTGTGGTCGAGAAGTGGGTAGTACTAAGTTAATGGCAGCAATCGAATCTGCACAAGGTGTGGTTAATGCTGTTTCTATTGCTAAATCTTCTCCTCGTTTAATCGGTATTGCGCTAGCTGCATTTGACTATTTAGTTGACATGCAAACTGAGCGTGGTGATGGTACCGAACTGTTTTATGCTCGCTGTGCAGTTTTACATGCAGCACGTGTGGCAAAAATTGATGCCTTTGATGTGGTTTATTCCAATGTTAATGACGATGAAGGTTTCTTAAAAGAAGTTAGCCTAATTAAAAAACTAGGTTATAACGGTAAATCACTGATTAATCCAAGACAAATCGAATTACTACATAATGCATATGCGCCAACAGCTGCTGATGTTGAAAATGCTAAAAAAGTGGTTGAAGCAGCAGAAGAAGGAGAAAGAAAAGGCCTAGGCGTTATTTCTCTAAATGGCAAAATGATTGATGCACCGATTATTGAACGCGCTAGAAAAGTTATTGAGTTAGCAAAATATTCCGGTGTACGTAAAGAACTTTGATAGGATGACAAAATGACTACTTCTATAAACAAAAAAATTGATGATTTGCTTAAACAGCATCCCGATCTCAAGAATATTACGCCATTTATTGACGCGAATACAACCACTCCCTATTTAAAAGATGAGTCTAAATATACACGAAAATTATGTGATTCTATTGAACAAGCAATACACAAATGTGAATTACGTGACGGTATGACCATCTCTTTCCATCACGCATTTCGTGAAGGTGATAAGGTTATTAACAAAGTTGTCGAGACGATTAGTAAGTTAGGTATCAAAAACTTAACTTTAGCTTCAAGCTCATTGTTAAGCTGTAACTCAGCACTGATTCCACATATCGAGTCAGGCGTAATCACAAAAATTTATACGTCTGGTTTACGTGGTAAATTAGCTGATGCAATTTCACATGGTTTAATGCAAAACCCTGTCCATATCCATTCACATGGTGGACGAGTAAAACTTATCCAAAGTGGTGAAATTAATATTGATATCGCATTTTTAGCTGTTTCAACTGCTGATGAGCAAGGCAATGCGAATGGTGTATCGGGTAAATCACAATGTGGTGCGCTAGGTTATGCCATGGTTGATGCCCAATTTGCTAAAAAAGTGGTATTACTTACTGAAGACATCGTTGGTTATCCTAACCATCCTGCATCTATTCGCCAAGATCAAGTTGACTATATTGTGAAAGTTGATGAAGTTGGTGATCCAACTAAAATTAGCGTAGGGGCTGCACGTATTACCAGCAATCCACGTGAACTTATGATTGCACGTTACGCAGCTGATGTAATTGAGTATTCAGGTTATTTTAAAGATGGATTTTCTATCCAAACCGGTTCTGGTGCTTCTTCAACCGCGGCAACGCGATTTTTAGAAAATCGTATGCGCGCTAAAAATATCACTGCATCATTTGCATTAGGTGGTATCACAGCAAGTATTGTTGATTTGCATGAAAAAGGATTAGTAAAACGTTTATTAGATACACAAAGCTTTGATGGCGCAGCCGGTCAATCTTTAGGTAGAAATAAAGATCATATTGAAGTATCAACAAATGTCTATGCTAACCCTGCATCTAAAGGTGCAAGTGTTGATGAATTAGATATTGTTATCCTAAGTGCACTAGAAATTGACCTTGATTACAACGTTAATGTGTTAACGGGTTCTGATGGCGTGATGCGTGGCGCATCAGGTGGGCACTGTGATACAGCAGCCGGTGCAAACTTAACCATTATTGTTGCACCATTAATTCGTAGCCGTATTCCTACAGTCATTAAAAAAGTCACCACTATTGTAACGCCAGGTGAAAGTGTTGATGTACTTGTAACCGATCATGGTATTGCGGTTAATCCTGCTCGTCCTGAAATAGCAGAACGTTTAAAAGCAGCAAATTTACCGGTCATGACCATTGAAGAGCTATATCAACGTGCTGTTTCATTAACAGGTGAACCAAAACCAATTGAATTTGAAGATAAAATTGTGGGTATTGTTCACTTCCGTGATGGTTCAGTCATTGATGTTGTTCGTCAAGTTAAAGATTAATTTATCACTTTATAGCATGACATCTAACGATGTCATGCTTTTCAATTATGACTAATATATTATTGAAATTCGATGATGGTACGCCAGTTAACCTTGAACAGATGTTATTGGCCAAAGAACAACGAGTCGAGCATCAGCGTAACGCAATTAAGTGTTACCCTTTTCCACTTATTTCGCTTAGTTTAGTCATTCCTGGTCCAATAAAAAAGAGTACTGGCACTAAGGTATTGTTTAAAGAAGCGATAACCGCTATTCACCATTTATTAGCAAAAAATATGCTTCAAATTATACATGAAGAGCAATTCTGTGCGTTAACAGGTTATGAAGCAATAATTTCAGTCGAATGCTCAAGTGATCAATTAAAACAGCTTTGTATCGAAATTGAAAACAATCATCCATTAGGTCGATTATGGGATATCGATGTTATTGATGCGAAAACTGAGCAAAGTGTTTCACGTACGCAATTAGGACATCAATCCAGACAATGTTTGGTATGTCAAGATATGGCTAAAGTATGTGGTCGAAGCAGAAAACATACTGTTGATGACATGCTTGCTGCTATCGAAAAAATGACGAATGACTATTTTAATTTAGCGAGTTAAGTCACCAAACTTAGCGCTATTAATCGCAATGGGAATAATGAAAATAATAATTTGTCATCATCCCCATATCATCTAAAAAATAGTTTAAATAACCGATAATGCTTGCTGTAAATCAGCTAATAAATCATCTACCTCTTCTAACCCTACTGAAATACGCAATAACTGGTCTGAAATACCAGCAGTTTTACGCGCTTCTGCACTTATTCCAGAATGCGTCATCGTTGCAGGGTGGCAAATTAAGCTTTCGACACCGCCTAATGATTGCGCTAAGGTAAAAATATTGAGTGCCTTTAAAAATTTTGGCATAACCTCTGCTTGACCTGCAAGTTCAAAACTTAACAGTGAACCAAAGCCTTTTTGTTGTTTTTTGGCTATGTCATGTCCAAGGTTACTCGATAAAGAAGGATGATAAACTTTTGCAACTTTAGGATGATTAACTAAGAATTCCACTACTTTTTGCGCATTATCTTGTTGTAATTTCACTCGAGCAGCTAAAGTACGTAAACCACGCAATAACAGGTAACTATCAAATGATGAAGTCAAGGTACCAATATTGTTTGCCCACCATAACACATCTGTTGCAAGTTGTTGATCCTTAAACACCAAAATTCCTGCCAATAAATCAGAATGGCCATTTAAAAATTTAGTGCAAGAATGGGTGACAATGTCGGCACCAAGTTCTAAAGGTTTTTGCAAAATAGGCGTCATAAAAGTATTATCAACCAAAACAATAGCACCGGCTTGATGCGCTTGACGAGTAATGTCTTGAATATCCACCACGCGTAATAATGGATTACTTGGTGATTCAATTAAAACTAATTTAGGCCCTAAACTCAATGCTTGTTTTAATGCAATAGGATCGGATTGATCGACAAATTTAGTTTTAAAATAACCTCGCTCACTCAAACTATTAAAAAGACGATAACTGCCACCGTAACAATCGTGAGGTGCCACAACTAAATCATTGGGGGTTAATAATGCAACACTAACCAAATGAATAGCTGACATACCACAATTAGTCAAAATTGCATCTGCCCCACCCTCTAACTTAGCAACAGTTTGTTCTACTAATCGCCGACTTGGATTAGATTTACGTGCGTAATCAAATTGTCTTGGTGTAGCGAACTCTTGATAGCGGTAACAAGTTGAAGGGGTAATCACTGGAACAACACTTCCATATTGATCATCAGTATTTAATCCACCACGAACAGCAATTGTTCCTTGGCTTAAATTTCTTGATTGGCTAGCCATAATATCATCCTAAAACGTTTATTTATTATTAGATACCTTTTGTATAAGAATAGCACAATAAATAAAGCCGTCAACATGTCTAGACGTCTAACTGTCTCGATGTGTAGATTGCAGTTATTAAAAAAAAACGATAAAATTATCCACATTAATTGTAATGTAATACTGGTGAACAATGATGGAATGGAATGGCGAATATATAAGCCCTTATGCAGAGCATGGTAAGAAAAGTGAGCAAGTAAAAAAAATTACAGTGTCAATTCCGTTAAAAGTCCTAAAAATATTAACTGATGAACGTACTCGCCGACAGGTAAATAATTTACGCCATGCCACAAATAGTGAATTATTATGTGAAGCCTTTTTGCATGCCTACACTGGTCAACCTTTACCTTGTGATGAGGATTTACAAAAAGATCGTGAAGATGTTATTCCAATGCAAGCTCAAAAAATAATGCGTAATTTAGGCATTGATCCCAGCT
Organism: Gilliamella sp. B2969; assembly: GCF_026536195.1. Classification (NCBI taxonomy): domain Bacteria; kingdom Pseudomonadati; phylum Pseudomonadota; class Gammaproteobacteria; order Orbales; family Orbaceae; genus Gilliamella; species Gilliamella sp. B2969. The sequence continues at coordinate 81,157 of NZ_JAFNOP010000005.1, forward strand.
TAATCGATGAATAAAATGAAATTCCAAGCATAGTAAAAACAAAAAGGCGCATTAAGCGCCTTTTTTGATAATTATTCATTACAATCTTATTTTTTGCCGCCAACCATAGCAAAACGTTGTTTGAATTTATCTACACGTCCACCAGTTGCAACATCACGTTGTTTACCAGTGTAGAATGGATGGCATTCACCACATACGTCAAGATGAATATCGTGACCAATAGTTGAATGTGTTTTGATCACATTACCGCATGAACAAGTTGCTGTAATGGCTGTATATTGAGGATGGATACCTTCTTTCATAATAAACCTCTTAAGTTTGTTCGTATCGCTATATAGATGGCTAAAAGCAAAATCTAAACACCATACGAGTGTTAAAAAAACATGATAAGGGCGCAAATTATACGCCCTATAGTGGCTATAATCAAGTAACAAAATAGTTAAACGGGTAATTGACCTATTGTCACTTGAAGTTCAACTCTTTCTCCATTACGTAATACAATAATGGGGATTGTTGTGCCCGGTTTCAACTCTGCAATTCTATCCATTGTTTCAACAATGGATTTGACCGGTTTATTATCGACCATAATCAAAATATCATTAGCTTGAACACCTGCTTGTAATGACGGCCCTTCCGCATTAGTCACCAAAATGCCTAATACAACCGGTGGATCACTCGGATTTTGAGTCGGGGCAAACTCTAACCCATCAATACCGATATAGCCCCGAATCACTTTACCGTCTTGAATTAATTTATTCATAATTTTAACAGCTAAAGCGGTAGGAATAGCAAAACCGATACCTTCAGGCACTTCATTACCTAGATTTTTAGCAAAGGTTAAGGTATTAATACCGACTAATTCACCTTTACTATTAACTAAGGCCCCCCCTGAATTACCATGGTTAATTGATGCATCGGTTTGAATAAAGTTTTGTCTTCGATAAGGACTTAATCCATCACGACCTGTCGCACTAATAATACCTTGGGTGATCGTTTGCCCAATATTATAAGGATTACCAATGGCGAGAACCACATCACCTATTTTAGGCTCGCGATTAGGATTAATAGGTATAGTTGGAATATTACTTGCGTCAATCTTTAATACCGCAATATCAACAAGTTTATCAGTGCCAACCGATAAAGCTTCAAATATTCGACCATCTTGTAAAGCGACAATAATTTGTTCTGCACCATCCACCACATGATAATTGGTAATAATATAGCCATGGTCGCTCATGATCACACCCGAACCCAATGGCGTAATTGCACTATCTTGAGGTTGTTTGGGCAGAGAATTAATAGAGCGACTATAAATATTAACTACCGCTGGTGCAGCAACTTTTACCGCATCGGAATAACTCATGGGATCATTATTAAAAATCGATCTTGGAAAATTTGACTGAGTTCCATTGCGCAAGGATGGAAAGATAATTAATAATACAATCGCTAAAACCGCACCAATCAACATTGGCCATAAAAATTTTTTAAGCATTATCAGAGGTATCTAGATAAGAATGAATAGTGATGATTTTATCATATCTAATGGCAGGTTAGAATTTTAGTTTTCGCCGATAATGCTATCGGCGACATGTAGCTAACGCATTAATTAGCGTAAAATAAGATAAAGCTGGCTATCACCACGCACAATATTTAAAGCAATAGCAGATGGTTTACTATCAATAATTTTACGTAAATCAGCAATATTATTGATTCTTTCTTTATTTACGCCAGTAATAAGGTCGCCCTCTTGTAAACTTAATCGTGATGCTGGCGAATTTTTAGCAATACTTTCGATTAATACACCTTTTTTACCTTTAATATCACCATTGCTTAATGTTGCACCTTCAAGAGCAGGATGCAATGATTTCGCTTCAGTTGAAGATTCATCACTATTTTTTAGTGTAACATCCACTGTCATCTCTTTACCATCACGAATCAAACCTAATTTTACGGTTCGACCAGCGCCAGTAGTGGCAATTTTAGCGCGTAATTCGGCAAAACTATCAACTGGTTTGCCATCCATTGATATAATGACATCACCCGATTTTATACCCGCATCTTTAGCGGCGGAATCATCAATCACTTCACTTACAAAGGCACCTTTTTGCACGTCAAGATCGAAAGCTTTGGCGATATCCGAGGTTAACTCATTACCTTTAATACCAAGTACACCACGCTTAACTTCACCGTATTCAATAAGTTGAGACGTCAAGTTTTTTACCATATTACTTGGAATTGCAAAACCAATACCCACATTGCCACCACTAGGCGCAATAATTGCAGTATTAATGCCAACTAATTCACCGTTTAAATTCACTAATGCACCGCCTGAATTACCACGATTAATTGAAGCATCGGTTTGTATGAAGTTCTCAAAACCATTCATATTAAGCCCACTACGCGCTAAGGCTGAAATAATACCAGAAGTAACAGTTTGACCAATTCCAAATGGGTTACCAATGGCGACCACAAAATCACCTACGCGCATTTTATCTGAATCGGCTAATTTAATGGCAGTTAATTTTTTAGCATCTTCAACCTTTAGTAGCGCGATATCACTTTGCGGATCTTTACCTATTAATTTTGCTTTATATTCATGACCATCATTCAATACCACTGTAATGGTATCGGCATTATCAATCACATGATTATTGGTGACAATATAGCCTTTATCAGCATCAATAATCACACCCGATCCTTGACCGGTAAAGGATCTTGATTGGCTATCTGGATAACCAAAAAATCGTCTAAATTCTTCCGGAATATTAGTTTGCATTTGTGCTGTACCTTCTACCTTAATACTAACGACAGAAGGTAATACCGTTTCTAACATAGGCGCTAAACTAGGTTGTGATGCGTTATCTCCTGTTGAAATGGCAGGGAGAGTAGCATAGGCATTGGGTAACCCTGATAAGACCATACCTAACGTTAATGCAATTGCACTAAATAATTTTTTTGGTTTTGGTAAAGAATTATTAATCATAAAACACTCTCGTTTTTAACAATTGATTTTTTTACATTAATGTTCCGCCAGATAACACTGGCGAAAAGAGTTAGAGCTAGTTAAGATTTATTTTCGTCTGTTTTAAATAAACCAGAAGGGTTATCAGAATAGTCTTTAGGTTGCTTTTCAAGTGTGATTTCTGTTTTGATATCCGCATCTTTATTCATATCTAAAGCGATAGCTGTGATATCGTCATCAGACGAGAATTTACCTGAATTTTCAGCCATATGTTGATAAAGGCGACGGAACTCTTTAGCCATATTATCTAATATTTCTGCACTGTGTGAGAAGTGTTTAACAATAGTCTGTTTTTGTGTTTTAAGCTCTTCTTGTGTCTGTTCAAGTTCACGTTTTACTTTTGCAAACTCACGACCTTTTTTACTAAACATATTAGTTAAAATAAACCCGATAATAAAACCAATTACTACACCAATCGCCAGATAAATCATCATCTGTTTATCCATATTTCACTCCTTGTATTTATTTTGTTCTAGTATATACATTATCGTTCAATTGTTTTACTTATTTTGCATGGTTAGCAAGTTTAATCAATTGTTTTTTTAATTTATCGGGTGCACTTTCCGCTAAACTATACAAGTATGTCGCACTCTGTGTACTTAATATGCGGCTTGCATTGGCACTTTTCAATGCATTGTCACGCATTATTGAGGACCCAACTAACAGGTCGGGATTAATTTTAAATTGAATAGAAGATAAAGACGGTAAAACTTTTTTACGTATACCCGATAGCAAATGATTTTGCTCATATTTTAATCGAGTTAACCAACTAGCTGAACTCACCTCTAAAATTAGCACACCTTGGCGATAATTCGCAATTCTATAATGCTGTTGTAGTGGAGAAGGCAATAACTCATTAATCACATCCGCTAATTTAGCTAATGCAACTGTTCTTTCTTTTATCTCAGATAACCAAGATTGTTGTGACAAAATCGACGGTAATATTTGTGGCTGGTTATAACGCATCTATTATGTTTATCCTTGCTTCTTAATGTCACGTTAACATTGTATATAAAATACAACAGTAAATAATTTACCTTATTTCATAAAAAATGTCCTGCTATAAAAATACATTTACAGTTTTTTAAATCTTTATTAAGACATAATAGAAAATAAATTTCAAAATAAGGTGACTTTCATTAAGATTAAAATTTATGTTCTGAATTTTTTATATTCCAGAATCATAATACGCTTGCATCAGTTAAATTAACTCGTTGATACAACAGAGTAAAATCAAATGTTATTAATCCTAATAAAAGCCCCAATAAATTGAAAATTTATGTTTTAATTCACATTTAAGTGTTAATTATTTATACACTTTAAAAGTGTTGTTATAAAGCATAGTGTAAGTAAGTGCATTAGCTTATTGCACTTAAATTAACCTTATTTATTGGCTCATCGTTAATATAAAGTGTACGCAATTCTCCTTTTGGTAAGGTAATGACCAGCTCTTGCCAAGCTGGAATATAACTTCCATTTGCTTTTAAACGAAGATCAATTCGATCATTAGTCGACACTAACTGCCAATTGATCCATAATCCAACACCATTTTGATAAGCATAGCTTTCACCATCATCTTCAAAAAAACAACCTTGAGATGTATGAATACCTTTCGCTGGGAAAACTTTAAATTCTCGATAATCATCGAGTTTATGATTCACATAAGCTAGGCGTTTTGAAACAGGAATAACCGAACCTGCTTTAACTAACAATGGAAATGACTCTAATGGTGCCGGTAAAGTGATTGACTGTTTACCACTAAACCACTGATGAGAATGGTAACAATACCAGCCAACTTGATTGTCAGGTAAATAAACGACTCGCTGACGTTGTCCTGGTTCAACAATACTTGCCACTAATAAATCCTGACCAATCATAAAATCATCAGTTTCAACAAACGTCTGTAAATCATGTTCATGATCTAAAAATGTTGGTCTTAACATTGGTTCATCATGTTGATGGGCTTGCCAGAGTAAATTATAAAAATAAGGTAATAATTGATATCGAAGGCAAATTGTATCGCGAATAATCGGCGTAACTTCTTGATACATCCACGGTTCATTGACTGTATGATCATCATTCCAAGAATGAATGGTAAAACGGGGATGCATAATGCCGTTTTGTACCCAACGTACAAATAATTCTGCGTCCGGTTTATCACCCGAAAAACCACCGACATCATGCCCGACATTATAAAGACCAGACAAACTCATGCCTAAACCCATACGTATATTGTATTTAAGCGTCTGCCAACTGGTACGATTATCTCCCGACCATGTTTGCACATAGCGTTGAATACCTGCACAACCTGAACGAGAAATTAAATAAGGACGAATAGTTGGGTTATAGCTCTGTTGTGCTTCCATTGAAGCTCTAGACATAAGTAAAGGCATAACTGGACGAATATGTTTTATCGCAATCTCCTGACCAAAGCCATGACAACGAGCCTCACCGTCCCACACTTCAAACTCATTATTATCATTCCATGTCGAGTCGATTCCCATCTCTAAAAGCTGCTCAGTAACGTTTTGTCTCCACCAATTATAGGCTTGTGGATTGGTGAAATCTAAGTGAGAGCCTTCATCATCCCAAAACATTGAACGTTCAGGTGCGTCACTTTCCGAATCTTTAATAAATAATCCTTTATCAGCCACTTCTTTATATTTAGGATGATCTTGTAACAAACAAGGTTTAATATTGGCTGCAATTTTTAAACCCGCAGCATGGTAAGATTGCGTAAACGCTTTTGGATCGGGGAATTTATCATAGTTCCAATTAAACACATATCGTTTACCATTAATCGATGTATATCCCGAAGAGAGTTGAAATGAATCACAAGCAATACCATGCTCTTGACACAAATCAATAAAGTTTTGCATTTGTTCTTGCGCGTTAGGGGCATCGGTATAAAACATTGTAGAACCACTATACCCTAGACTCCATTTAGGACCAAAAAAAGTTTTACCTGTCAGTTTAATAAAAGACTTCGTCACATCGATAATTTTAGGACCTAAAAAGACATAAAAATCGATGTCACCCGCTTCAGCCTGATAACGACGATATGGCAGATGATAATTGTCATGTTCTGTCCCTAAATCGATCCAACAACTACTTAAATTATCATAAAACAGTCCAAAACTGACTTGATTACGATGCGTAATGGTAAACGGAATATGCTTATAGAGCGGATCGGTATTTTTAGCATTATACCCCATGGCATCAAGATTACGCATTTCAAAACGACGACCTGCACGATTAAGATCCCCCGCTTTATCACCCAAACCATAGTATTGTTCATCTTGATACCTTCGTTGGTAATGTGCAATACCATCACCATGCGGGTTTATCAGATATGCACTGGTACTTCTATCTTCAACCAGAAGCTCCCATTGTTGATTTTTGTTCTTATACTCCCACTTTAACGATAGTGGTTGCTTAATTGTCACACGTAAATGTTGTGTGCTGACTGTTATTTGATTATCTGAATGTGATAATTGATATGTTGGCAGTGAAAAACCTTCGGTACTTAACCTATCGCGTCCCTCTAATGGTACATCACCATTCGGCGCAATACTCCAAGTTCTGTCTAATGATAAACTATCCTGTCGCTTAATTAGAACACGAAACATTCTTTCTTCTAACACGTATAAGCAAAAGCAGTATTTTGCATCCACTAAAAGTTCAATACAGTTACTTTGCTCTTTTTTAAATATCCATTTTTTTAACGTTTTCATCAGACAACCTCTTAATTGGTATCAATTTATTTAAAACATTCAACAACACAGTTAGTCAAACACGTAAAGTTTTACATATAGGGTTACATTGGCATATTATTGATGAATTTTAGTTTGAAAATAACGATGCGCATTATCGAAACAGATATTCCTAACCATATTCCCAACCAAATTAAAATCAGCAGGGATTTCACCATTTTCCATCCAATCACCAATCATATTGCACAAAATTCGCCTAAAGTACTCATGCCTTGTAAAAGATAAAAAACTACGAGAGTCAGTCAACATTCCCACAAATTGACTTAATAATCCCATTTGAGAAAGCTGCATCAATTGACGCTGCATACCATCTTTTTGATCGTTAAACCACCATCCCGAACCAAATTGGATTTTACCCGCCATATCCGAGCCTTGAAAATTGCCCACCATAGTAGCTATTACTTCGTTATCACGTGGGTTTAAACAATACAAAATGGTTTTAGGTAATTGATCGGTCAAATCTAATAAACCAAGCAGCGAAGATAAAGGTTCAGCTATGGGTCTATCACCAATCGAGTCAAAGCCAGCATCGGGCCCTAGTATTTTAAACATTCGTTGATTATTATTTCGTAACGCGCCTAAATGTAATTGCATAACCCAGTTACGCTGATGATATTGCTTACCTAACCACACAAGAATAGCGGTGCTAAATTGGGCTATTTCTACTTCAGATAAAGATTGATTCATTAAACGCTTTGTTAGAATGTGATCAAGCTGTTTTTCAGGAGGAATGTCGGCATAACGCAATATTTCGATACCATGATCAGCTGCTTGACAATTATGTTGTTCAAAATGATCTAACCTTTTTGTCAAAGCACAAAGAAGTTTCTCAAAACTATTAATTTCAATATCAGCAGCTACACCCAGTTGAGCGATATAATCTGTAAATCCAGACAATTCAATTTTAAACACTTTATCAGGTCGCCAACTTGGGCGGACTTTAGTTTCAAATGCATTATCCAAACTAATTTTTTTATGATACTCAAGAGAATCAATTGGATCATCAGTTGTGCCTACTGCTTTGACTTTCATTTTCTTTAAAATGCCTTGAGTAGAAAATTCTTTTGTCGCCAACAGTTCGTTCGCTTGCAACCAAATTTTTTCAGCTGTGTTTTCATTAAAAAGAATATTTTTTATACCGAATGGGCGTTTTAGTTCTAAATGAGTCCAATGATAAATTGGGTTACCTAGCGTCAATGGCACAACTTTTGCCCAAGTAAGATATTTATCATAATCAGTAGCATTACCTGTGATTAGATTTTCATTAATACCCGCAGTGCGTAGTACTCGCCATTTGTAATGGTCTCCAGCTAACCAGATTTCTGCTAAATTACGAAAATTTTTGTTTTCCGCGATTTCTTTTGGTGAAAGATGGCAGTGATAGTCATAGATAGGTTGATCTTGAGCATAATCAAAATATAGCCTTTGTGCTGCATCAGTTTGTAATAAAAAATTATCATCTAAAAAACTTTTCATGCTGTCTTATCCAAAATTAGATTATTAAATCGTTGATTGTTTGTTTTGCACCTTTATCCATCAAAGAAAGATAATGCTCACTCACTTTTTGTTTAAATAGTGCGTTTTTCGGTAAATCCGTTCCAAACACTGCATTAAGACTGAGCAAGGCATCAACTCTTTCAAGGCCGTCTGGACTAGATTTAACTAACCGAGTAAGTTCATTTAACATAGGATCGCGAACATCAATAGCCTGATTATTATCATCGACGCCCCCAACATAACGCATCCAAGCTGCTACACCTAAAGCCAGTAGTGAAAAATCAGAATGATGACTAATATGCCAACGAATTGAATCAAGCATACGTTGTGGTAGTTTTTGTGTGCCATCCATAGCAATTTGCCATGTTCTATGTTTTAGTGATGGATTACTAAATCTTTCAATCAGTTTATTAGCATAGTGTTGTAAATTAACATTTGATGGAACATTTAAGGTTGGAGCTTGCTGTTGCAGCATTAATGATAAAGTCGCTTTTTTATAGTTTTTATCATTCATACAATCATTAATATGTTCATAACCCGCTAAATAGCCTAAATAAGCTAAAAATGAGTGGCTGCCGTTTAACATTCTGAGTTTCATCTCTTCATATGGGACGACATCATCAACAAATTCAGCACCCACTTCATCCCAATTAGGTCGATTAGTCACAAAGTTATCTTCAATCACCCATTGGATAAACGGTTCACAAGCAATACCGCATGGATCATACATGCCGCCTAAAGCATGTTCAATTTCTATCAACGTTTCAGATGTTGCAGCCGGTACAATGCGATCAACCATCGTACAAGGAAAGGTAGTATTCGCTTCAATCCATAAAGCTAACTGAGTATCACGAGCATTAGCTAAACCTAAAATCGCTTTTTTCAATACCAATCCATTTTCTGGAATATTGTCACAAGATAGTGCTGTAAATGACCTTAATCCTCGTTGCATTCTTCGATAAAGCGCTTCAACAATCACACCCGGAGCCGACATTGGCTTAGATGGATTAGCCAAATCAGCCTTAATCAGCGCGTTATTCAAATCTAAACCTGAACCACCGGGTAACATACAATAGCCTTTCTCTGTGACTGTTAATGATACAATCTCAACAATAGGATCAGCCATTTTTTCCAAAATAGTATCAATACCATCACTTGTCGCTAACAGTGATTCTTTTACACTACCAATAATAAATGCTTCTTTAGTCGTTGCGCCTTTTTCTAAAACCGTATAAAGATGATCTTGCTTGCGAATATCATCAATTAATTGTTCACCACCCACAATGTTAACTTCGCAAATCCCCCAGTCACTATTACCTCGATTCAATAATCGATCGGTAAATAAAGCTTGATGCGCGCGATGAAAAGCACCAAACCCTAAATGCACAATACGCGCGATCATGTTATTTCTGTTATAAGAAGGTTTATTTTGAATTGATGACGGAACATCTAATAAATTTAACATTTTTTCAACCATAGATAATTGTTTACCAATAATATTGGTTAAACATATTTTCACTTGTTAATAAATTTTTCACCTATATTTTTTATTTTTTGTGATTAAAATCACGTTTTTTGGTTTATTTTATAGTCGAAGATAACAAAATATTTATAATGAACACCAAAATTGGTATTCCAATTATAAAATTAGCGCCCATTATTTTATAAACAACTTCTGGTACTGATAATAATTAGCGTATAATTACACTAAATCAAAGTAAGAATGGGGATTTATAGATAATGCTTACTGTTAATCGGCTATATCAAGAAATTGGTAATGAGCTGAAATCATTATTAAAAAGTGGAACTTACAAATTAGGTGACCGACTACCACCTGAACGAGACATTGCCGAAGCATTTAGTGTAAGTAGAACAGTAGTACGTGAAGCACTAATTATGTTAGAGCTGGAAAATTTAGTCACAGTTAAAAAAGGATCGGGAGTTTATGTAATTGGTTTACCAGATGAAATCTTATCCGAAAAAGATAAAAAAATCGAAGAAGAAGATTTTGGGCCATTTGAATTATTGCAGGCAAGACAACTAATTGAAAGTAATATTGCCGCTTTTGCCGCGTCACAAATAGTTAAATCCGATATCATTGAGTTAAGATCAATCTTGGAACGAGAACGACAAATTTTAGAGCAAGGGTTAATTGATGATTATAGTGACGATGAATTGTTTCATATCACGATCGCCAAAGCGACTAAAAACTCAGTTCTTGAGGGTTTATTACAGGATTTATGGCAAAGACGTTCAGCAAGTAAAATGTGGAATCAATTGCATAGTCGTATCACTGATCACAGTTATCGAAAAAAATGGCTTGATGACCATGAAAAAATTTTACAAGCTTTGCAAATAAAAGATGCGATGGCTGCGCGCCATGCAATGTGGCAACATTTAGAAAATGTTAAACAAACATTAATGACCGTTTCTGATAGTGAAGATCCAAATTTTGATGGTTATTTATTTGATTCTATTCCTGTTAACATTGTTAACCAATGAACAATATAAACCAACGTCATTTATCGATCTTTTAGCTATTGAAATATTAAATAAGCTAAAAATTTAAGGAGAATTTAGATGGAACAAACAATGCGTTGGTTTGGTCCTAGCGATCCAGTATCATTAGATGACATTAGGCAAGCTGGGGCAACAGGAATTGTGACCGCTTTGCACCATATTCCTAATGGTGAAGTGTGGCCGATTGAAGAGATTCAAAAACGCAAAAACATGATTGAAGAAAAAGGGTTAACTTGGTCAGTTGTTGAAAGTATTCCCATTCATGAAGAGATAAAAACACACACTGGTAATGTTGAGCAACATATTGCCAATTATCAGCAATCAATTCGGAATTTAGCCGCCTGTGGTATTGATACTGTTTGTTATAACTTCATGCCTGTTTTAGACTGGACTCGAACCGATCTTGCTTACACATTACCTGATGGTTCTAAAGCACTCCGTTTTGACCAAGTTGCTTTCGCTGCATTTGATATTCATCTTTTAAAAAGACCTAATGCAGAAAACGATTATTCAAATGAAGATATTGACAGCGCAAAAACATATTTTGAAAAAATGACACAAGCAGATAAGGACAAGCTTGTTGCTAATATTATTGCGGGTTTACCAGGAGCAGAAGAAGGTTACTCTCTTGATCAGTTTAGAGCCCACCTTGCCACTTATGATGGCATTGACAAAAATAAACTGCGTGAAAATTACGCCTATTTCCTGAAAAACATTGTACCTGTCGCTGAAGAAGTCGGCGTGGTATTAACCGTACATCCTGATGATCCACCACGTCCTATTCTAGGGTTACCGCGCATTGTTTCAACTATCGAAGATATGCAATGGATTAAAGATACAGTTGACAGTATTCATAATGGTTTTTGTTTCTGTACTGGGTCTTATGGAGTTCGTCAAGATAACGATTTAGCCAAAATGGCTGAAAAATTTGCTGATCGTGTGCATTTTATTCATCTACGGGCAACAGTCCGAGAAGATAATCCACTCTCTTTCCATGAGGGAGATCACCTTGCTGGTGATGTTGACATGTACGCAGTCATTAAAGCTCTGGTTAGCGAAGAACAGCGACGTAAAAAAGCAGGAATTAAACGTGCTATTCCCGTTCGTCCCGATCATGGACACCAAATGTTAGATGATCTGAAAAAGAAAACCAATCCGGGTTATTCTGCCATTGGTCGTTTAAGAGGATTAGCCGAAATTCGCGGTGTAGAATACGCGATTAAACGTGCATTTTTTGAATAAACCCGCTGTTAACACAATCAAAAATAAAGCCCATATAATGGGCTTTTTTATTATTATTGATAATCATAAAAAATAAAAAAGAGCGTCAACCGCCCTTTTGTTTTATGTTAGGATGTACTTCTTTATTGCATAACGAATATAATGATTTCTGTATTTAATTACTTTTGCTTACGCTGATACAACAGTGAACACATAACAATTGCCCCAACAATATCTAAAAAGCCCATAGTAATAAAAAAGGGTTTAAAGCCAATTGTTGCAACAAACTGACCAACAATAATTGTAAATAAGAAACTAGCAATCCAAGCCGAGCTACCACGCAAACCATTTACTGTTGATACTTCTTTACCATCAAAGTTTTCAATAACTTGAATAGTAAGCATGGCAGATAACATCTGATGTCCCCATGCACCTATAGCAATTAAAGCAATGGCAGCATATGGGCTTTGTGTTAAACTTGCAAACGCCATGGATAACATGAAAAAAGCAGCGCCAAGATAAGTTACACAAGCTGCATTAACACGAGACAAATTAAAACGCTTATTGAGCATACGCGAAAAATAACCGGAGGATAAACCACCAAAATCGGCAGCAAGGAAAGGAATCCAAACAAACATTGCCATCTCTTTTAATTGCATACCGCGTTCAGTTAATAAATAGTAAGGAACCCAAAAATTAACTGCCGCCCAAGCTGGTTCAGCTAAAAAAGCTGGAATAGCAATACCATAGAATTTTTTTTGCAAAATCACTTTTTTAATTGCTTGCCAGATGTTTTTGTTTTGTTGGCTCTCTGTGTCATCTTGATCGGATAAGATATATTTTCTTTCCGCCTCACTAATAGACCGACTTTTTGACGGCTCGCTGAAAAAGTAGAGCCATATTCCTGCCCAAATTAACCCAACAGAACCTGGAATTAAGAAAGCTAACTGCCAACCACCAAATTGGTGTATCGCATAAATAAGAGGAGGAGCAATCATGGCACCTAATGAAAAACCAACCATACTCCAACCATTAGCAATAGCGCGTTCCTTTTTAGGAAACCATAAACTAATAACTTTAGCATTGGCTGGTGCAACAACAGATTCAGCACCGCCCATAAAAAAACGTAAAATCGCTAATTGAAACCAAGTGCCTGCACCAGCATGAAGTATACACATAATAGACCAAATGATGACCATTATCGCAAAACCAACTCGTAAACCAATTACATCAATAAACCAGCCTACAATAGGTTGAAAAAGGGTATAAGCTAGTTGAAAAGCGCCAGTAATATACGAGTATTCTTTAGGTGTTATATTTAAATCACGTATAATTTCTTGAGCCATAATACCTAGTGCGTTACGATCGACATAATTAAGAATCACACCCGTTGCAAACAAAATGATCATTACCCAACGGACATATCCTCCTGATTTAAAAATGGAACTCATAATATACCTCTAGTTGTAATTTAAATTTCTAACATAAAAAAATTATGTAACACTGCATATTGGTAAACCAAATATTACAACTAATTTATTACATCGTATGCCAGATTTGTTTAAAATTGAGACAGTGATCACATTTTATATAGAATTGGTATAATAAATAATTTTATAAAATAGTATTAATTATTTGTTACAAAACTAACTTATACAAGTTATTCAATAGATTAACTCATCAAAGTTTGAATAAAGATCGCTTTAAAAAATAGATATAGAGACTAAAATTGGTAGCCTAATTTTGAAAGATAAAAGCAGCAAATATTTATCTTTTTGACAGCGTTACTTTCAAACAGGTATACTGAAAAGGATATTATCTACATCTATATCGTTAAGCAGTTTAAACATAGGAGGATGTAATATGGGTATCTTAAATAATATTTTTTCTAAAATATTTCCAAGCGCACAAGCAGCAGCAACAAATGTTAACAATACGGTCAAAGACAAAGTAAATAGTATGACAGATGCTGCTAAAAACGCCGCCTCTGGCATTCAAACGGAAACACAACAAAATTTAGACCAAGCCAAACAAGTATCTCAGACTGATGTTATGTCAATTTTAGAGAATTTAGCGAACAAATATCCTGAAAAACTTAATTGGAAAACATCAATTGTTGATTTATTGAAGTTATTAGGTATCGATAATAGTTTAGAAGCACGAAAAAATTTGGCAAAAGAACTTAACTACCCAGGCAGTACCGATGATACCGCATCGATGAATATGTGGTTAATCAAAGAAGTAATGAAAAAAATCGCCGAAAAAGGGGGAGATGTTACCCATCTATTTTCTTAAGATTGTTTGATTCAACACAATCCACCTGATGCTAGGTGGATTATCATCCAATAAGACTTACCACTATAATAAGCTTAATAACCTTTCTTTCAGCCTTTAAAAGCATGTAAGTGGTTCATTGCACTTTCAATACCATCTGATAATAAAATCTCAACCGATCGTACCGATTCTTCTATCGCCTTATCAATAAGTTCTTGTTCGGGTTTAGAGGGTTTATTTAACACATAACCAACAACTTTATTTTTGTCACCCGGATGACCAATACCAATTCTGAGACGATAAAAATTTAAATTATTACCTAATTTGCTGGCAATATCTTTTAAACCATTATGACCGCCATGACTACCACCAAATTTAAATTTAGCAATACCTGGGTTAAGATCCAGTTCATCATGAGCGACTAAAATTTCTTCTGGTTTAATTTGATAAAAAGTTGCTAGTGCCTGTACCGCTTTACCACTTAAATTCATAAACGTAGTAGGGACTAATAATCTCACGTCATGACCACCAATGTTTATTCTAGCTGTATAGCCAAAAAATTTAGCTTCATTTTTTAAAGATTGATGATATCGTTCAGCTAAAAGATCAACAAACCATGCACCTGCATTATGGCGAGTTGCGGCATATTCATTTCCAGGATTGGCAAGTCCTACAATAAGTTTTATCGTTGTCATAATATTGGGATTATTTATTGATTTTTTTTAGAAAAAAGCCCCAATATAAAGGGGCTTGTCGTTCAATAATAAAATAAATTATTGATGGAACATCGCTGAAATTGACTCTTCGTTACTAATACGACGAATAGCTTCAGCAAGCATTCCAGATAGTGTTAATTGACGTACATTTTTTAATGCTTTTACTTCAGCAGTTAACGGAATGGTGTCACAAACAACTATTTCATCAATGGCAGAATTTTTAATATTGGTGACGGCTTTACCTGAAAAGATTGGATGCGTTGCATAAGCATAAACGCTTTTAGCACCACGCGCTTTTAATGCATCCGCCGCTTTACAAAGTGTACCGGCTGTATCAATCATATCATCAACTAAAATACAATCTCTATCAGCAACATCACCGATGATATTCATCACTTCCGCTTCATTAGCACGTTGACGACGCTTGTCGATAATAGCCATATCAGTATCATTTAAAAGTTTTGCAATCGCACGAGCACGTACCACACCACCAATATCAGGCGATACGACAATCGGACGTTCAAACTCGCGTTGTAACATATCTTCTAAAATAACCGGGCTACCAAATACGTTATCCACAGGTACATCAAAAAAACCTTGAATTTGCTCTGCATGAAGATCAACGGTTAATACCCTATCAACACCAACTGTTGATAAAAAGTCAGCAACAACTTTAGCTGTAATAGGCACTCGCGCTGAACGTACACGACGATCTTGCCTTGCATAACCAAAATAAGGAATAACCGCCGTGATACGACCAGCAGATGCACGACGCATTGCATCGATCATGACTAATAATTCCATTAGGTTATCATTGGTAGGCGCACAAGTTGATTGAATAATAAAAACATCTTCACCACGGACGTTTTCGTTAATTTGTACATTTACTTCTCCATCGCTAAAACGACTAACAACAATATCACCAAGAGAAGTATAAAGACGATTAGCTATACGTTTTGCCAGCTCCGGTGTAGCATTACCAGCAAAAAGCTTCATATCAGGCACGAGAAATCCTCAAGCATGTTATAATGATTACTTATACGTAATCGGTTAAATCGGGGTAATAATTATATAATCATTTACAGAGTATGCTCAACCACATTATAAAAATTTATTCAAAAATTTTTATATGTATCACAATAATAAATAGAAAAACATATCAATAATATGTTTTCTTGAAGTGAATCAAAAATCAGTTAAACTACTTTCTAATTATAAACCTTAATGAGTAAACAAATTTGGCAAACCGCAACACAAAAATAGACAACGTGATGAATGAACAATCCATGATAAATAACAATGAAAATATTAAATCAAAACGAACTATTCGAAGTTTTGTATTACGACAAGGTCGTTTAACTAAAGGCCAGCAACAAGCATTAGAGAATTTATGGCCTGTATTTGGTATTGACTATAATCCAAACGTTACTATAGGTTCAAATAATAACAAACCCTTTGTGTTAGAAATTGGTTTTGGTATGGGGGCATCATTGGTTGAAATGGCCAAAAATGCGCCGACTAAAGATTTTTTGGGGATTGAAGTGCACAAACCTGGAGTGGGTGCTTGTTTGATGGCGATTGAAGAAAACCAATTATCTAACCTAAAAGTCATGTGTCATGATGCCGTTGAAGTCTTGAATAATATGATAGCAGATCACTCGCTTGATAAGGTGCAAATTTATTTTCCCGACCCTTGGCATAAAGCAAGACATAATAAACGTAGAATTATTCAACCTGAATTTGTGCAATTAATACAAAGAAAATTAAAGGTTGGCGGTATGTTACATCTTGCTACCGATTGGCAACATTATGCCGAACATATGCTTGAAGTATTAACTCAAGCAGAAGGTTTTAAGAATTTATCATCAACGGGGGATTATATTCCCAGACCAGAAGATAGGCCAATTACTAAGTTTGAAAAAAGAGGTCAAAATTTAGGGCACGGGGTTTGGGACTTACAATTCATAAAAAAATAGTTATATAAAGGAGCCATTATGCAAA
This sequence comes from Gilliamella sp. B2969, assembly GCF_026536195.1. Lineage (NCBI taxonomy): Bacteria > Pseudomonadati > Pseudomonadota > Gammaproteobacteria > Orbales > Orbaceae > Gilliamella > Gilliamella sp. B2969. The sequence continues at coordinate 98,181 of NZ_JAFNOP010000005.1, forward strand.
ACCAAACAATTGATTTAATTTGTCAGCACCGTTCAATTCGTGCTTATAAATCCACCCCCTTAACTCAAGCGCAAATTGATACAATTGTTACAGCTGCACAATCGGCTTCAAGTTCTAATTTTTTACAATGCGCTACGATAATTCGTATTACTGATAGTGACAAACGTGAAAAACTTGCTCACTACACAGGCGATCAGTGCTATGTTAAACAAGCACCCGAATTTTGGGTATTTTGCGCTGATTTCAATCGACACTTTCAAATTGATCCAACAATCCCCCTTGAAAGAGCAGAACAACTTTTAGTTGGCTGCATTGAAACTGCGATCATGGCACAAAATGCAGTGATTGCAGCTGAATCTTTAGGCTTAGGCATAGTTTATATTGGTGGCTTACGTAATAATATTGATAACGTTACAGAATTATTAGCCATCCCTAAATATGTTTTGCCTCTTTTTGGGTTATGCATTGGCTATCCAGACCAGCACCCTGAAATAAAGCCAAGACTTCCTAAGCCTTTGGTATTTTTTGAAAATCAATATCAATCAATAGATAAAACTCTATTGGCACAATACGATACACAAATGAATGATTATTACAATCACCGTAGTACCCATCAAAAAACAGGTGGTTGGAGTGATAAAATTGCCGAAACGATTATAAATGGGCAACGAAGTTTTATTTTAGATTATCTACACAAGCAAGGTTGGATCACAAAATGAGTAACTCGCATTACCAATTGGAGAAAGTTGTTATACTAAGTCGTCATGGTATTCGTACAGCTTTACAAAATACCCTAGAATTTATTGATCAAGCTACCCCCTATCAATGGCCCAAATGGGACCATCCTTATGGTTATCTAACAACCAGAGGAGGAGCATTAGAAGTCTATTTTGGTCACTACCTGTCACAATGGTTAGAAAAACACAACATCAAAATAACCAATAATAGTCATGACTTGTTTGTCTATGCCAATAGCTTACAAAGAACCGTTGCGACAGCACAGTTCATTGTAGCCGGCGCCTACGCTGGTTGTGATATAACTATCAATCATAAATACCCTATTGAAAGAATGGATCCAATTTTCGATCCAAGTTTAGAAGAAGATTCAGCACAATTTAAGCAAGCCGTTTTACGTGATATCGAGCAAGCAGATAAGGCTCAATCAATTTTTAAAAACTTAGCGCCGGCTTATCAAATTTTGTCTGATATACTCGATTACAAACAATCTGAGCTGTACAAACAATATCAGTGTGAATTAGCCGATATCCCATTAGAACTCTATTTTAAAAAGAATGAAGAGCCAGCGTTATTGGGTGCCTTAGCTGTTGGCATTAGTGTCGTTGATTCTTTTTTATTGCAATATTATTCAGCGTTCCCTAAAAATCAAATTGCATGGGGTAAAATTGATAGCTTAGAGCAGTGGCAACAAATTGTGCAGATTCGTAATCAGTACATTAACTTAATTTGCCACACCAAAACACTCGCTACACGCGCAGCAGCCAAATTGATCAATATGATTGATGATCTAATGCAGCAACAATATACGGTCAATTTATTAGTCGGCCATGATAGTACAATCGCATCACTATTAGGCGCTTTAGATTTTGAAGAGTATCAACTACCTCATCAATATGAAACCACTCCTATTGGTGGTAAAGTAATTTTTCAACGCTTCAAACACTCGCTAACAGGCAAGCATTATTTTAAAGCTGAATATGTTTATCAAAGTTTTGAACAACTTTATACAGGACAAGCGCTCGATATCAATAATCCACCTGAACATTTTCAGCTAAAACTCAAAAATGCATCACTCAACTCTGATGGGTTTTATGATTGGAGCGATTTTGAAAAACGTATCCATGTTTAATGCTAAAAAGTATAAATAACCTTAGTGCCCATTCCGCCAACAAAATTGGCGGAATAGTTTTATCAAGCCATAGCTAACTTTAACGTTTATAGTTATGTTAATTGCTCTATTGATAAACTTTATAAAATCACACAGTAAAATACATACACAAACATAACTAATTAAAAATTACATATTATATTAGCTAACTCAACAGATTATTTATAATTTCCATCAAAAATTTTTTATCAATCGTCTAAAATGGCATACCTAAAAACTAACAACAAATAATCTATTTTTGATTTAGTTACGGTTCATATTTCTTAAAATCACTCAATTTTTGACTTGATAAAGATCTTTACCTTAATTAACCTGTTTTAAAAATGTAACCGATATCATAAAAGCACAATTTTAAGTCATAACTAATTTTATCATAGTTGAAAAAATTCAGTTTAATGAAAATAGCCACTATTTTTCTATAAATAACAGCATGTATAAACTCAGATTTAGCATTAATACTGCATTTTAAAAAAACTCAATGATGTAATTTAACAAATTAGTAACATAAAATAATGTAATCGATTTCACAAAATGTTATCTAGATCACTTTTTTTGAAAAAGTAAGATGATATTATCCTTAAAAACAGATGGCTTTTTGTACTTACTTTTAATGTAAACGATATGCAAATAACGTGTTCATTGAAAGATTAGCAAAGGAAGTTGATTATGAATCAAAAAATAACCTCATCCCTTTATAATAAAAATTACTGGGTATTTACGCTTTACTTTTTCCTTTATTTTTTCATTATGGGGGCCTATTCGCCATTTTTTCCTGTATGGTTAAAAATGAATGGGTTAGATCAAGCCGAAACAGGATATGTGTTCTCATTTATTTCATTATTTGCGCTTCTTTTTCAACCTTTCTTTGGGTTAATCTCGGATAAACTCGGATTAAAAAAACATCTACTGTGGATTATCACATTACTATTAGTTCTATTTGGCCCCTTTTTTATTTTTGTATTGGGACCACTACTTCAATTTAACGTTACTTTAGGTGCTATAGTTGGGGGACTTTATCTGAGTGTGGCATTTAATTGCGGTTCACCATCAATAGAAGCCTTGGTTGAAAAAATCAGTCGACGAAGTGGATTTGAATTTGGTCGATGCCGTATGTTTGGTTGTTTTGGTTGGGCAATTTGTGCTTCATTTGTTGGTATTATGATTTCAAAAGATATCAATGCGGTTTACTGGTTATGTTCAGGTTTTGCAATTATCTTATTGTTTTTAGTTAAAATAGCCGATCCAGCCAAAACAACAACGACCGACGTTGTTGAACAAATGGGACTTAATAAACCAGAACCGTTCAATTTGAAACTTGCATTTAACTTACTTAGCATGAGTAAAACATGGTATTTTATGCTTTATATTATCGGTGTTGCCTGTACTTATGATGTGTTTGATCAGCAATTTGCTAACTTTTTCACTTCATTTTTCAAAAGCGAACAAGTGGGCCGTGAAGCGTTTGGTTATGTCACAACGCTTGGGGAATTTTTAAATGCGACTGTTATGTTTTTTGCACCAATTATTGTCATGAAGATCGGTAGCAAAAATACTTTATTAATAGCTGGAGCGATTATGTCGATTCGTATAACCGGTTCAGCATTTGCAACTAACGCAATTGAAGTTGTTATTTTAAAAACATTACATATGTTCGAAGCGCCGTTATTATTGGTTGGTGCATTTAAATATATTACTAAACACTTTCCTATTCGATTATCAGCAACGGTTTATTTAATTGCATTTTGTTTTGCAAAACAACTCTCTATTATGTTTATGTCCACCTTTGCAGGTCTAATGTATGTTAAAATTGGCTACGAAGGCACGTATTTAGTCCTTGGCGCAATCGCATTAAGTTTTACATTGATTTCGTCATTCACTTTATCTGGACGCGGTCCTTGGGATATCTTTAAAAGACTAAACAGTGAACAAAATAAAGATCAACAAGAACTCAACAAAAATATAACATTAGATTAAGGTTTTAACATGAAAATATTAGTAACAGGTGGTTGCGGGTATATTGGAAGTCATACATGTGTACAATTAATTCAATCAGGATACACACCGATTGTCATTGATAACCTATTCAACAGCAAAGCTTCGGTATTAGATAGAATTAAACAAATTACTGGTCATAGTGTCAGTTTTTATCATGGTGATATCTGTGACCAACAATTATTAGAAAAAATATTTGCTGAGCATGATATTCAAGCAGTTATCCATTTTGCTGGACTAAAAGCCGTGGGGGAATCGGTATACAAACCGCTTGAATATTATGAAAACAATGTCTATGGCAGTATTGTGTTAATGAAAGCAATGCGAGCTGCGGGTGTAAAACAGTTAATATTTAGTTCGTCAGCAACCGTATACGGTGAACTCGCACCAGTTCCCTATGTCGAGACATTACCACAAGGTTTACCAAGTAGCCCGTATGGAAAAAGTAAATTAATGGTTGAACAATGTATGATGGATTTAGCTGTTGCTGAACCAGACTGGTCATTAACTTTATTACGTTACTTTAATCCTGTTGGCGCACATCCAAGCGGATTAATGGGTGAAGATCCACTCGGTATTCCCAATAACCTAATGCCTTATATCACCCAAGTTGCTGTAGGAAAACGTGAGTCACTTGCTGTTTTTGGTAATAATTACCCGACAAAAGATGGCACTTGTGTTCGTGACTTTATTCACGTAGTCGATTTAGCTGATGGACATATCGCTGCACTTAAAGCTGACCAACATAAAGCAGGTGTACATATTTATAATTTAGGTTCAGGTATTGGCTATAGTGTCTTAGAAGTTATTAAAGCTTTTGAAAAAGCCTCTGGTAAACCACTCAATTGGCACTTTGCTCCTAAACGTGCAGGTGATTTACCTGCATTTTGGGCTGACGCAAAAAAAGCAGAACAAATTTTAGGTTGGAAAACCAAATTAACACTTGATGATATGGTAAAAGACTCGTGGAATTGGCAATCACATAACCCACAAGGCTATCCAGATTAAACCATATAGCATCAATCATAAGAAGAAAGATAAAAGAGGCAAAAATGGCTATTTTTAATCCTGTTGATCACCCTCATCGTCGTTATAACCCATTGACTAATCAATGGGTACTTGTCTCGCCACATCGAGCCAAACGACCTTGGCAAGGCCAGCAAGAAACATTAAATCAAGAACAAAAACCCTGTTACGATCCAAACTGCTTTTTATGCCCTGGGAATAAGCGAGTGACGGGTGATATTAATCCTAACTATACTGGAACCTATGTTTTTACTAATGATTTTGCCGCATTAATGGTAGATACGCCAGAATCACCGCAAAGCCAAGATCCGTTATTCCAGATCCAAAGTGCTAAAGGTACTAGCCGCGTTATCTGTTTTTCGCCCGATCACAGTAAAACACTTCCCGAACTCAATTTACCCGCTATTGAAGGCGTGATTAAAACTTGGATAAGTCAATTACAAGAACTGAGCCAACATTATCCTTGGGTACAAATATTTGAAAACAAGGGTGCGGCAATGGGTTGCTCTAACCCACATCCACATGGACAAATTTGGGCCAATAGCTTTATCCCCAATGAAGTTGCGCGTGAAGACCTAAATATGCGCCATTATTTTGAAAAATATCACCAAAATTTATTAGTCGATTATGTGCAAAAAGAGTTAACGTTGGGTGAACGAATTGTGGTAGAAACAGCACATTGGCTTGCCGTTGTCCCTTTTTGGGCCGTGTGGCCATTTGAAACACTATTATTACCCAAAACGCATATTGCGCAATTAACTCAGTTAAATAATGACCAGCAAATAGATTTAGCTATTGCGCTCAAAAAACTAACAAGTCGCTACGATAATTTATTTCATTGTTCTTTTCCTTATTCAATGGGTTGGCACGGCGCACCATTTGTGGGGGATAACAATGATTATTGGCAACTACATGCACATTTTTATCCACCTTTGTTGCGTTCAGCGACGGTAAAAAAATTCATGGTTGGTTACGAAATGTTTGCCGAAGTGCAACGAGATTTAACCCCCGAACAAGCTGCCGAAAAACTGCGCAACGTAAGTGATGTGCATTATAAAGAGCAAAAGGATAAGTAAATGAAAGCATTAATTGATAGCACTACACAAGTATTTGAAAGCCAATTCGGTTATCAACCCGATACCTTTATACAAGCGCCAGGGCGCGTAAACTTAATTGGTGAACACACCGATTACAATGATGGTTTTGTTCTACCCTGCGCAATTAATTATCAAACAGTGATAAGTTGTCACAAACGTTCAGATAATATTATACGTGTTATTGCTGTCGATTATGATAATCAACAAGACCAATTTTCTCTTGATTCATCCATTGAAAAACATCCTGATTACCAATGGGCTAACTATGTGCGAGGTGTAATAAAACATCTTAAAAACTATACAAATGCTATCCATGGCGTCGATTGTGTCATTAGTGGCAATGTCCCCCAAGGTGCAGGTTTAAGCTCGTCAGCATCACTTGAGGTTGCCGTCGGTAAAATGTTACAAGTCCTTTATCAGTTACCTTTTGATGGCACAAAATTAGCCTTAATTGGTCAAGAAGCTGAAAACCAATTTGTCGGTTGTAATTGCGGCATTATGGATCAATTAATTTCGGCACTAGGACAAGCTCAACATGCACTATTAATTGATTGTCGTTCACTGACAACCAAAGCAGTGAAAATGCCCAACGATTTTGCTGTTGTCATTATTAATTCTAATATTAAACGGGGATTAGTTGATAGTGAATATAATACTCGTCGTAAACAATGCGAAGCGGCTGCAAAAGCACTAGGTGTTAAGGCATTACGTGATGCATCGTTAGCTGATCTTGAAAAAATTAAAACCACCTTAGATCCAACAGTATTTAAACGTGCACGCCATGTCATTACCGAAAATGAACGCACTGTTCAAGCGTCAAAAGCACTCGAAACCAAAGATTATAAATTATTATCTGCATTAATGGCAGCAAGTCATCATTCAATGCGTGATGATTTTGAAATTACGGTTCCTGCTATCGATTATCTTGTCGAAATTATTCATGATGTAATTGGCGAACAAGGTGGCGTTCGCATGACTGGCGGTGGCTTTGGCGGCTGTGTGGTCGCACTGGTGGCAAAAGATAAAGTAAACAGTGTTAAAACAATCGTTAATGACAATTATTCTAAAAAGTTTGGTATTAAAGAAACAATTTATGTTTGTGAACCTAGTGAAGGAGCCCACGTTTTATGCCAATAAAACAAATTATTACATTAACAAATCAACAAGGAATGACCATTAAGGTCTCTAATTGGGGGGCAACTTGGTTATCATGCTTAATACCTGTAGCAAGCAAGCATCGCGAAATACTGCTGGGCTGTCAATCACTAAACCAATATCAACACCAAGATGCTTATCTTGGTGCGACTATTGGACGTTATGCAAATCGCATTGCTAATGCAACTATCGATGTCAATGGTCAACACTATTTACTCACCGCCAACCAAGGGGTAAACCTACTTCATGGTGGACAATGTGGGTTTGATAAAAAAATTTGGAACATTGAATATCAATCAGCTCAAAAAGTAATATTTAACTTGATATCGGCTGATGGTGATCAAGGCTTTCCCGGTGAGCTGAAGGTGATTGTGACCTATTATTTAACTAATGAAAATGAAGTCATTATCGATTTTCAGGCAACAACTAACAAAACAACACCAGTAAACTTAACTAATCATGCTTATTTTAATCTTGATGGTGATTTGAGTAACAGTGTCCTTGCACATACATTAAAAGTTAATGCAAATTTCTATTTACCGGTTAATAGCGCGGGGATTCCTTATCATAACTTAGCTGATGTTGGTCAATATGACATGGATTTACGGCAAGCAAAACAATTGTCTGATAGACTGCTCGAAAGTCCCGAACGGCAAGTGACAGGCGGTTATGATCATGCTTATTTACTAGATAAAAGCAAAGCTATTGCTGCACAGCTGATATCATCAGATAAAAAAGTTTTAATGAATATCAAAACCACTAAACCTGCATTACAAGTCTACACTGGTAATTTTTTACAAAATACGCCTAATCGTCATAATGATGTATATAGCAACTTTGCGGGTATTGCATTAGAAGCACAATTTTTACCCGATAGCCCGCATCACCCACAATGGCCACAACCAAGCTGCTATTTGCAACCCAATGAAGTGTATCATCACCATATAACCTATCAATTTATCACAACGTAAAAACGACTTATTTGATTAAAGTACATGACAGTAATACTTAATTTTTACCCATAACCCACCAATTAAAGAAAAAGCAACTTTACTCTTTTCACCAATTTTGGTATACCATTAAATATAAGAAATTAAGGTGCACCATATACACCAAAATAAAAACAGTAAGTTTTTACCAGCTTAAACTAACAATCTGGCATAAAATTAGGTATGATATTTTTAATATGTCCTAATGGATAACCTGAACATGAAAAGTAAAACTTTAACCGCTATTTTTCCTGGTACTTTTGATCCGATCACCAATGGTCATATTGATCTTATTACCCGAGCGTCGCAATTATTTCCACGTTTAATTATTGCTGTTGCACAAAATCCTAATAAAAAAACGCTTTTTACACTAGATGAACGCGTCAATTTAGCATCTAGCGCCATTGAGCATTTACTTAATGTTGAAGTCATTGGCTTTGATAATTTAATGGCAGATTTTGCCCAAAAACATAATGCGACCGTGGTTGTCCGTGGTGTAAGAACCACGCATGACTTTGAATACGAAAGGCAACTGGCCGAAATGAACCGCGCACTAAAACCCGATTTAGATACGATATTTTTAATGCCATCTATCGCAATGGGATTTATTTCATCAACTATTGTAAAAGATGTTGCTTTTCATGGTGGTGATATTTCAAACTTAGTGCCTTTACACGTTAAAACGGAACTTTTAAAGCGCTTGACATAATTTAAGTAAGTTAATATGGTTAATTTTTATACTCCACCTAAAAAGAAATTTATTCCGCAAAAATTGACTGTAACAGTCTCAACGTTAGATGCCTTCGGTCAAGGGGTAGCCAATCATAATGGCAAAACAATTTTCGTTAAATCTGCGCTACCTAATGAAACAGTTGATATTCAACTTACGGAAGATAAAAAAAATTATGCCAAAGCAACCGTCATTAAATATCATAACCAAAGCCAAGATCGCCTTAAACCGCCATGCCAATATTATCAAAAATGTGGTGGCTGTGACTTACAGCACATATCACCACGCGTGCAACAACAAGCTAAATATCAAGCATTAATTAATTTGTTAAAAAAAGAGAGTGGCGCAACATTAGATAATGTGCTTAACGATGCCCCTATTATTATTGCCGATCAACCTTACGCTTATCGCAGAAGAGCCAGATTATCTATCAACCTGATCAAAGGTGTACTTTTTGTTGGTTTTAGACAAGCAGAATCAAATCAAATAATTAATATTAAACATTGTCCTGTTTTAGTTGATAAGTTAAATAACTTACTGATTCCATTACAACACTGCTTAACTAATATTAAACAAAAAAAATCACTAGGTCATATTGAATTAATCTCGGTAGATAGTGGGGTAATTGTTGTATTAAGACATATTAGCCCGATGGATGAACAAGATACCAAATTATTACGACAATTTGCTCAAGAACATAACATTTCACTCTATTTGCATGGCGATAAACTTGTTCATATTACCGGTGATAACCAGCATTATTATCAAATCAATAAGTTAAAATTAACCTTTAGCCCTCTAGATTTTATTCAAGTAAACAGTAAAATTAATCAAAAGATGATTAACCAAGCACTTGAGTGGCTAACATTAGAGCCGACGGACAACGTTTTAGATCTATTTTGTGGAATGGGTAATTTTTCATTGCCGATGGCAACATTAAGTAAATCGGTCACAGGCATCGAAGGTGTTAAAGCACTGGTTGAAAAAGCACAATTCAATGCCAAATTAAATCGCAGTGAAATACGTGCAGATACCCAATTTTTAACCAGTAATTTAGAGGATGAGCAGCAATTTTCAACATGGAATCATTTACAATTTGAGAAAGTTCTATTGGATCCCGCTAGAGCAGGTGCTTTTAATACTACCGCCCAAATTGTAAAAATATCACCTAAAAAGATCGTTTATATTTCGTGCAATCCGGCTACATTAGCCAGAGATTGTAAACAATTTATTGCTAAAGGATACAAGATTGCTCAAGTTGCAATTTTAGATATGTTTCCACAAACCAAGCACATTGAATCAATGTTGCTGTTAACGAAGTAGGATCATAATTATGGTATCTATTAGAGGAGCCCACCAACAGAGCGAAGAACACTATTCTCTTGCTCAGTTTGATGTCGAACAATGGGCCAAACAAGAACTGTTACTAACTAACCCGCAATCTTATGAAAAATTTAAAGATGTCTGGGATTTCTGTTTTGAAAATAGTGCAGGCGCACCTGAGCAGCTGTATTGTTTCAAAAGTGCCATTGAAATGGTTGAAATTTTATCAACCTTAAGTATGGATGTTAACAGTTTAAGTGCTGCGTTATTGCTACCTTTCTTAGAATCTAAGATTATCCGTCGTGAAGATATTCCAGAAGATTTTGACCGCGAAATTACCCATATTATTTCAAGCATCATCCGAATGAAAGACTTGCGACAACTACGTGCAATTCGTAACGGTAATGCGACAACAGAACAAATCGATAGTATCAGGCGTATGTTACTGGCGATGGTAAATGATTTTCGTAGCGTTGTAATCAAAATCGCTGAGCGTATCACTTACTTACGCAATTTAATGAATGCCCCTAAAGAAGAGCAAGTCCTTGCCGCTAAAGAGTGCTTTAATATTTATGCCCCACTGGCCAACCGATTAGGTATTGGGCAATTAAAATGGGAATTAGAGGATTTTTGCTTCCGGTATTTATATCCTGACCAATACCGCATGATCGCAATCAAACTACAAGAAAAGCGATTAGACCGAGAATTATATATCAATAAATTTGTTAAAACTTTACAGGATTTAATGAATCAAGATCATATTCATGCCGAAGTTTATGGTCGTCCAAAACATATTTATAGCATTTGGCGAAAAATGGAGCGTAAGCATTTACAGTTTGAAGAGCTGTATGATATTCGAGCGGTACGAATTATTTGCGATCGCGTTGAAGATTGTTATAACGCACTGGGTATTGTACATAGTCATTACAAACACATTGCTAAAGAATTTGACGATTACGTAGCCAATCCCAAACCCAATGGCTATCAATCTATTCATACGGTTGTTTATGGCCCACAAGACAAAACTATCGAAATTCAGATTCGTACCGAACAAATGCATAACGATGCTGAACTCGGTATTGCTGCACATTGGAAGTATAAAGAAGGCACTACTGACAAGATGACGGCTTATGATCAGCGCATCTCTTGGTTACGACAACTATTAACTTGGCAAAAAGAGATGTCAGAAAGTGGTGAAATCCAAGAAGCAGTAAGAAGCCAAATTTTTGATGATAGGGTTTATGTATTTACACCTAAAGGTGATGTGGTTGATTTGCCAGCGGGTTCAACACCACTTGATTTTGCTTATCATATTCATAGCGATGTCGGCCACAGATGTATTGGTGCCAAAGTAAATGGGCGCATTGTCCCCTTTACTTATATGTTAAAAATTGGCGATCAAGTTGAAGTCATTACGCAAAAACAACCTAATCCAAGTCGTGATTGGTTAAATCCTAATACAGGTTTTGTCAATAGTAGCCGTGCACGTGCCAAAATTCAAGCTTGGTTCAAAAAACAAGATCGTGATAAGAATATTGCGGCTGGTCAACAGATACTTGAAAACGAATTAGAACCGCTGAATATTAGTATCAAAAGCGTTGAAAAAATTCTTATCGCAAAATATAACGCCCATTCATTTGATGAAGTTTTAGCGGGTATTGGCAGTGGTGACATCAGAATTAACCAACTAGTTAACTTTATTAACGCGCAATTTAATAAGCCAACAGCGGAAGAAGAAGACGAAGCGGTATTAAAGCAAATTTCGCAAAAATCGACCGCTCAAACCAAAAATACAACAAAAAGTGGTGAAATCATCATTGAAGGCGTAGGTAACTTAATGTATACCATTGCTAACTGTTGTCGCCCTATTCCAGGTGATCCTATTGTTGGTTTTGTCACCCAAGGTCGAGGCATCTCAATACATCGAGCTGATTGTGAACAATTGCAAGAGTTAAAAAATCATGCTCCGGAACGCATAACAAGTGCAGCGTGGAGTGAAAACACCCAATTAAGCTATACCATGATTGTTAGAATTATAGCTAATGATAGAAGTGGCTTATTACGCGATATTACCACTATTGTTGCTAACGAAAAAGTCAACGTATTAGGTGTATCAAGTCGCAGTGATACTAAACAGCAATTAGCGACAATTGACATGGATTTACAAATTTTCGATCACGACTCACTTAATCGTGTACTAAATAAAATTAAGCAATTACCCGATGTTGTTGAAGCAAAACGCTTTCAAGGATAACCCTTGATTTAATTGCCACATCAATTAATGCTGTGGCAATTTACCGATAGTTAAACTTTTTCTAAAATCTCAAATTGATAATGATAAGGATTTTTTTCATCAGCAAAGCAATTTTGGCAATAAACTTGTTGCCATTGCCGAACCAAATAATCGGGGAAATAGGTATCACCCTTTAAATAGGCATCAATATGTGTTAAATATAACCGATCGATAAAAGGTAAAACTTGCTGATAAATATTACCGCCACCAATAATAAAGACTTCATCGGCAAGCTGATCTTTAGCTATAGATAATGCTTCGTCAATTGATTTTGCCCAACTTACATTATCAGAATTATGTTCTAACTGAGCTTGTCGACTGATAATAATATTATGTCTATTGGGTAAAGGACGACCAATAGACTCATAAGTCTTGCGTCCCATAATAACCGGTTTATGTAGTGTGTTTTTCTTAAACCAAGCCAAATCTGCCGGTAAATGCCACGGCATTTGATTGTTAAGACCAATGACACGATCTTTCGCCATAGCAACAATAATGCTTAAAATCATTTTTATACCTTTACTTACACATATCCTAAGGATTTTATCTTCTGATTGACATTTTCAGGAAATATCGTTTGACTCCAAAGCCGTTCACTTAACGAAAGTAATGGCTCTTTTTGCCCTGAAACGATCCAATTAGCAAGTTCAGTTGCGACATCTGGATAGATGATTGGTTTAGGAGAAGGCAAACTAAGCCAATATTTAAGTTTGATATTATTCAAACTTTCCATCACTGTTGCCATATCTAACGCTTGTAAACATTGAGCATTATAGATCTGTTCAAATTGCCCCGATACCGGTTTAGTTAAAATCTTTTTACCCAAAACTAACGCTTCTGAAATTAAAGCAAAGCCAGTATTTGCAATGATTCCGGAACAACTGACTAAAGCGTGCGTAAAACTATCTCGACCAAGTGGTTGAAAAAGAATATTACCGTGCTGTTCAACTTGTTTAATATCCGGATGGAAACAGATAAATTGATAATTTGGAAACTGCTGCAATAACACAGTAATTTCATCTAATGCTTCAAATGGTAAGTAAACAACGATATTGCCATTTTCACTTGAGGCAACCTCAAATGAATCAATCATTGGCGGTAACAATTTGTGTCCAAAATGAAACCAATGTAACCCAATGGGTTTAGTCACTGGTGCATAATACTTCATAATCACATTGGCTATCAATCCATATTCTTTAGGTTTAAGATATTGACACACCGCCTGATTACTAATCCCTAAACAATCACGATGTTGATAATGCGCAGCCCAAGCACTAACTGGCTCAAAATCACTGATAACACAATCATATGTCGATAAATCGAGTTCACGCACATCTTTAATTAAACGAAAAGCGCGAATCCGTTGTACGGTTTTGCGAAAATTAATCTTACCATTTAACGTCGCAAACGAAACACCGCGATAGGTTTTATAATTACCAAAAACTTGCATATCAAAATAGTCTTTAGGATCACGTCCACTGAAAATATAATCAACATCAGCCCCTGCTTTTTTAAGTGCATTGGCTAATGTTCTACAACGACTGACGTGGCCATTTCCTGTTCCTTGAACACCAAAGAGAATTTTCATATCGTGTGATTTGTCGATTTAAAGTTAGGTAAATATAATAACAGAACACTCAGTTATTCGCTTCATAATTTTATATAAATGTCCTCGATCTTTACAACAAACATTTATGATGTTTCAATTTTGATTTCAACTAATCAAAATCACGTTAAATAATTTATTTATAAATTAATGCATAGTTGAACATTTAAAAGGTTAATATGGTGATTCAATTTCACTATCAGCGAAATTTATTTTAATAACTTTTTCTTCTGTCTTTTGTCTCTAACTTTCAATAAAAAAGCACTTTTGTAAAATGATAATAAAAATATAAAGTTATTTAATAATCTTATTGATTTCAGTAAATAAATAAAGATTGCATTATCTAAAAAATAGACGTATTTTATTTTGTGTATATTGATTAACATTATTAGGAATTCTATGGAATCGATTGTTAACGGTATTTCATCATTGATAAATAATTTAGCTCTTAATAACTATTCCCTTTCCATAGATGGTTTAAGAAACGAGTTATTTTCTCTTTCAATTGAATCCATTAAAGGCAATGAAGCGTTAAATATACCCTGGCATTACAACATTATCTTCACTTGTTCAAATAAGCATATTGAGATTGATTCAGTACTTAGCCAACATGCTTCTTTAACCTTTCAGCCTCACAACTTAGCCAATGTCTTAACGCATCTAGCTTCTTACAACTTAGATCAAAAGCCGAAAACGTTTTATGGCATTATTACTCAATTCAGCTTGTTATCTATTAGTAAAGATGAAGCTCGCTATAAGGTGACACTTGAACCACGCTTAGCATTGCTGGCAAATAGCTATCACTGCGCAATTTATCAAAATCAAAGTGTTGTTGCTGTGGTAGAAGAAGTCCTACGTAATCATAATTTTATTGGTATTGATTACCGATTTGAACTTAAAGAAACTTATCCAGAAAGAGAGTTTATTACTCAATGGCAAGAAAGTGATCTCACTTTTATACAACGATTACTTGCAGATGTTGGGATCTGGTTCCGTTTTGAAACGCATCCTGAGCATCATTGCGATGTGATGGTAATAAGTGATGATCAACAAGGATTTGCAGACGGTGGCACCATTTCACTCAAAACACCAAGTGGAATGCATGATGATCATCAAAACAGTGTCTGGGATTTACAATTCACCAGTCACACCAAGCCCCAAAATGTCATTGTTAACGACTATAACTATCTAACTGCTGACAGTGATCTTCATACTCAAATCAACACCCAACCTAAAGATATCACCGCCCGTGGTGATGACTATCATTATGAAGAGCATTACAAATTACGGGGAGACGAACGCACCATTGAAAGTGGTCAATGGTATGCACAAATTCGCCATCAGCAGTATATCAGCGGCAAACTTATTATTTCTGGCAAATGCAATGACTACAATCTTGCTCCCGGTCAACATATCATCATACCTCAATGTCCAATTAATGATATCCATAATGGTATTATTATTCTCTCGACACAAAATTATGGGGACAGAACTTATCCTTATCAAACCCATTTTACTGCCATTGCCTATGATGAACTTAAACCTTATCGCCCTGCGCCCTTACCCTGGCCACAAGTTAGTGGTACGTTACCAGCCAAAGTAACCAGTCCAGATAACGATACTTATGCCTATATTGATACTCAAGGACGCTATCGAGTCAAATTCAATTTTGATTTAAAAAATTGGAAAAAAGGCCACGAAAGCTTATGGGTCCGGCTTGCTAAACCTTATGCCGGTGAAACTTATGGTTTTCACTTCCCATTAATTGATTCAACCGCAGTAGCCATAGCCTTTACGAATGGTAATCCTGATAGACCCTATATTGCTCATGCTATGCACGATAGTATGCATCCCGATCACATCACTACGACCAACAAGCATCGAAATGTGATTCGTACTCCAGCAAACAACAAGCTAAGAATGGATGATAAACGAGGGCAAGAACATATCAAACTCTCTACCGAATATGGCAAAACTCAACTTAACTTAGGGCATATGGTGAATAGCCAAAAAACCTGTAAAAATTCCTTTAGGAGCAAAAAATCGTTTAGATTTAAGTGAAATATTAGAAACGCGAACCCTAACTACAGAGAATAACTATTGGGATGAAGTCCAACGAAAAGCTGGACGCACACATGTAATGTATAAAGATTATGAAGGTAACATTGCCGAGAGCTATACCCTCAAACCCGCCATTGGTAATGGTGATGGCACGGTACCTCAACGTTCTGGGGAAATCCCTCTTGAAAGCATTAAAGCACGCATGCATTTGCCCATAGAGCATGAGCCCGCATACAAAAATTCAATCACGCAAGAATTTACCTTGCGTGCTATTGTCGATATTTTACTTGAGGTAAATAAACAAAATGAAAAAAAGACTGCCCCTAACGCATGAGCATTACCTCTTAATTATCGCTCTACTCATTATTTTATTTGTTACTTACCGCTATTTAACTAAGGATATACGTATGGTTACCCTAACAACCCACGAACAGCAACAAGTTAATAAACTGTTAAACAATACCGCTACCCGATGCATGGGGGTTTACTTATTTGATCTGCCCAAACAATTTATCCCTTCTATGGTGACGGAATTGGATTATACCGATAATCATAAAATTGTTATTAAAACTGAAAAGATTTATTTGCCACCATTTAAACAAATGCTTGTTTACCGTGAGCAAGAACTAAAAAATACCCAACCGGTTTATGCAATTGACGGGAATTTTTTAAAAGCTATTTATCCTGTACCTACAACCAATCCAGACAAAATGCAAGGTATTATTTTTGAAAGAATGGAAGATACTACTATTCCAGATGTCGCCAGAATATTAGAAGGTTATCGCTGGCAAGACGACGTCTCCTTAACAATTGAAATAAAAGCTCGTAATGGGTTAGCAAATCGATATGACCAAGACAGAGAAGATTCCCCAAAGCTTTATGGAAATAATGTACCCAAAAAATTAGCGCAGATGTATAAACTGTTTGAACAAATTACGGTGCGTGATGAATATACCATACCTACCGAACCTGGTTTTTGTTTTACTAATGGCTTTATGCACGGTGGCGTAAAAGCCTATAAAGATTTGCATTTTAACTATCGCTACAACAGTAATAGAGGATTTTACATTCGAATACATATTGAAGACCTTTCCGATAATTTATCACTACTTGATGCACCCAATGAAATTGTGATGCCGAAACCAGGACACACGGTTTATAAAGGCAAACGGGAAACCAATAATTTGATTATGGAAGAGTGGATAGTAAAAGGCCCATTTTTTCCCGATAACAATGAATATTATCCCCAAATGCAAGAAGGATATATTTTTTACTTAGCAATCAATCAATTTGATGCCAATTATAAAAAACCGCAATTTAATTTCAATATGTATTATAAGATACCCACCGATGATAGTATTCCCACCTACGACGAAGACCAATTAATGGTGATTTGGCGTGATATTACCGATAGTATCAGAATCAGAGAAAGTGCTTTTGACGATGAATAAAAAATACTATCTAAAATATCAAGTTAGATTCAAAGTTAGGAAAAAATATGTGGCTATTTAGGTCGTTAACTTAAAATGTTGAGGTGCTGTTTATTTTTGTTTAAGTAACAACCGTTATTAGTATCTGTAAAAAAGTATAAATTTACTCCTTTTTCCGGTAGAATAAACAGATAGTTTGTTAGATGAATAGTGAGATAGAATATGTCATTAAGAATCAACAATAAGGCTTATACTATTATTGCATTATCCGCAATACTTGTATTTTTGCTGAGTGTTTCTACATGGCATTTGTCTAAAAATTATTTCCAATCTTCTACGCGTTGTAACTTGGCACATCAAACGGCATTTAACCTAAAAGAGAGCAAGCGTCACCATAATACGACTCAATCTAATCCCAACTCATCAATTCCAAACAAATATCAACAACTAAACCACTGCCCAACATGTAGCTCACTTGTTACTAACTATTTTTTTTCCTTTGATTATGCCATTAAAAGTAAACAGTACCGACCAATAACATTTATACCTGTATATAAAGAAAGTATTCCTGAGTTAAAACCACCAAAAATTGCTTAATAGTATTTATCAAACACAAGAAGTAAGTAATTCACAGTCAATAACGCAATAAAAAGCACCTTATGTGAGGCTTTTTATCACATTGTTTTGAATAAATGGTTATTTTATTTAACTAACTATATTTTAAAGGAAT
Source organism: Gilliamella sp. B2969 (assembly GCF_026536195.1). Lineage (NCBI taxonomy): Bacteria > Pseudomonadati > Pseudomonadota > Gammaproteobacteria > Orbales > Orbaceae > Gilliamella > Gilliamella sp. B2969. The sequence continues at coordinate 116,519 of NZ_JAFNOP010000005.1, forward strand.
ATTATGAAACGTCGAAATTTTATCATCAGTTTTACCGCCGCCTTAGGTGGATTGTTTGCCACTAAAGCTATCGCCAAAATGAATCACGCATCAATGTCTGAAAACGTTTGTGAAGTTAATTCTGATAACTGTAATACGGAGGGGAATATGCACGATCATATGAACATGAATATGAATATGAATATGAATATGAATAACACAATGCCACAAAAACTGTTATCGACTTCAGCACTGAAACAGGGTAAAAATTTACCTGAGCTCACCAATTTAAAAAATACCAGTAACCAAGCTGGTGTCTTTGAAGCAACGTTACATTTAAAACCAGTAAAAATAGCTTTAACACCCGATATCACGACAGAATTTTGGGCATATAATGGCATGGTTCCCGGTCCAAAAATTGAAGTATTTGAAGGTGATCAGGTCAAAATAACAGTGAAAAATGATCTTTCACAACCCACAACCGTACACTGGCATGGTTTGCTTATTCCGTCAGATCAAGACGGTAATCCACAAGATGCCATTCCAGCAGGCGGTAGTCGAATTTATGAATTTACCATCCCTGAAGGCACCGCTGGAACCTATTGGTATCACCCCCATGGGCACGACACCGTTGCTGAACAAGTCTACCGTGGTTTAGCCGGTACATTTATTGTCCGCAGTAAAAACGATCCATTAGCTTCACTACCTGAGCAACATTGGTTCTTTTCCGACTTAAAATTAACAGAAAAAGGGGAAATTGCTGAAAACTCGATGACAGACTGGATGAATGGTCGAGAAGGACAATTTGTGTTAATCAATGGCGCTTACCGCCCAAATATAAAAGTAGAAGGTGCAACCCGAGTCAGAATCTGGAATGCGTGTTCAGGTCGATACTTAAACCTTTCGGTACCCGATTGTGATGTTTATTTAGTGGGTACGGACGGTGGCCTAATTGCTGCGCCTCACCAACTTAATACCCCCCTACTACTTACCCCAGCTGAACGCGCTGAAGTGGTCATTGTTCCGAAGAAAACAGCCAGCCTTTACTTGGAAAATATCGGATACGATCGGGGCAAAATGGGTAATGTACCGCCGGAGCAAAATATCATTCTTTCACAACTCCAGCTAACTCAAACGGCCAGTGTAGTTTTACCCACTCATCTAAAACAAGTACCAACTTTAGGCGAGGCTGTCGCTAAAAAATCACTGGAATATACCGAAGTAATGGATAAAAGTGAGCCTCGAGGTGGTATGTTGTTTTTAATTAATGGCAAACGGCATGATATGTCACGAATTGACTTAGAAAGTAAACTGCACGATGTTGAGGAGTGGACAATTGTTAACAACTCACATATGGATCACAATTTCCATATACATGGTGCGCAATTTATTGTACAGTCTCGTGAATTAAATGGTACTAAAACAACGCCTGAATTTGTTGCGTTAAAAGATACCACCAATTTACGTCCGCACGAAACACTTGTTGTGAAAATACAACAAAACATGCCGGGATTACGCATGTATCATTGCCATATCATCGAACACGAAACATTGGGTATGATGGGGCAATTGATGGTGAAATAATCGATTTGTTCTCCCTCTTTTCTTAATTGTCTAAATACAGACTATTAAGATTAAGAGGGGATTTTATTTCGATTAAGATAAATCAACAATCTATAGCAAATAATCCCCCTCAAATAGAAAAAATAGTTTCAACAATTACGGTAACAAAATAGACAATATCGAGTAAATAATAGACTAATTAACGTTGACGGTTACTCACCTAAAATGACTTGTGTTTGCTTCTCTAATTTTGCAACTAGCAAAGGATCAGCCATATCATTAGTCATCAATGCGGTAATAGCTTGCCATTCGCAAATTTTATATAAACTTTTGCGACTGAATTTAGTGTAATCACTTAACATATATTTTTATCCAAGTGAGCAATGATCGCTTTATCAACATAAGCATCAAAAGAAGATGAACAAGAAGGACCGCTTAAATTACTCAAGCCATCAATATCTAAACAACAAGCATCTACCTGAATTTCATTGATCTTTGACACGGCTCAACCACCAAAAACCGATGAGCTTTTATCACGCAGTTCACCGCCAAATAAAACAATTTGGTTTTGTGATGAAATAAGCGTGTTAGCAATAGGCAATAAATCAGTAAAAATCTCATAATCGGCACAAAAGCTCAAAAGCTGCCCCACCCTCTTGCTAGTATAAATTGGCAAGTGGATGTTATCGATCACTCATTTTAAGCATTTTACTGCCGCAACATCTAACCAAGTCAAAATAAGACAGCAGACATTTATCCATTTTTCATTTAACATCAAGAATAGCTAATGACACGGCTGCAATAATTGTTTTAATTTTGGGAAAAAATGCTAGAATGTTGCCACTATGACTGTGATTAGCTATTGTAAACAACTCCACAAACGCTTTATTATCAAAACTGCTTTATCGCACTTATTATTAGGTGTGATTGCTGCTGGATTTGGTCTATATCAAGAAAATGCATTACCTGCTCAGCCAACGGTTTCTCAAGTCGGTATTATTGCCATTACAGCGATAGTACAAGATCATCAAACGCCAATAAAAGCGCATATACAATCACTGTTATTGGTGCAAAAGCAACATGATGATAAACAAACCATTTCATTAAATCATTATGATGTCAGTCCCAATATTGTCATCCGGTTAACCCCTTATAACGGCATTAGAGCAGGCCCTAAAGCTACCGTTTAAACCATTGATAACGTAATAAAATAAATTGGCCATATTTAGGTATAAACCTTATTAATCCTATTGAAAAAATAAGAGAAAGATCATGTTATTAAAATTATTAACCAAAGTATTCGGTAGCCGTAATGAACGCGTACTAAAAACAATGCGCAAACGCGTAGAAAGAATCAATGCGTTAGAACCACAAATGGAAGCATTAACCGATGATGAGCTAAAAGCAAAAACAGCAGAATTCAAACAAAAAATTGCTGATGGCACCAAATTAGATGATATTTTAGAAGAAGCTTTTGCGGTCGTTCGTGAAGCGAGTAAACGCGTTTTTGGAATGCGTCATTTTGATGTACAGCTAATTGGGGGCATGGTATTAAATGAACGCTGTATTGCTGAAATGCGTACCGGTGAAGGTAAAACCTTAACCGCAACTTTACCCGCCTATTTAAATGCGTTAACCGGCAAAGGGGTTCATGTCGTCACGGTTAATGATTACTTAGCCCAACGTGATGCTGAAAACAATCGCCCACTATTTGAATTTCTAGGTCTAACTGTCGGTATTAATCTCCCTAACATGCCACCGCAAATGAAACGCGATGCTTATAACGCCGACATCACTTATGGCACAAATAACGAGTATGGCTTTGATTACCTTCGCGATAATATGGTGTTTACAAAAGAATCGCGAGTACAACGCCCACTACATTATGCCTTAGTCGACGAAGTAGACTCGATTTTGATTGATGAAGCAAGAACACCATTAATCATATCTGGACAAGCCGAAGACAGCTCTGATAGATATGTCAGTATCGATAAAATTATTCCGTATTTAGTTCGCCAAGAAAAAGAAGATTCTGATCAATTTCAAGGTGATGGTGACTTTTCTATTGACGAAAAAACACGTCAAGTCAACCTTACTGAACGCGGTTTAATTAAAGTTGAAGAGTTACTAATTAAACAAGGCATTATGAAAAGTGACGAGTCACTGTATGCCCCAAGCAATATTGTGTTAATGCACCATGTCAATGCAGCGCTTCGAGCCCATCACCTATTCCATAAAGATGTGGATTATATTGTTCGCGATAACGAAATCATTATTGTCGATGAACATACCGGTCGTACCATGGATGGACGCCGTTGGTCTGATGGATTACATCAGGCGGTAGAAGCCAAAGAACATGTTAAAATTCAAAATGAAAACCAAACTTTGGCATCTATCACTTTCCAAAACTATTTCCGACTATATGAAAAATTAGCAGGGATGACAGGAACAGCGGATACCGAAGCATTCGAATTTAATCAAATTTATGGTCTCGATACTATTGTTATTCCAACGAATCGTCCAATGGTCCGTAAAGATCAATCCGATTTAGTCTATATGACCGAAAAAGAAAAAATCGATGCGATCGTTTCTGATGTACAAGAATGTGTAAAACGTGGGCAGCCGGTGTTAGTCGGTACGGCTTCCATCGAGAAATCAGAACTTGTCTCTCAAGCATTTAAAAAAGCGGGTATCAAACATAATGTATTAAATGCTAAATTCCATGCACAAGAGGCCGAGATTATCGCTGAAGCAGGTAGTAAAGGTGCCGTGACAATTGCCACCAATATGGCTGGCCGTGGTACTGACATTATGCTTGGTGGTAACTGGCAAAATGAAGTCGCTAAACTTGAAAATCCAACCCCTGAAGATATCGAAAAAGCTAAACAAGCATGGCAAACCAAGCACGAAGAGGTAATAGCACTTGGTGGTCTTTACATTTTAGGGACAGAGCGTCACGAATCTCGTCGTATTGATAACCAATTACGAGGTCGTGCTGGTCGTCAAGGTGACCCTGGTGCTTCACGCTTTTATCTATCACTTGAAGACCCATTAATGCGAATTTTTGCTTCAGAGCGTGTTGGTAACATGATGCGTAAACTGGGTATGAAAGAAGGCGAAGCCATTGAACATCCTTGGGTTACTAAAGCTATTGCAAATGCGCAAAAGAAAGTTGAAAGCCGTAACTTTGATATACGTAAACAACTACTTGAATTTGATGATGTTGCCAACGATCAACGTAAAGCAATTTATCGTCAACGAAATGAACTACTCGATAATAGCGATATTAAAGATACCATTGATTCTATTCGTGATGACGTATTTAATGCGTTAATCGATCAATATATTCCACCTCAATCAATTGAAGAGATGTGGGATGTGCCTGGACTAGAATCAGCTTTAAAAACCGATTTTGCTTTAGATTTACCGATTGCCAAATGGTTAGATGAAGAAGCAAATCTGCATGAAGAAACATTACGTGAACGCATTTTACAAATTGCAAAAGAGACCTATCTTGAAAAAGAAAATAGTGCTGGCTCTGAAGCATTTAGACACTTTGAAAAAAGTGTAATGTTACAAACACTTGACACTTTATGGAAAGAACATTTAGCCGCAATGGATTATTTACGCCAAGGTATACATTTACGTGGTTACGCACAAAAAGATCCTAAACAAGAATATAAGCGTGAATCATTTAATATGTTTGCAAGCATGTTAGAATCGTTAAAATATGATGTTATTGGCGTACTGAGTCGTGTTCAAATCCGATCACAAGAGGAAGTTGATGAAGCCGAACGACAACGCTTAGCTGAAATGGAAAAGCTCATGGAAAAACAGAAAACGAGCCATGAATCTGTTACTAGTATTGATGGAGATGAACCTGAAAACTCATCGACGCAACCAGTAGTCCGCGCGCAAGCGAAAGTTGGGCGTAATGATCCTTGTCCATGTGGCTCAGGAAAAAAATATAAACACTGTCATGGTGCTGTTCACTAAGGTAAAAATTTAGTATCATCAAAATATTATCAAATAAATTGCCGATAACAGTCGGCATTCAAAAAGTGGGAAAGGATCACTTTCCCCAAGTTGACTCATAGATAGACAGACAGGATTATGAAAAAACATACTGAAATTGCTGTAGGTATTATACGTTCACAAGATTGTCAAATCTTTATCACTCAACGAGGTGAAGACTCGCATCTTGCTGGTTTTTGGGAGTTTCCAGGTGGAAAAGTCGAAGTTGCTGAAACACCTTTTCAAACTTTACAACGCGAGATCGCTGAAGAAGTCGACATCCATATTCATCATGCGCAATTCTTAAAAACAGTCCAGCATAGTTACGATGATCGCGATATTACTATCCATGCTTATTTAGTTGAAGAGTGGGATGGCGTACCTTTTGCCAAAGAAGGGCAACCGAGTCGTTGGATTGATCAAGAAGATCTCAATGCGGATGAATTTCCCGATGCTAATCGACCTATCATCGAAATGCTAAAAAATTTAGATAAACAAATTTAGCATATTCTTTTTAAGAATACCTTTTTATTCGTTTGGTTTTCAAGCGTATACCTTCCCCTATCCGCATAAAAAACATAATATTAACTCAAATATTGCTGTTTTAACTTTGTTTCAAAGCATAACTTATAATATACTGCTGTCCTTATTGATATTACTTATCAATAAGGACACTATTTTTAAAATATAAAAAAAGGAAATGAATACAATGAAAGAATATAAAGTCGTTATTTACCAAGAAGGTGCTTTATCCTCTTTACTTTTTGGTGCAGCGAATTCTAATGCTGAAAAATTCTCTGATTTTTTAAATCAAAATGCAAGACAAGGTTGGCGTGTGGTGACAATGGAAAAAGATATGAGACGCTTATTTCTACTTTGGAAACGCGAAGCCTATCTAATTGTGATGGAAAAAGATCGCATATAAATAACCAATATTCATACAGTTTAAAAAAACTGTATGAACAATAGAAATTGAGCTTAAGCTTACAACTGGTTAGTTTAGTTTTATTTGATTCAAGACAGTTGATGTCCAAAACTACAGGTCAATTTAAAGATAAAATATCACTCACTATTTATAATTTACATTTGACCTTTAAAATTAAACAGCAAAATCGATTATTTACACTGTAATCGTTGTTCGGCTAATGCCAAAAAAACAATACCAATAATAATACATAACGCGCCAAGTAAACGAGTGGTTGTAATTTGCTCATTAAAAGCCACGATCGAAACAAGCATTACCGTTACAACTTGTAAATGAGAAGCTGCAAAAGCCGGACCAACTGGTGCTTTTTTTAATAATATCATCCATGTCATAAAAGCACCTGTATAGCCTAAAATAACTAAATAAGCCCAACCATGACTAAAAATACGAATCAACCAATGAAAATTAGCCTCAAAGGGGAGTGCTGCTAATGCCGTTAATTTAAAGCTGGTTTGCCCAAAAGTATCGAAAAATAATAACAAAATAAAACCAATGATATAAAATTTTTTCATTAGGTTAGCCCTACTAAAATAACGCCAAAAGTAATAAAAAATATACCAATAAGACGAAAGGCTGTTAGATGCTCTTTAAATAAAACTCGTCCAGCAATCATAACGGTGATAATGTTAAACGATCCTAATAAAATACCTTGCGACAAAGGGACTTCACTTAAAAACGCCAGCCAAAAAATAAAGCCAACAAAATAGGTACCAAAACCTAACCAAAGCCAAAAATTACCAAACAATCTTTGCCAATAGTGTAAACCTTGTTGATGTTTTGACGTTATGGCGGCATATTTAAATGCAATTTGTCCAACAGTATCACAAAATAGATTAACTAACCAAAGTGTAATAATTAAGGCTGACACGGCTGACAAATTCCATGTATTTCAAGCACACTATGTTTTATTAAAAACTGACTTTGCAGTGCTAATAGCTTGAGCTGTGTTTCAATATCTTCTGAATGCTTTTCTATAATTTGTTTACATTTATCACAAATAAATAAAATTGAAATATGCTCGGGGTCATGAAAATGCGGGCATACAATGTAACTGTTAGATGATTCAACTTTGTGAATAAAACCTTGTTCGAGTAAAAACTCAAGTGCGCGATAAATTGTCGGTGGTTTTGCTTGCGGTTCACTCACTTTCAACAGATCTAACAAATCATATGCACTCATCGCTTTATTTGCTTTTAACATGATATGTAAAACGGTACGCCGCTGTGTTGTCAGTTTTATACCGCGTTTTTTGCATAACATTTCAATCTTTTCAATTAGCAGATTGTGCATTCGGTTTCCCTTCACTTTTGATTATTATTTATTACGTGCTGCTTTTTTTCGTCTTATCTCTTTAGGATCATTAATTAATGGACGATAAATTTCGATGCGATCACCATCATTAACTAACGTATTAAAATCACAGCGCTTACCGTAAATACCAACTAGATGCTCATCTAATGCAATTTGACATAGCGATAAGATATTGGATTTTGTTATTGCTTGCAATACATTAGTTTGTGCATCAACGTCTAAATCAATGACGGTTGCATTATTAGGTAAAGCATAAACAACTTGAATATTTATCATACTAATAAATCTGCCTTGCTCGTGTTGAAAATGCATTGACCATGTTAGTCATAACTTCTTTAAACACTGGGGTAAAAGCAATATCAAGTAGCTTATTTTTAAACTCAAAATCTAAACTAAAACTAATTTTACTGTGAGTATCATTCACTGGCGTAAATTGCCATTTACCAGACAGGTGTTTAAAAGGGCCTTGCAGTAACTTCATCTCAATTAAATGCGGCTCATTAATCTGATTGACAGTAGTAAAAGATTTTTTGAAGCCTAACTTTTCAACCTCAATAAAAGCCGTTAACCTATTATCTTGTTTGCTAATAATGCCAGTTGCGATACAATCAGGAACAAATTCTGGATAACGAGCAATATCATTAACCAACGCAAACATTTGCTCAATTGAATAGGGCTCGATAACTTCGTGAAAAACGTGTGCCATAAGAATAAAATAAAAAAATAAAAATATTGGCATATAGTATCACGTAACTCTATAATATCGCACATTATGACTAAGAAAAAATCACACAAGCCGGGTTCGGCAACGATTGCATTAAATAAACGCGCACGCCATGAGTACTTTATTGAAGAGGAAATTGAGGCGGGATTATCCCTACAAGGTTGGGAAGTAAAATCCCTGCGCGCAGGTAAAGCCAACATTAGTGATAGTTACGTTTTACTCAAAGATGGCGAAGCATGGTTATTTGGTGCAACAATTACGCCATTATCGGTTGCATCATCGCATGTAGTATGCGATCCGATGCGTACACGTAAATTGCTGCTTAATCAGCGTGAATTGAACTCTCTGTTCGGTCAAATAAACCGTCAAGGTTATACCGTTGTTGCCCTATCTTTATATTGGAAAAATGCTTGGGCTAAAGTAAAAATTGGTTTAGCCAAAGGTAAAAAAGAGTACGATAAACGTACTGACATTAAAGAACGCCAATGGCAGGTTGATAAAGCGCGAATTATGAAAAATGCCAACCGTTAAGAGTCTAGTTCATAAAAAAATTGCTAGGCTAACGGTGGCGAATAATTTTCGGCTCAATAAAAAAGGCATGATGTTTTAGTTCTTTAAAGTTAATCAGCCGATCGATGACCTCAACACAAGTATGTGCCATGGTTTGAAAATCTTGTGCAATGGCATCTGTTGGGTAATAACAGTAGTCAAGATAGATATTATAATCATAAGAGCATAAACAAATTTGATTAGGATCTATTTTGATTTCGACCAAATAACTCAGTACCTCTTGCAATAAATTGCAGGAAGGCGTAAAAATAGCCTTAGGTAACCGCCCTAATTTTTGATGAACACCTTTAATTAACTGATACCCTTTATTTTGACAATAGTCATCACTGACTAACCAATCGTGTTTGAACTTTAATCCCGCAGTTTTGAGCCCTTGCTTGAATCCTTCAAGTCTTGCATGAATCGAGGTTAGTTGTATATCACACCCAATAAAATAAAACTCTTTTAGTTGCTTAGCATAAGGAATTATCAAATCGGCAACTGACTTTACAGATTCACTGGTGATAAAAGGAAGTTTGGTATCTTTCAAATAACGATCGAAAAACAAAACGGGAGTCTTTTGGTTAATGCTTACATAAAAATCATCACTATCTAAAGATGTTACAACAATCATGGCATCAACGCAGCGTTCGACCAAATTTTGCGCCACTTTAATTTCGACCTCGGGATTATAATGACTACAAGTGATTAAGAGTTGAATATTTTTTTGTCTGAACGAGGCTTCTAGATGATGTAAAAACATCGAAAAAAATGAATTAGACATATCCGGCACAATAACGCCAATAGTATTAGTGCTATTCGCTTTAACTAAATATTGACGAATATGAGATTGATCACTGTATTGCTGAGCAATCGCTAATACTCGTTGCCGAGTTAAGGGCGAAATTCGATACTTTTTATCTCGTTTATTAAAAATATGACTGACGGTCGTTGCCGACACGCCAGCCAAACGAGCAATATCATTGATCTTTAATTTATTACTCGCCATAACCACATTACCTTATTTTTAGCGCGGAGTTCGCTGTTGTTTATTAGGGAACGCAGGATTGTGATTTGCCGATGGATTTTGATACCAATAAGCCACACTTGCGATATCATCACAACGTTCATACAATCTTATATCATCGTTACCAATCTGTTGAAAGGCTAACTTGATATTTTTGTGAAATGCCACCGGATCTGGTAAATGCCAACGATATAAGCCATGCATCGGCAAACCATCATCGCCAAAGCCATGTACAGGATTTGCATCGCCTGTCTGGAAAAAATCACGTGTTGCATCACGATTGGTTTGGTAAGGGTAACCCATAAACAGTGTTTGAAAACACTTCGCTTTTGGGCGTCCTTGGCTGTCGCGATTATGAAATGCCCAAGCGCCACCAAAATAGTCTTCAGAACCCGTTGAATGTTGTGTTGGATAGTCGCTATCATCATCAAGATAGAATTTAAACTCCCCTTCTCCCCACCAATAACGCTCTAGCGCCGTTAAGGCTAAGTAAGTCCCTACATAATAACCCTGTCCTTGCACATTATCCAAAATGACATAATCTTGGGCGTATTGAGTAATGCGTTGTCGGCGCCATTGCGCATGAAAATAAAGCGGCGCTTCAAATGGTTTTGGCATTAACGCATAGTTCACAGTAAAAAAGAAATGTTGCAAATCAGCCTCATGCTCATTTTCAATTTCAATGCGGGCTTTTTTATTAAATGGCATTCTAAAATAACAATTAAAGCCACCTGTTGGATTAACGACAATTGGCATTGAGTTGATGTCACATCTTGCACCAAAACCATTACAGAAAAAGTCACCAATTGGGCTTTCAACTGATGGTACGGCTTCATCATCCCAATAAATGCGTATCACCACATCGCGGAGTACAAAGCTTCCGCGATGTGTTCTATCAGTTAAAGTAAACCACATATGACGAATTTCAGCAGGACCCGTTATTTCGGCTATGGTCACCTTTTTACCAGCAGGGATTGAGATACAGCCTTGCCCTTTTCGACTCGGTCCTAAAGCACTGGCCTTCATACATGATTTGCCTTTTTCACCTGTCATATTTTCGGGCGAAATGGTTCTGGTTTGTTCAAAGTGAAACTGCGTAACTGAATTGAATATATTCATTTTGAATCCTTAATATGTTTTATTAAATATAATTTGTTTAGCCGAATTAAAAACGTGTTATGAATCTTAACTAGCTTACTTTTCTGATGATTTGAGCTTTTTGTCACGGCTTAAGAAAAGCATGGCAAAAATCATAAAACCTAACACGACTAGCCCTAAATTATTAAAGGTGGTTGCAGCGCCAGCAGTATCATAAACTTGCCCAACATAGGTAGAAAACAATATCACCCCAACCGAGCCTGCGACCTGATAACCAATTAAAAATACCGTTGCCGACAAGCGCGCATTAAAGTTGTTATCAATATATTTAAATACTGACACTAAAATGGTTGAAATTTCTAAACAGTGCATCAGTTTAATCACTGAAATAATGGCAATGCTCTCGACATGACCGGTTAAAAAGATTCGAGATGCTGAAATAAAAGCGGCAAAAATTAAGGCGTTTTTCGCACCAACACGGTTAACCACAAATGGCACACAAAACATCACGGCTGCTTCTAAAAATACTTGGAATGAATTTAATATGCCGTATAACCGATAACCATCATTCACATCAGTAAATTGCTGGGTAAAGTAAACCGGAAACAACTGTTGATCGTAAATATTATAAAGGCTATAAGTACCAAGCACATAAATCACAAATATCCAAAACTTTTTAAGCGCAAACACTGAAATAATCTCATTAAAACTTAACTTATCTTTCTTTTGAAAGACTGCTGCCGATGATTTACTTAAATCCGGTTTAAAATTCAGATTTAATATCATAAAGCAAACACCCACTACTGATGCCGCCCAAAAATTGAGATGAGGATTAATACTAATTAAGATGCCAGCAATAAATGTTCCTACAGCGTAAGCAATACAACCCCAAGTACGGCATTGTCCAAATTCAAAATCAAAAGCACGGCTGATTTTTTCACAATAGGAATCAATCAACCCCATACCAGCAACCCAACCAAAACCTAAAAAGAAGCTACCAAAAACGACACCAATATAAAAACTATGCCGTAATAGCGGTTCATAGACATAAATTAACGCGGGCGCAGCGCAAGTAATAATGATGCTTTGAAACCAAATTAAATGCTTTTTTAATACTAATTTATCTTGATAAACACCATAAATAATCATAATAATTAACGAGATAAAGTAATTAAACGAATAAATAATTCCGGTTTGTTTAGCCGTTAAACCAATCTCCTTACTTAGCCATATTGCATAAAAAGAAAAAACAAAACTCCCTGCTGCATAGTACATAAAGCTATAACATGAAGCGAACCAATAAGTTGGCTTTTGATAGAAGGTATTTGTCATAATTTATCCTTTAAAAAGTGAACAACTGAAATTGAGTATGAATAGCTAAAAATTTAGCTTTAAAAGGTTTATTAGATAAATGTGATCAACATCAAAGTTATTTTGTTGCCACAAACAAAATGAAATAAATCAGAGATAAAAATTAAAAGGATGACAAATGAAACACTAAAAATATTATGCCAATGACAATCTAACGATATAGCCAGTAACGTGACATATTTTTAGTATATTGATTTCGTTGCGCATTTTGATAAAAGCTCGTCATTTGCAACGGATTGTTAAATAACCTAAAACTATTTTACAAAATAGGATTAAGCATGCTTTTTCGGGATGTGATAGTTGTAAAGGATTTAAAACAAAAATAACGCATTCTCAGCCTTTAAAGTTCGCTTTGATGGATATAAATAATAGTGACTAGGTCTATTTAATGGTAACACTAACAAGTGACAAGTGAAGTAGCCTTAAAAGTACAATATTTACCTTAAACCTAGCCATTGATTGTTTGCACAAAAAAAGATTAGTTTGAAGGTAAGACTGATTAGCCAATTAACAGCATCATTCTGCAATATTTATCAACATTATATGTTGTTTTTATTTAAGATTGATAATAAACAACAGCCTTTTAATAAAATTACCCAGATTTGTTTTTGTTCTATTATTAGCAATAATATCTCTAAATAGTGATAAAACGTTTGATAAAATCGACAGATTCAAACCCGTAATAACATAAAAAATAATTAAAAATAACCGCATTCTCGCGGTTATTTTGATGAAAAACCATTAAGCATTAAGCGGCAATAATTTACCGTCTTGTTTAATAAATGATTGATTAACATGTACACCTGTACTGTTTTTGATACTGAGTGGCTCGCTAATGACATTATCAACAATAACATTGTTAAATAAAATGGTGTCGGCATTTTCAATAAAAAAGCCCTTACCCGCTTCGGGTTTGACATCTTTAAACATGTCAACTTCACCTGCTTGCGCATTAATTTGCATCGATACTCGAATATTATCAAACGAAATATTGGCTATTGGCGATTCAGGTATACCATATAAAAATCCAGCATAAGCACGTACATTTTTAGCAATAATATTAGAAAAACTAATATTATGACATGCAGGTGTTTGTTCATTAACCGGTAATGCTTTTTTATTCCAGACGATGGGATCATTACCTTTAGGGCCGCAATAGTAATAATAGTTCATCACAAATGCCGATAATACTTCGTCCATAATGATATTACTAAAGGTGATATCCGAAATAGTACCACCTCGACCACGACGGGTTTTAAACCTAACACCACGGTCGGTTTTTTGAAATACGCAGTTAGTAATGGTCACATTACGAATACACCCACTCATTTCACTCCCTAATACCACTGCACCATGCCCATGAATCATATTACAGTTAGTAATTAATATGTTTTCACAAGCGCTTTTATCAACCGTTTCTTCTGTACCTGCTTTAATTGCAATACAATCATCACCAACATCAATATAACAATTTGAAATTCTCACATTACGGCAAGATTCAGGATTGATACCATCCGTATTTGGTGAATCAGCTGGATTAAGAATCGAAATATTATCAACGACCACATTGTTTGACTCCATTGGGTGAACGGTCCAACTTGGTGATTGTGTTAAAAATAGTTTTTCAATCGTGATACGCTCGCAAAAATCAAATCCGATCAAATAAGGTCTAGGGTATTTAAGATTACTGCGATCGTTGCGAAAAGTATGCCACCATTTTTTGCCATTACCATCGATTTTTCCACCGCCGGTGATTGTTACGTTCTCAATATTATGACCATATATACATGGCATATATACATCTTGTTTTACCCCTTCCCAACGTGAATTGACCACGGGATAATCTTTAGCATCATCGGAAAACAATAACGTTGCACCTTGTTCAATCTCTAATGTTAGATTACTACAAAGTTTAATAGCTCCGGTAAAATAGGTGCCAACTGGAACAATTAAAGTTCCTCCACCTCGTTGTTCAATATGTTGTATCGACTTTGCAAAAGCTAAGGTATTTATTGTAGTACCATCACCAATTGCACCAAAATCTTTAACTGAAACAGTCGTCATTTTTTATCCTTTACGTGTTACTTTGTGAACTATCCACTAATCGTGTAGCGGACAGTTCACGATATATGGCTAAAATCAGGACTCGCATTACTGGCTAATCCTAGCCATTTATTCAATGAATGTTATTTTGCTTGGGTATTTTTTGATTTAAAACCAATGTTGTTATTGCCAAAGCAATTTTCATAAGCAATCCCTGATAATTCTTCAACAACTTTTTTAGTTTCTGGCGTAACATCAGCCATTTTTCCCCCTTCGCGAATACGAGCAACTTCATTAATAATGATTGAATGCGTTGCATGATCAAGCTTCATTCTCCAAGCGAAGAAAGCACCAATAAGTGCCATTCCAACAACACCATATAAAATAATGCCATTAATAGCATCAATTGCACTTTGTGGCTGAACATGAGATTTTGATTCAAAACCATATGCACTTAAAATAATACCAAGTACAAATACAATTGAAGCGCGAACTAATTTACCCGCCATAGTCATTGCACCAGCATAAACCCCTTCACGACGTCGATTAGTTACCACTTCATCAACATCAGCCAAAAATACGTAGACACTCCAGGGAATGTAATATACGCCCCCCGTACCTAGACCAAACCAAATGGTAATACCCACAACAATCCAAGTGATATTTGGCAAGTTAAGATAATAAATACCGACATAACCAATCATCGATGAAATTACAATGAGTAATGCAATAATAAACGGTTTTTTAAAGCCTTTTTTAGCACAATACATCATAAAAAAGGCTGTCGAAACTAGCTGGCAAATACTGCTTAACGAGTTCATTGAAGCGACAAATGAGCGAGGTTCACCTAAACTAAACACAATGAAATAGGTAAATACGGCGGTAAATAACCATTCAGCACCAAACCCAAATAGATACATGCCTAAATGCGTTCTAAACGTTTTAATACGAAATGTTGATAAGATGTCGATAATAAGCTTTTTAATAGCTTCAAAAAAGCTATGTACAGATTCATCTTTTACTTCTTCTTTAGGTTTTTCCCAACTATTACAATACAGTAAAATCAACGCGACGATCATAATCGCTGCGTAAGTGATCCCCGTTAATAAGAAAGGCGTTGCTGAATCTTTACTATAATAGTAAAAATAGATGCCAGGTATGGCAGCACCTAAAAAGTTAGCTACTTTACCAAACATTGCTTTTGAACCAGTCAAATAAGTACGCTGTGAAAAGTTAGATGTCATTTCAACTGGTAAGGTATTAAATGGGATCATAATGCTGGTATAGATGATTTCAAATAAGATGTAAGTTATTAAGTAATACCAAAACCCCATACCATCAATCCATAACATTGGATAGATGAGCATTAAAGGTATGCCAATTAAAATAAAGAATCGGCGGCGCCCAAAACGTTGTCCTATTTTTGTTTGGTAAAAGTTGTCAGTAATAAACCCCATTAATGGATTAAGAATGACATCCAAGTAAGTTGCAATAGAAAAAATTAATGCTGCTTGAACGACACTTAAGCCACAAAAAGTGGTATAAAAATAAAGCAGCCAAGCCCCACTAATTGCTAAAGCGCCACTGCCAATTAAATTACCACTTCCATACGAGAATCTTACTAACCATGTGATTTTTCTCTCTTTTTTATTCGTCATGAATGATACCTATATAATTTATAAAAAAAACGGGCCCCTAGCATTAAGTCCGCAAGGACTTAACGACATGATTTATTTTTGAATAAAAATTTAGTCTTAGAGGGTTACGCCACTTTTAAGGATGGCTAAATTTTTGAAATTATTTTTTTCATTACAAGTTTGTTGTCCATTAGCTACCTGCACTATGTAATCAATAAATTCTGTTAACACTGTTTTCATTGAAATGCCTTGAATTAATTTTCCGGCATTAAAATCAATCCAATTCACCTTCTTCTCTGCCAATTGTGTATTGGTTGCAATTTTGACGGTTGGCACAATGCCACCATAAGGCGTTCCTCGACCAGTGGTAAATAACACCATGTGACAACCAGCTGCGGATAAAGCGCCAGTGGCAACAGCATCGTTCCCTGGAGCACTGAGTAAATTCAAACCATGCTTAGTTAACATTTGTCCATACTTAAGCACATCAATCACTTTACTGCCCCCTGCTTTTTGGGTACAACCCAGTGATTTTTCTTCTAACGTGGTAATGCCACCGGCTTTATTCCCTGGCGAAGGGTTTTCGTAGATAGGTTGATTATTCGAAATAAAATATTGTTTAAAATCATTAATCATCTGAACTGTTTTATCGAAAGTCGATTCATCAATGCAATGCGACATTAAAATATTTTCAGCACCAAACATTTCTGGCACCTCAGTGAGCACACTAGTCCCACCATGTTCAATCACATAATCAGAAAAAAGACCTAGCATCGGGTTTGCGGTAATACCTGAAAAACCATCCGATCCACCGCACTCTAACCCAAATTTTAATTCACTCAAACGACCGGCTTCACGCTTATCGTTTTTCATGACAGCGTAAAGTTCTCTTAAATGAACCAATGCGGCTTCGATTTCATCTTCTTCTTGCTGAGCAATAAGAAACCGTACTCGTGACGCATCATAGTCACCCAAATCGGCTTTGAACGCCGAAATCTGATTATTTTCACAACCTAATCCAATAACCAGTACAGCACCTGCATTAGGATGTTTGACTAAATCTTGTAAAATAATTTTAGTATTTTTATGGTCTTGCCCGAGTTGCGAACACCCATAAGGATGTTCAAGAACGGTAATCCCATCAATTTCTAATTGATTATTTAATTCTGCACAAAATTGTTTAACAATTTGCTGAGCAATACCATTAATACAAGTTACAGTCGGAATAATCCATAATTCATTACGAATACCAACCTCACCATTTTTACGACGATAAATATTGATTTCTTTATCTGGTATGGCATGTAAAGAGTCATTATTTGCTATCTGAGGATGATATTTATAATCATCAATATCACTTAAATTAGTTTTTAAATTGTGTGAATGAATATGCTCACCGGCTTTAATTGCACAAGTTGCATGGCCTATCGGCAAACCATATTTAATGATATTGTCACCTTGTGCTATATCTTGAAGGGCAAATTTATGCCCTTGTTTGACTGGTTGTTTTAAATCAATGGTATGACCATCAACAATAACATTTTCTTCATGTGCTTCTAAATCAGATAACGCCACCGCAACATTATCTTTATTATTTATTTTTATAAATTTAATCATTACATCGCTCATTTTATTTGCTACTCACAACGCATTTTTCAATTGCTTGACGCATACCATCTTGGGTAATGACCGTTAAATATTGCGTTATGGTTTGTGCTAATTGCGGAATAGTTAATAAATCGTGTTCCCAATGGGCTTTATCGCTTAATATCGTGTGTACAAGTTGATCTATAGTTTGTTTACCTTCGGCTACATTTGCCCAACCGTTGTGAAAACGCGCCAACCAAGTAGCATCATCTTGTAATGGATAGGTTTGGTTGTTTCTCACCCCACGATAAAAAGCCATCAATGCGGCAAATGCGAAAACTAAATGGGTTGGTAAAACACCTTTTTCTTTTTGATAAGCGATTAATTGTGGAAGAATACGCGTTTTAAATTTAGTCATGCTATTTAAAGCTATCGACATTAATTGATGTTCAATAAATGGGTTTTTAAAACGGCTAATCACAGACTGGGCAAAATCCACTAATTCTTGATGTGGTAAATCTAAAACAGGGATAATTTCATCAAAAATAGTCTCTTTAATATAAGATAAGATTTGTGGATCATTCATTGCTTCACCAACTGTATCAATCCCAGATAGATAAGCAACTGGCACTAAAGCTGTATGGGCACCATTTAAAATAGCGACTTTTCGCTCTTTATACGGCTTAATATCATCCACAATTTTGATATTCATATTGCATTTATCAAGGCATAATTTTTGAGCTAACCATTGCGGTCCTTGAATAACAAAAAGATAGAAATATTCAGCAGAATCGATAAAATTGTCTTTATAACCTAGTTCAGCTTCAAGCTCAGCAATTTGTGCTTTTGGGTAACCCGGTACAATTCTATCGACAAGTGTAGAACAGAATACATTGTCATTTTCGATCCATGCAATAAACTTGTCAGACAGGTTCCATTGTTTAGCATACTTTAATACAAGTTTTTTAAGCGCATCACCATTGTAATCAATCAGTTCACACGGAATAATAATTAAACCACTCGCTTTACTGCCCGCAAAGTGAGTAAATCTTTCATATAAAAAAGCGGTTAATTTAGCTGGATAGCTAGCCGCAGGGCGATCGGTTAATTTATCCCCCTCAACGTAACTAATGCCGGCTTCTGTTGTATTCGAAAAAATAAATTGGATATTGGGATCTTTTGCTAATTCAAGATATTCATCGTATTGAGTATAGACATTTATCTCATTATTCACTGAGCGAATCATTCTAAACTCTTTTACTGCTTCGTTTTTTTCGTTTAAGCCACGAATCAATGTGGTGTATAAGCCATCTTGAATACTTAATGAAGGTGGAAAATCAGTATTTAGTGGACGAACAATGACTACGCCCGCATCAAGATCTGTTTTTTCATTTAAGATATCTAATTGCCAATCTAAAAAAGCACGTAAAAAATTACCTTCGCCAAATTGAACAACACGTGTCGTATATTTTGCACCTGGAAAATCATTTCTGTTTAATGTTTTCATTACTCTAACTCTTCTTTAATTAATCTAATTACAACGACTTAATGCTTTTTAGCTTAGTTCAATACCAAAATAGTTTTTCGCATTGTCAAAACTGATATTTTTAACCATTTGACCTAATAATTCGATGTCGCGTGGTGCTTCACCATCTTCTACCCAACGCCCCACCATTCGGCATAAAATACGTCTAAAATATTCATGACGAGTATACGAAAGGAAGCTACGACTATCGGTTAACATACCCACAAAACGGCTTAATAAGCCGAGCTGAGCAAGTTGTGTCATTTGGCGAATCATGCCGTCTTTTTGATCATTGAACCACCAGCCTGAACCAAATTGCATTTTGCCGCGAACACCTTCACCTTGGAAATTACCTATCATGGTGCCTACAATTTCGTTATCAGACGGGTTTAAACAATAGAGTATTGTTTTAGGTAGTGCATTTTGCTTAGCTTGCGCATCTAATAATCGAGAAAGCGGTTGCGCTATAGGTGAATCATTAATAGAATCAAAACCGACATCTGGCCCCATTAACTTAAACATTTTTGAGTTGTTATTCCGTAACGCACCAATGTGGTACTGTTGCACCCATTCACGTTTGTTATACTCACTACCTAAAAAGATTATGACTGCAGTTTTGAATTGTGCTGTTTCTTTGGTACTTAACATTGCACCTGTTAATCGTTTAGCTAAGATGGCATCTAACTCTTTTTCACTCGCTTCTTCATAAACAACTACATCTAATGCATGATCCGAAACTTTACATCCATGCGCAGCAAAATAATCCATACGTTTTGATAATGCTTGGCAAAGTTGTTGGAAATTAGTAATAGCCACATCAGCGACAGCAGATAATTTTTCGATATAAGCTACAAAAAACTCTGAATCAATATTAAATGCTTTATCTGGGCGCCAACTTGGTAACACTTTAATATCAAATGAACTATCTTGGGCAATGGTTTTATGGTGGATTAAATCATCAATAGGATCATCGGTTGTCCCTACCATTTTGACATTCATTTTTTTCATAATGCTACGTGCAGAAAACGCTTTAGTTTCGAGCATTACATTGCATTTGTTCCAAATAGTTTCAGCCGTTGATGGCGACAATAAAATATTATCTATTCCAAATGGTCGGCGTAATTCTAAGTGAGTCCAATGATATAAAGGATTACCAATAGTATGGGGCACAGTTTCAGCCCATGCTTTGAATTTTTCGAAATCACTGACATCTGTTCCTGTACAGAATTTTTCAGCAACACCATTAGTACGCATAGCGCGCCATTTATAATGATCACCTTTAAGCCAGATGTCATATAAGTTTTTAAACTGATAATCTTTTGCAATTTGTTCCGGTGGTAAATGGCAGTGATAGTCAAAAATGGGTTGATCAGCTGCATAGTCATGATAAAGCTGACGAGAAAACTCGGTATCTAGTAAAAAATTTTCAGTTAAAAAACTCATTTTATTCTCCCAATAATAATTAAGTATCTGATGACATTAAATCGTGTGTAATCAGATCAATTTATTCGTTATATTTGTTGATAGTGCCTTTAAAATTTGTCCAAACTGCAACAGTGGCTAAAAAATAAAGTTAACTTAAAATAACTAATGGCTTAATAAAGCCAATGTTATTGGCTAGCGCACCAACAATTAAAGCAAAAATAGTACTAGCATGAAGCCAAACTGCTATATTGGTAAATCCGTTCACGGTTGGATAATGATTTAATAAGCCCAATACACAGCAACAACATAACAATAGTGTTGCGTTGTCATATCCATCACTGCTTTTAAAACAGGTATGCCAACAGCTATCAAATTACGTGTTAGATGACCAAGTATTATTCTTATCGTTATTAAAGTGATCACATATCAACGCAGATTGTTATTGTTTTATACTTTTCACCACGCCCAATATAATAATGCACGGCATAATAACATGTCTGATAACTTAAAAAGTTGACATATATCACATAATTTAAACATAAAAATATCTGATAGGATTTTTATTTGTCTGCCAACATTGATGATTGATGTTCTATGTGAAAAAAATGAAACAATCTTATTTAACTCCAAGCAATTAGATGTTATTTTAAGGCGATGATTAATTAAGGAGCTATATCAAAGTCATCATGGCCCAAGAACAAAACGAATATCAAAGGCTTTACCAAATTATCGCAACCGAATTAAAAAACCGCATAATTAAAGGTATTTACCCAGTAGGTAGCAAATTACCTTCGGAAAGATTAATTTGTGAAGAGCTAAAAGTGAGCCGTTCAGTAGTTAGAGAAGCTATTATAATGCTGGAAGTTGAAGGGTTTGTTGATGCTCGAAAAGGGTCAGGTATTCATGTTATAGCTAACAGTATGCAATCTAATCCTATTGATTCTCCTGTGGGTTTAAATTTTGCAACAACAGGACCATTTGAATTACTGCAAGCGCGTCAACTTATTGAAAGCAATATTGCAGAATTTGCTGCCACACAGATCACCAAAGATGATATCGTCAATTTATTAGAAATTCAGCATAATGCTAAAAAAGAAGATCA
This sequence comes from Gilliamella sp. B2969, assembly GCF_026536195.1. Lineage (NCBI taxonomy): Bacteria > Pseudomonadati > Pseudomonadota > Gammaproteobacteria > Orbales > Orbaceae > Gilliamella > Gilliamella sp. B2969. The sequence continues at coordinate 138,459 of NZ_JAFNOP010000005.1, forward strand.
TTATCGTGATTCTAATTGGGATTTAAAATTCCATACCCAAATTGCCATGATAACGCGTAACACGGCACTGATAACCATTGTGCAAGAGGCATGGCAACAAAGAACTTTAAATCCTTTATGGAAAAAGCTTCACGAACATGTCAAACAACAGGACATTGAAAGTTGGTGGGAAGAGCACGATAAAATTCTAGAAGCGTTAATCAATCGCGATCCTAAAGCGGCTAAATTAGCTATGTGGCAACATTTAGAAAACACGAAAAAGATGCTATTTGACGCGGCAAGTGAGGATTTTGAAACTAAACGTGACCACTATTTATTTTCCGATAATCCTGTTGTGAGTATTAATGAAGAAGATTATGAATAATCTTCTTCATTAATGTTCAAAATAATTATTAATGTCAATTCAATCAAATATATATAGTAACAAGCGGGTGCCTTTCGCCAGCTTGTTATCTGTTATTATGTTTTATTACTCTAGATAATTATCGTTGGTCATCAATGGTGACACCAGCAGGTGGAGTAAACTGAAACTTTTCTAATGAAACCTTGCCAAGTGTTTGACGCGACAAATCATAAAAACTGCGCTGTCCATCTTCTTCAATAATCGTAAAACTAGAAATCATGCCTGTTGGTAACACCGAGATAACAAAGTCTTGATTGGTCCCATCTGTTGGTTTTAATGTAAATGAGTCTTGCTTTCGTGTGACATTATACGCATTCCAAATAGGATTATGGCTATCTGTAATAAGTAACATTAATCGGTTATCGACAGCCTTTTTTAAATCCATCACACTTACTTGCTGAACCGCTGGCGTATAGACCCACATATTTTTTCCATCTGAAATAATAGATGTTTCATCTGGTTCATTCATTGTCCAATTAAAGTAATAAGGTCTTGTTACCCACAAATCCCCTTTACCTTGTTGTACTACTTGATTATCAGCGGTTTTCACATCTTGAGAAAACCGCGCATAAAAGCCATCTATTTTGTCTAAACGTTGTTGCAGTACTTCTTTATCGCCTGCCCATGCCGATACACTAACCAACAACCCTATTAACACTAAAATCTTTTTCATGCCTAATCCTTTTATTTTTATTTGGCAATATTTAAATTAATTGTGAGATCAAAATTAATTTAAAATATTAACGTTTTTCAATTAGCTAAGAAAGATATTTTCTTTTATTTTTCACTTAACCAATAAGCAGTATATAATAGCTCCAATTTTATAAATTTGGATAAATATTTACTATGCCTAGCCTATCTTTTGAGTTTAGCACTGATGAATTTAAACCGTTAGCGGCTAGGATGCGCCCGCGGGATTTATCGGAGTATATCGGGCAATCTCAGTTACTTGGCGAAGATAAACCATTACCTAAAGCTATCAAAGCAGGCAATTTACACTCCATGATATTGTGGGGTCCACCAGGCACGGGAAAGACAACATTAGCCGAAATTATTGCTCATCATGCCAATGCCAAAGTTGAAAGAATATCTGCTGTAACGTCAGGTATTAAAGATATTCGAGAAGCGATTGAGCGTGCTAAAATTAATCAGCAAGCAGGGATTCGTACAATTTTATTTGTCGATGAAGTGCATCGTTTTAATAAAAGCCAGCAAGATGCTTTTTTACCTTATGTGGAAAATGGCACCGTCACTTTTATTGGTGCAACAACAGAAAATCCTTCATTTGAATTAAATTCCGCATTACTATCAAGAGCAAGAGTTTATTTGCTAAAATCCTTGACCAATAATGATATAGAGCTGATTTTACAACAAGCCATGGACGATCCTGAGCGCGGATATGGTAATCGAAATATTATTTTACCGGACGAAACTAAAAAACAGATTGCCGAATTTGTAGGTGGCGATGCTAGGCGCGCACTGAATACACTTGAATTATTAGTCGATATGTCTGATGGTCAGGCACTAACGCCAGAATTACTTAAAGAAGTGATAGGTGAAAGAAGTGCCAGATTCGATAATCAAGGTGATCGCTATTATGATCTTATTTCGGCCGTGCATAAATCGATTCGAGGCTCATCACCCGATGCAGCGCTTTATTGGTATGCAAGAATTATTACCGCCGGTGGCGATCCGCTTTATGTTGCTCGTCGATTATTAGCTATTGCCTCGGAAGATGTTGGTAATGCCGATCCAAGAGCCATGCAAGTGGCACTCGCCGCGTGGGATTGTTTTACGCGAGTTGGTCCGGCAGAAGGAGAACGCGCAATTGCACAAGCTATTGTTTACCTTGCTTGCGCACCAAAAAGTAATGCTGTTTATTCTGCATTTAACCAAGCGATGAAAGATGCAACATCAAAACCCGATTATGACGTTCCTGAACACCTACGCAATGCGCCAACGAATTTAATGAAAAAGTTAGGTTATGGTGCACAATATCGTTATGCGCATGACGAACCCAATGCCTTTGCTGCTGGCGAAAATTATTTTCCACCAGAAATGGCTAATAGCAAATACTATTATCCTACTGAACGTGGTGCTGAAAAAAATTATGCTGATAAACTTGCCTGGTTAGATGCACAAAATCAAGCTAGCCCAAATCAACGTTATAAAACTCAAAAAAAATAATCTTTTTAATCGAGTTTCGCTATTTTTAGTCAAACTATTCTTACCTTGCACCCTAAAATCCACCCCATAAAAAAGGTATTATTTATTAATTTCAATTTATTAATAGACAAATTTTATTGCTTTAGATATAATCCGCGCCGCTCGTTATTTTCGATTTACCAATATATTTTTACAGCAATAGATATAATAAAAGTAATATAAGGAATATAGCAGTGACCAGTTTAATGAATAAACAGCAGTTCAAAGTAATTTTCTTTTTCGTTCTTTTATTACCCTTTCCCCCACTAACCTATGCATTTTTAATCGCACAAACAGTTAAAACCATTCATGGCAGCCATCCATCTTTATCTTCAGACATCGAACAACATATCGATGATTTAGCACTATTTGGCTTAAACTTTGAGGGATTAGATTATTATGGCAATGAAGAAGTCGATAACATACCCCTGGTGCCAAGTTACCCATTTATCAATAAATTTAAAGTTGCAAATATTAAACAACCTGACAGCAACCAATATGTCGATCTAGATGGTGATCAGCTGGATTTTTTAAGCGCTGTTCATGATATTACAATGACTTGGTACTATACCAATGCGCAAAATAAATTAGTGCAATTCACACCCAAAACGACCGATACTTTTTGTTCATTAGCACAAAGTAAAATCGTGGGTCCCTATAAAGTTAAATTAGCGGCTGATTTGCTTCTATTTTCAAAATTTGGTGATCCCGATGCTAACGAATACCCCAACGAACTTATTTCTGCTCATCCTGCTAAAACTTATTCAATATTGAAAGAAGCAGGTGTGTGTTATGCAAAACCCGTATTATTACCTACAGCAGCAACCGCTAGTGCTGCCAATCAATGGGATAAAAAAAATGGATTTTTGACTCAGTCCGTTAGCGAATTTGACAAAAACTTTCCCACAACGGGTTTTTATGGCGCTCAATTTGATTTGTTACTTAATCAACAGGAACTTGCCAGCAATTATGATTGGAAAATTATCCAAGGTAGTGAGCTTGCAACTGTGAAGGTAAATCCAACTTCAAATAAGATTACCGTTGCATTTGATACTGATGAAGCTAAAGATACAGGTAAAGCTTGGCAATATGTTATCGGATCAGGTACGGGTTATAAAGTGCTTATTCAAGGTCACAATAAGACGACAAACTATAACCTTAACTATATGTTTACGTTAACTAAATGGTTTTCAGGCTATAATAAAGCCAATATTGGTATGCCGAAAGCGACAATAGATACCGCACCGAATATAGCCAAAGCATGTAAAACTTTAAATGGACATTATCGTATTAGCTACCCTGATGAAGTCAGTAATGCCACATCTAATGTCGTTGGTACTAGAGTCGTGTTTACTCGAGAAATTGGGACATTACTTGGTGAATGGGGCGATCCATCACAAACCGCTTACCCAAACTCTTGGGCCCCAGCAGCTACGCAATCAACGTTATACAAAAGAATTTGGTTGTACGACCCGAATAAAAAAGCTTATTGTGACTTACATACCTACAACGCCATATATCACTGTTCCGCTGAAACAGATAGAAAAGCGGGGATATGTACGGCTGTTGCTGAAAGTGATACAAATTGATATTCGTATCAAGACCCTCCTTTCTTTTTACCGCTAAACAAATAACTTTTTATATCAATACCCCCCCAATAGCATATTTTTATGTCGTGGGGCTTTTTTCTTAATTACACTAAATTATTAATTATATAACTATTTTTTAACATATTTTTGAATAATAACGTATCAATTTAAGGAATTAACGATCATTACGATCTTATTGATCGACTAAACCTATTATTTGAATTATAATTATCCCGGCTGATTTATTGAACATGATAAAAATTTATTAGCATTATTAATAAAATTACAAAAATAACATCATAAATAACAATGAATTAATTTTAAGTAAAGATAATTAGTGATGGAAAGGGATATAAAAGTGAATCAATTAAATGTTAAAAAACTAGCAAAAATAATTTGTAAATTATTACTGTTATTACAATTTTCACCAATAGGTTATGCTTATTTAACGTCACAAACAGTGCAAATCATTCATGGTATGCGTCCATCTTTGTCTACCGAAATAGAAAATAATATCGATGATCTTGAGCTTTTCGGTTTAACTGTTGATGATCTCAATTACTACGGTAGCGAAGTCGATACTATTCCCCTGCAAACAAGTTATCCATTTAAAGATAAATTTAAAATAGCCCCAATAAAACAACCTAACGAAAACCAATATTATGATAACGATGGGGATCAACTCGATTTTTTAAGTGCTAAAGATAAAATTACTATGACTTGGTATTATACCAATGCTAAAAATCAATTAGTTGAATTTATACCTACAGCAACAGATACTTTTTGTTCCTTATCACAAAAAGGAATGTACAGTCCTTATAAAGTAAAACTGACAGCAGACTTACTTCTTTTCTCAAAATTTGGTATACCCGATGATAATGAATATCCTAACGAGACCTTTATTACGCAACCATCGAAAATGTATACTGTTTTAGAAGATACTGGATTTTGTTACGCAAAACCAGAACTAACACCATCTACAGCCGCTAATAGTGCTAAAAACCAATGGAATAAAAATTTTGGTTTTTTAATTCAATCAAATACAGATTTAGACAAAAACTTTCCAACTACGGGATTTTATGGCGCTAAGTTTGACTTACTTTTGGCCCAAAATGGGCTTGCTAATAACTATGATTGGTCGGTAAAACAAGGGAGTGAACTTGCAACGATTACCAATAATAGTGATACAGTTACGGTATATTTAAATACACCAATAGCTAGAGATTCAAAACAAGCTTGGCAATATGTCGAAGCTATGAATTCTGATGGATTTACAATTATTATAGAGGGGAAAAATAAAAACACTCATAAATCTATTAGATATGGATTCAAAATAAAAAAATGGTATGAAGCTTGGAAACAAGCTCTAGATAGCAAAGGCAATATCATTGGCGTCAGAGACACTGCCGAAGCGGTAGCTGCCGAATGTAGAGATAAGCCAGGTAACTATCGCATAACTGAACCCAAAGAATTAAGTAATGCGCCTTATGGTAATAGAGCTGGTTCTTCTGACTATACGCGTGAAATTGGTTCTTTATTTGGTGAATGGGGCGACCCTAGTCAGGATAAATATCCGGGTTCATATGGACCGGCTAAAAATCAATCTAATATTTTTAGTCGCTGGTATGTATGGGATCCAGAAGCCATTGATGCTCAAACACATCAACCGGGTACATTTTGTGATATGCACACTTATAATGCTAAATATCATTGCCGTGCAAACGAAAATGAAGATAAAAATGGTGTATGTGTTTCTATACCGCCAGGTCAAGAATGGTAAAAGTATACTTACCCTTAAACTAGATCTACTTATCCATAGGTAGATCTTATCATTCCTATAATTGCATGTTTTTATGCTCTCACCTCCCTTTTTCGCTGATTTCATTTTTTTAACTGCCCCACCCTTTTGAACATAATTATAGTTGATTTTAACTAAAAAATTTTAATTATCGCTTAATAAATACACTACATATAGTAATAAAATGATTAATAGGTACTATATATTGTATATTTTGATAAATATCAATTATCATAACTCCCACTGAAATACGGGATAAACTGGATAAAAAAATGAATAAATCAATACTCGTAACAAAACGAAATGGTAAACAAGAACCCATAAATCTAGATAAAATTCACAAAGTCATCACTTGGGCAGCCGAAGGATTAGAAAATGTTTCAGTATCACAAGTTGAATTGCGCTCACATATTCAATTCTATGACGGCATTCGCACGTCCGATATTCACGAAACAATCATAAGGGCTGCTGCCGATCTTATTTCGCAAGAAACCCCTGACTATCAATATTTAGCCGCTCGTTTAGCCATTTTTCATTTACGTAAGAAAGCTTATAATCAGTTTACACCACCGCCACTTTATGAACATGTCAAAAAGTTAGTCGACACTAAACGCTACGACAAACACTTACTTGAAGATTATACGCAAGAAGAGTTCGAAGCAATGGATAAAATAATCGATCATTGGCGCGATATGAATTTTTCTTATGCAGCGGTAAAACAACTCGAAGGTAAATACTTAGTACAAAATCGTGTAACAGGTGAAATATATGAAAGCGCACAATTTTTATATATCTTAGTTGCCGCTTGTCTTTTTGCCAATTACCCTAAAGATACACGTCTAAATTACATCAAACGCTTTTATGATGCAGTGTCAACGTTCAAGATTTCACTGCCAACGCCAATTATGGCTGGTGTTCGTACTCCTACGCGACAATTTAGTTCTTGTGTTTTAATTGAATGTGATGACAGTTTAGATTCAATCAATGCAACGGCAAGTGCCATTGTTAAATATGTTTCTCAGCGAGCAGGTATTGGTGTCAATGCGGGCCGTATTCGTGCATTAGGTAGTTCAATTCGCGGTGGTGAAGCATTCCATACGGGTTGTATTCCATTTTATAAATATTTCCAAACAGCGGTTAAATCTTGTTCCCAAGGTGGCGTACGAGGCGGTGCAGCTACGGTATTTTATCCAATTTGGCATCTAGAAGTTGAAAGTTTACTTGTATTACGTAACAACCGAGGAGTTGAGGAAAACCGGGTTCGTCATTTAGATTATGGTGTACAAATTAATAAATTAATGTATCAACGCCTTATTAAAAATGAAAATATAACACTATTTAGCCCATCAGATGTGCCTGGGCTCTACGATGCTTTTTTTGCTGATCAAGATAAATTTGAGTCTCTTTATCAGCAATATGAACAAGATGTAAATATTCGCAAACGTATCGTGAAAGCTGTCGAGTTATTTTCACTTTTGATGCAAGAACGCGCATCTACTGGTCGTATTTATATCCAAAATGTCGATCATTGTAATACGCACAGCCCATTTAACCCTGAGCTTGCCCCCGTGCATCAATCCAATTTATGTATGGAAATCGCGTTACCAACCAAGCCTCTTTATAATATTAATGATGAAAAGGGTGAAATTGCACTTTGTACTTTATCTGCATTTAATTTAGGTAAAATAGAATCACTCGATGACTTTGAAGAATTAGCAGATCTTACCGTTCGCGCGCTTGATTCTCTGCTTGATTATCAAGATTACCCTGTACCTGCCGCTCGAAATTCATCAATCAACCGTCGGACATTAGGTATTGGTGTCATCAATTATGCTTATTATTTAGCAAAACATGGCGTTAAATATTCCGACGGCAGCGCCAATAATTTAACTCATCGCACTTTCGAAGCCATGCAATACTATCTGCTTAAGGCATCTAATAATTTAGCCAAAGAAAAAGGTGCATGCCCATTATTTAATGAAACAACTTATTCTCAAGGGATTTTGCCAATCGATACCTATAAAAAAGATTTGGATAGCATTACGAAAGAACCCTTACATTATGACTGGGAATCCTTGCGAGAATCGATCAAAACTTATGGATTACGCAACTCCACATTATCAGCATTAATGCCCTCTGAAACGTCGTCACAAATTTCTAATGCCACCAATGGTATTGAACCTCCTCGCGGCTATATTAGTGTTAAAGCGTCAAAGGATGGCATTTTAAAGCAAGTGGTACCGGATTATAACGACTTAAAAAACTTTTACGAATTACTTTGGCAAATACCAAATAATACGGGTTATTTACACTTAGTTGGTATCATGCAGAAATTTATTGATCAGTCTATTTCAGCTAATACTAATTACGATCCGACTAAATTCCCTAATGATAAAGTTCCAATGAAACAGCTATTAGCAGATTTATTGACAGCCTATAAATTTGGGGTAAAAACACTTTATTATCATAATACACGTGATGGTGCCGAAGATATTCAAGGTGATATAGCGCTAACAGCAAGTGATGATGGTTGTGAAGGCGGAGCTTGCAAAATTTAAGCAACATTCGATGTTACGCAGTAATATCTAAAAAATAGTTTTAGAGAAACTTAAACCTTTCTCTAAAAATTCTTCCTCGTCTTTTGCAGTCGCGAAAGGTCGCGGTAAAAGCAACAAAAACCCGTTAGGAGTTCTTTTATGAGTATGAATTACAGTACCTTTTCGCATGTACATAATGACCAACTTAAAGAGCCAATGTTTCTCGGCCAACCTGTTAACGTTGCCCGTTATGATCAGCAAAAATATGAAATGTTTGAAAAACTGATCGAAAAACAACTGTCTTTCTTCTGGCGTCCTGAGGAAGTCGATATTTCACAAGATCGTATCGATTATGCAGCATTACCTGAACACGAAAAGCATATTTTTATCAGTAATTTGAAATATCAAACTTTACTCGATTCAATCCAAGGACGTAGCCCTAACGTTGCTTTACTGCCTCTTATTTCTATTCCGGAACTCGAAACTTGGGTTGAAACTTGGTCATTTTCTGAAACGATACATTCACGTTCATACACACACATTATTCGTAATATTGTTAACGATCCCTCTGTCGTATTTGATGATATTGTCACCAATAAAGAAATTCAAAAACGAGCAGGCGATATTGCTGGTTATTATGATGATCTTATCAGCTATGCTAGCTACTATAATTTATTGGGTGAAGGCAAGCATAACGTTAACGATCGAACCATAACCATCGATCTGCGCGAACTCAAAAGACGACTCTACTTATGTTTAATGAGTGTTAATGCGCTTGAAGCCATTCGCTTTTATGTTAGCTTCGCGTGTTCATTTGCCTTTGCTGAACGCGAATTGATGGAAGGTAATGCAAAAATAATCAAACTTATTGCACGTGATGAAGCGCTTCACTTAACCGGTACTCAATTCATGATAAATACATTACGTAGCGGCGAAGATGACCCCGAAATGGCAGAAATTGCTAAAGAGTGCGAACAAGATTGTTATGATTTATTCTTGCAAGCTGCCAATCAAGAAAAAGAGTGGGCCGAATACCTATTTGAAGGTGGATCCATGATTGGATTAAATAAAGACATTTTATGCCAATATGTTGAATATATTACCAATATTCGTATGCAAGCTGTTGGCCTAAAATTACCGTACGAAGTTAAATCCAATCCGATTCCTTGGATAAATAACTGGTTAGTGTCTGACAATGTCCAAGTTGCTCCACAAGAAGCGGAAATGAGTTCTTACCTAGTGGGACAAATTGACTCAGAAATTAATGAAGATGATTTAAGTGATTTCTCATTATAATCAAACGCGTCAATCCGCATTTTCTATTCACCAAAGGAACAAGCGCTTGTTCCTTTTTTTATACATTAACAATGTCAATCATTATATCGATCAACCGTTGCTTGACAGTTATCTAAAATCGGGTAAGGATATTAGCATTACATTGTTTTGATTTGATATAATCGCTATGGCTGAAGCAAATCTTTGTTATCCTATCTCACCGCTTAATTTTAACGATGAGCAAATAAATACTCACTATATAAAACAGCAACTTGAAGAATTTCAAAACTGGTCTGTTTGCCAATTTAAACAACATGTTGACATTGATATATTAGTGCATTTACGGAGTCAATTTATTGATGATTTGCTCAAAAGACTCTGGCAGTACTACCAAATTCCCGAGCAAGTGTCTTCACTGTTTAAGCAAAACCGTCTAGCCTTAATTGCCGTAGGTGGATATGGTCGTGCAGAACTTCATCCTTTATCGGATATCGATATTTTAATATTAAGTGATAGATCACTGACAAAAGATCTTGAAAAACGAATTGGTGATTTAGTTCGCTTGCTATGGGATTTACATTTGGATATTGGTCATAGTGTTAGAACGTTAAAAACATGTTTGCAAGAAGCTAAAAACGATATCACCATTATGACCAATTTAATTGAATCGAGATTAATATGTGGTAACGCTTCATTATTAAAAGAGCTGCAAAAACAGATTTTTAGTCATAAAATTTGGCCTTCAGCGGCTTTCTATCAGGCTAAAGTTAAAGAGCAACAAGAACGACATCGGCAATATCATAGTACCAGCTATAATCTAGAACCGGATTTAAAAAATAGCCCAGGCGGTTTACGCGATATGCAAATTATTCAATGGATTGCTATTCGTCATTTTGGTGGTGAGTTTTTAAAAAAAATAGCTGATTTTGATTATTTAACGCCAGAAGATATTGAAGAGTTTAAAACCTGTCGCAAGTTCCTTTGGCGTATGCGTTTTGCTCTTCATAGCGTGATTAATCGTTATGACAATCGCTTGCTGTTTGATCGCCAGCTCAGTATTGCTAATATGCTTGGCTACCAAGGTCAAGGTAATACACCTGTTGAAAAAATGATGCATGATTATTATCGTGTCGCACATAATATTACCGAACTTAATCAAATGTTATTACAACTGTTTGATGAATCGATACTTGAACTTAATGCTCAAAGTAAAACCTATAGTATTGATGAATATTTTCAGGCAAGAGATGACTTGATTGATGTAAAAGACAATAATTTGTTCAAACAAGATCCTGTCATGATTATACAGCTTTTTTACACCATCTTGCTTAATCCCCAAATCACAGGGCTATACTCAAACACAATTAGGCAATTACGTTCAGCACGGCGACAGTTAACCACTTTGCTATGTGAAGATGAAAAAGCAAGATCATTATTTTTAGAAATAATTAAACACCCAGATGCAATTAAAAAGGCTATATTACTGATGCATCAATATGGTATTTTAACGGTCTATATTCCCGGTTGGAAACACATTGCAGGTATGATGCAATTTGATCTATTCCATGCCTATACAGTTGATGAACATACTATTCGCTTGCTACTTGAACTTGATAGTTTTAAAACTCAAGCCAGTAAAGAAAAACACCCGAACAGTTCAAACGTTTTCGCCAAACTATCAAAACCTGAATTATTAGTCATTACTGGATTATTTCATGATATCGGTAAAGGTCACCATGGTGATCATTCTGAAATAGGGGCAAAACTGGTTGAAAAATTTTGCCAACTACATAAACTTGATCCAAAAGATACCGACTTAATTGTGTGGCTAGTTCGCTATCATTTACTTATGTCAGTCACAGCCCAAAGTCGTGATCTACAAGATCCTGCCGTTATTAATGAATTTATTCAAATTGTTAAAAGTGAGCGCCGTTTACAATATTTATTATGTTTAACCGTTGCTGATGTGTGCGCAACTAACGAAACACTCTGGAACAGTTGGAAGCAAAGTTTAATGCGTGAACTATATTTAACCGCAAAACGATCATTCGACTCAGGTGCTCATCATATCCCTGAACAACGAAGTATTGCTCGCCAACACAAACATGAAGCATTCGAAACCTTGCTTAAACAACATTACGATGAACAAAAAATCAAAGATTTGTGGCAAGATTACCGTGTTGACTATTTTCTGCGCTATACAACTGAACAGATTGTTTGGCATGCGCAAATGCTATTACAGCATGATTTAACTCAAACATTTGTAGCAATCAACCCAGATCCGTATCACGGTGGCAGCGAGATAATTATTTATTCACCGGATAGACCTTACCTATTTGCCACTGTTTGCAATATTTTAAATAATCATAACCTGAGCATTCATGATGCATTAATTATTACCAATAAGAAAGGTTTTGCCCTCGATACATTTATTGTATTAGAACCAAATGGGCAAACATTACAACCAGACAGGCATTACAGTATTATAAAATCACTTGAAAAAGCTTTACAACAACCGGTTTATAAAGGGGTGACAATAAAACCGCCTAAGCAGCGATTGCGTTCATTTTCAGTGCCCACACAAGTCAATTTTTTATCTGCCTTTAATGAAAGCCAGACTTATATGGAGCTAATTGCATTAGATAGGCCGGGGTTACTTGCCTGTGTCGGTGAAGTATTTGCAAAACTAGAGTTATCATTAAGTAGCGCAAAAATCGCAACTATCGGTGAGCATATTGAAGATTTATTTATTTTGAAAGATAAACACAACAATGCACTTGATGATAATACTTGTAATATATTACGAAATTCGATAGTAAATACTATTGATTCGATGAATTAATTAACCAATTTGAAGATATCGTTTATGCAATTTTTTATTATTTTATTTCCAATCTTCTGTATTTTTGTTGTAGGATTTATTGCACAAAAAGCACTAAAATTTGATGTAGCCAATTTATCAAAAATGTCGCTTTATGTGCTTTCTCCTTTTTTATCATTTAAAACGTTTTATACTCACACCTTAACAACAGACTATCTATTTTATATTGTCTATATTTTTGGCTTATGTTTTTTATTAGTTAGTGTTGTCTCAATTTGGTCGTTGATCATGCGTTATTCAGTCAAAGAACGTTGCGCCATGATTCTTAGTTCTTGTTTTATGAATAATGGTAATTATGGTACGCCGGTACTACTGGTTTTTTTTGGAACAATAGGCTTTGATCTTGGTGTTATTATGATGGTATTACAACAATTTGTAATGAGTACCGTTGGTATCTACTATGCAGCAAAAGGCAGTGCTCGTAGCGATATTGTCAGTCAAAAAGATGTCATCAATAAAGTCATTCGCATGCCTGTAGCTTATGGTGCTTTTTTGGGTATTATTTTCCAGTTGTGCCACATTCCTTTATCAAAATCCATTATGACATCCATTGGCATGATTGGTGATTCATCAATTGTGATTATTATGATAATTTTAGGTATGCAATTAGCTAAAATTCGGATTAAGCAACTCGATTACCCTAAACTCTCATTTTCGCTATTAACCCGTATGGTTATTTCACCACTTGTCGCTTGTTGTTTGGTCTACTTTATGCCTATTTCACCGGTTTATAAACAAGTACTGATTGTGTTAGCCGCAATGCCAAGTGCAGCTAATACCACTTTAATGTCAGTCCAGTTTGATACGCATCCTGAGTTAGTTTCGAGTGCGACCCTAGTCAGTACATTATTAAGTTTAATCACATTACCGACTGTATTATGGCTAGTAGGCGCACCCGTACCTTTTTAACAAATAGTTTTTTACTTTTAAAAAGAGCATATCTGGATAAATTAAAAGCCATTATTGTTATACACATCATCAGGATTAGGTCCCGTGCGTAATTTTTGATTTAAGCAATTGATTTTTCTCATCTCGTCAGAGGTAAGTTCAAAATCAAAAATATTAATATTTTCAGCAATTCGATCCGGATGCGCTGATTTTGGGATCACAATATAACCATTTTGTAAGTGCCAACGTAAGGCAACTTGTGATAAAGACTTATTATAACGATCGCCTATTGCAACTAATACCGGTTCATTGAGTATTTTACTGTGAGCAAGTGGCGACCATGCTTCAATTGCAATATTTTGCTTACGTAAGTAGCGCACTAAGTCTATTTGTGTTAAGTAGGGATGAATTTCTATTTGATTAATCATAGGCTGAATATTTGCTTGGCTAGCCAGTAGTTCTAAATGTGAGATATGAAAATTACACACACCAATGGCTCGAACACGTTTTTCTTCATAGAGCTTTTCAATTGCTCGCCACGTTTCAAAAAAAGTATGATGAAGCGGCCAATGCACTAAAAACAGATCAAGATAATCAAGTTGTAAATCTTTTAGCGATTGTTCAAAACTTGCTAACGTTTTTTTGTAACCTTGATTGGCATTGCTCACTTTTGAAGTCATAAATAATTCACTGCGATCGATACCACATTGTTTAATCGCCTGACCGATTTGTTTTTCGTTTTGGTAAAGTTGCGCGGTATCAAAAGAGCGATAGCCTACTTTAATAGCGGTTTTAATTGCTTGAGATATTTGTTCAAATTCAGTTAATTTAAAAGTACCAAGACCAAGTTGTGGCATTACTATATTGTTACTTAAAGTAATTTTATTATCGATAGTTATTGTCATCACAAACCCCTTCCATACTATTTAACACATTAAACAGCGGTACAGTTAGTCATCACCACTCCACTCTTTTTCAAACTGATTAATAAATTGTACTAAAAATTGATGTCGTTGCTTTGCGATCTTTTTTGCCGTTTGTGTATTCATCATTCCTTTGAGTAAAAGAAGTTTCTCATAAAAATGATTAATTACCGTATTAGGTTGCTTATAACTCTCTTCAGTCATCGACATTCTTGGCAAAATCGTAGGATCATGCATGATGTTATGTTTATTACCACCATAATAGAATGTACGCCCTATTCCTATTGCGCCAATGGCATCAAGTCGATCGGCATCTTGTACAATCTTACCTTCGAGGGATAATGGTTTTTTATCACTCAGGTTTTTCCGATAGGACATATTTTCGATAATAGAAAAAATAGAGGTAATTTCATGTTCTGTCAAATCCTGCAATGCTAAAAAAGCACGTAATTCATCAACCGCTAATTCTACATTAGACACTACTTTTTCATCAATTACATCATGTAAATAAGCACTTAAAACAACAATAAAATAATTAGCATTGGGTTCATTGAGTAAGATTTTTTGTGCCAATTTAACTACGCGTTCAATATGTGCCATATCATGACCTGAAAAATCATGGGCAAGCTTTTGTTCTACAAAAATTTTTACGGCTTGCATAGCACGTTGTTGATGTTTAGTTAGCGGTGAATCTTTCATCATTTAAACCTTTTTTTATTTTGCTTAATTAGGACTAATACAAGCAACTTTAGCTTTATCTGTCCAATAATCAATCATCCCTATGTTAGAGTGCACTTGCAAATAATAAGTTTTACCACCCTCTTGGAAGCTATTTGCGCTCCAATAAACAGCGCCGGAAATAAAATGGCTTTCAGGATAATAATAGTTGTTTGTCTCGCCCCATTGAGAAAACAGTCCTCCATCGATCCGGCGTTGATAGTGACGACCTAACCCGGGTAATCCCCCCGTCCAAATTGTATTATAATTTGCATTAGTTAATTGCAGTAAAGTCGGTATTTGATAACCCAAATTATCACAATATTGTTTTGCTTGGTCAAAAAGCATACTGGTATTTTCAGCCTGAACAATAAACCATTTTTGTATAGTAAAAGCATAAATTTTATTGGTTTTAGCTTTATCTTTATATAAGATAAAGGTCGTAGCAACAGCAGCTTTAGCTGCTTGTGCTGCATCAGCGCTACTTGTCGGTCCAGTTAATTGAATTTTGGCTTTAGAACCATTACCAGTGATGGTTAAATTAATTGCTGAATCTGCGGGTATTTTATCAAAGCTCATATCTGGTGCTGAACTATCAAGTAAATTCAGATAAAAAAACAAACCATTCTCACCCATAGTTGGAAAATTTAATTCTGGATGCGTTAAAGATTGCCGTTTAAAACCTTTAGCATCATCCCACTCATTTTCTGGTCCTGAATAGTCCGTTCCGCCCCAACTGTTGCCTTTGCTGTCATTGACTGATAAATTTGGCTCCGCTGAATAAGTACAGGCACCATTAGGCGGAGAAAAATAGTAAGTGGTACTATTTGCGTCAAATGCAACCGTATTTGGCTGACCATATTTAGTAGATAATGTGCCATTCATATGATTCAACGTAAAACTATAAGGAGCATAACAATCAGTTAACTCATTATCCAAAGCAACAGACTTACCGTTAGCATCTTGAATGGATAACATAAGATCCCCTGTTGCTGTGATATCACCATCACCATCTTGATCAAACCAAAAACCGTTAGTCGCAAATACCTCAGTTAAAGAAACGGATGTTTGGTTTTCAGGAATTAAGGTTTTAAAATCTTTGGCGCTGATCGATTCCCCATTTAATTGTATGGGTACTTGCTTTGATGAAGTGTTGGTTGCTTTTGTAAATTTTCGCCCATCAGGTAAAGTGATAGATAAAAGATTATCGGTATAAAATGAGCGCGTCTTACCCCCATCGAAAGAGATATAAGGAGCCGAACCTTGTATGGTATTTGTTGTTTCGACCGCTTCAACATAAGGTAAACCCGCATTCACACTGTAACAAACAATGCCAAGACAAGCTATTATCATTTTTGATATCAATAAAGCTAAACTTGATTTTATCGCTGCTAAGTCACGCATTTCAATCAACCGAGTTATTTTAAACAATACATATGGTTTCATCACTAATTGTCGCAATACGTTAATTAGGACTGATACAAACCAGACTACCATATCCCCTTTTTTGAATTTGTCCCATATTTGAATAAACTTGCAAATCATTGCTGGTCAAGTAAATTTCATTAGGGTAAATGTCAGCTTGCGGATAAGAATTTAGATGAATTTCGCCCCACTCAGCAAACAATCCACCACCAATACGGCGTTGATAATTATTGCCTTGCCCGGCCAAACCACCATCCCAATAACTCGAAGAATCTTTTGAATTGGCATTGGTCAATTGTGATACTGTCGGTAATTGATAACCTAAATCACGACAATACTGTTTTGCTGCTTCATCAAAATTTTCCGGACGAGTTTTTTTAGCAATAAACCATTTTTTAATGGTAAAACTATATAGCTTTTGGGTTTTCGCCTTATCGGCATAAAGAATAAAGGTGGTGGCAACTGCTGCTTTACTTGCATCTTGCAAACTGGCGCCGTCAGCCGGACCGGTTAAAGTGATTTTTGCTTGATTACCTTTGCTGGTAATCTCTAAGTCAATGCCGGAATCGGCAGGTATTTTAGTAAAGCTCATATTACTGGCTGAATCAGCTAAATCCATGGTAAACAATAGCCCATTAGCGGCCATAGTTGGAAAGTTCAATTCTGGATTATCAAAAGATTGTTGTCTGAATCCTTTGGCATCATCCCACATGCCTTGCGGTCCTGAATAATTCGAACCTGACCAAGTTTTATGGGTATCGCTGACGAATAAATTGGGTTTTGCCGATAAAGAGCAAGCACCCGGTGCCGGATTCAGGTAGTAAATCATATCAGTGTAGTTCAATGAAAAATGGTTAGGATCGCCATATTTAGTGGTGACATCACTCCCATCATGCATTAGCCTAAAGCTATAAGGCGCTTCACAATCGTTTAATTCATCATCCAAACTAAGCACTTGGTTATTAGCATTTTTTACAATCAATTGAAAATGACCGGTCGCCGTTATTTCACCATCACCATCGACATCAAACCAATAAGGACCAGAGTTGAGCACATCGGTCATGCTTTGTTGAGCAGTGATATCCCTGTTTTGATCTGAGCTATCTGCTGTTTGATTGTAAGGGATGATCGTTTTAATATCTTTAACTTTTGTTGGTGCACCGGTTAATTGAATCGGATTAGTGGTGGAGGAAACGTTATTTGAGTAATTAAATTCTCTGCCGTCAGGTAAAGTAATGACGAATAAATCATAAGTGGTATAAGCACGGCTTTTACCACCATCAAAAGTAAGATAGGGAGCCGAACCTTGTATGGTATTTACAGTCTTAACAGCTTGAACTACGGGTAATGCACTAAAAACATTAAAACTGAATAAACCCCAAAAAAACAGCACTATGGATAGTCGAATTAAATAAAATCGAGTCCTTATTGTTCGCAATAAATAAAAAATGATAGGAATGAACAAACCACAATATTTTTTTTTAGCAAAACGTTGCCAGCTTGGCGATCGAAGTCTATTTAAATTACCTATCTCTGTTTTCATAATAAAACAACTTATTAAATAATTATTGATAACAACAAAACAACAACTAAATGCCTTTTTACGAATAAACTATCAGTGATAACGCTTAAATTACTTTAGCTAATTTGCAACTAAGGTTAAAAGTAAACTAACTATAAAGCAATACATATTATCCCAAAAGTAATATTTATTAACCCATAATGATTTTTGTTAAAAACTCATATCAACTAAATAAAAATAATCAATTAAACAAGTTGCTCAGTAATAATTAATGTTTTTTTTATATTTTTTTTATTTTGGGATGATTGTTTTCAACAAACTTGAAAGGTAGAATGCGCAAATCAAAAATTTATAAAGCAAATATCGGAGTTGCTCACGTGAAAATATCAGCGCGTAAAGTTTTGCCTTGGCAATTGATAGAATACTTCACTCGCTATCGCCAATTCCTAGCTTTATTATTTGGATTATCCATCTTTTTTATTGCTTTGATTGTTTGCTGGCATCTATTAAAAGAAATTAATCTTGATGATTTAAAATTAGCCGTTCACCAACTCTCACCGCAAGCTATTTTATTTGCTTGTTTATCGGCTATTGGTAGCTATTTAATGTTAATTTGCTATGAATGGTCAGCCGCGCGTTATGCAGGCGTAAATCTAAAGCCTTCTATTATTGTTTTAGGTGGAATTTGTGCTTCAGCTATTGGTAATGCAATAGGTTTATCGGCGTTATCAGGGGGCGCAGTTCGTTGTCGTTTATACTTCAAATATGGACTAACAACGATTGATGTGGCAAGAATGTCGATTTTTGTTACACTCTCTTTAGGCTTTACGCTACCATTACTGGCAGCAGCGGCGGCATTAATTCATCCACATAATGCTATGGTTGCTTTGCACTTATCTGAAAATGGCGTGATATTGATAGCAAGCATGCTATTTTGTTTTTATGTTGGATTATTTATTTTCTTATACTGCAATCGTTTATCGGACAGGCCTAATAAAGATACTCGCTTATTTAAAATTGCAAGATGGTCTATTCGTTTACCAAACTTACGTTTGGCTTCAAGCCAATTTATTATTACCTTCTTTGATGCTGTCTTAGCAGGGGCTATCCTTTACTTTCTATTACCTTCTCATCCAAATTTTATTACCTTTATTATGATTTACATTTTAGCATTAGTTGCTGGTGTATTAAGTCATGTACCAGGAGGGGTAGGCGTATTTGAAGCAATTATGCTCGCTGCATTTTCATCTCAAATTGGTGCAGCATCTTTAACTGTCGCATTAGTCATTTATCGTATTATTTATATTTTAATCCCGCTTATCCCTGCTGGTATTTTGCTGTTAATCAATGAAGGAAAGCATTATTTAACTTCATCACAAGTCAAGCAAACTGAAACGGGAATTGCGGCTTCTATCATGGCTGCTGCGGTATTTTTTGCCGGTGTAGTGATGATGTTTTCTAGCATCATTCCTGGTTTTAATCATCGTTTTGTTGATGAATTTATTCCGAATAAAATTATCAATATAGCTCATCTAAGTGCGAGTTTGATTGGCGTTTTATGTTTATTACTTGCAATGGGTTTACGCCGACGTCTTTATTCAGCGTGGGCAATTACCGTTGTTTTACTCTTGATTGGTAGCCTCTGCTCGGTGTTAAGAGGCCTACATTGGATAGAAGCCATAACGTTATTAGTTATTGCAATATTACTCATTAATTTTAGGCATGCTTTTTATCGAAAAAGCCGACTTAGTGTTATCCCCTTTTCTTTCAAATCTTTTGCCATCTGTTTTTGTCTGATTGCGCTTTTTGTTTGGCTTATTTTATTTATTTATCAAGATGTACCCTATAGCCAAGATCTATGGTGGCAGTTTGAATTAGATAGCCGAGTACCACGAGCATTACGTGCAGCCTTAGGCAGTTTTATTTTGTTAAGTTCGATTATGTTAATTTGGTTATTCAGACCAGCGTTACCAATTTTAACTAAACCAGAAACAGAACAACTTAATAAAGCTTATCAAATCATTTTAAATTCAAAACAGCCTGAAGGCGGCTTAGCAATGAGTGGAGATAAATCACTCTTGTTCAACCAAGAACAAACCGCCTTTATTATGTATGCAAGACGCGGCCGAAGTATGGTTGCCTTATTTGACCCGATTGGTGATATTGCTGATAGAGCTGACTTAATTTGGTCATTTCGTGATCTGTGTGATGAACACCATCTTCGCCCTGTTTTTTATCAAGTCAAAGCAGCTAATTTACCTTTTTATATGGATATTGGTTTACGTACAGTAAAACTTGGTGAAGAAGCATTAGTCAATTTAAAAATCTTTGATTTAACATCAAAAGGTTATAAAGATCTTCGTTATACTTGGAATCGAGGGCAACGTGATGGACTATCACTCAAATTTTATCCACCAGGAACAGCGCCGCTTGATGAACTAAAAGCGGTTTCGGATGCTTGGCTTAAAAATAAACATTCAAAGGAAAAAAGATTTTCATTAGGGTCTTTTTCTAAGCAATATCTGGATAATTTTACGATAGCAGTCATTGAATACCAAGGACGCATCATTGCTTTTGTTAATTTACTCGAGACCGATCAACACTATTCGGCCAGTATCGATTTAATGCGGGTCATACAAGATATTCCCAAATTAACGATGGAATTTTTAATGGTGGGCTTAATTTTGCATTATCAAGAAAGAGGGTTTAAGTACTTTAGTCTAGGTATGGTACCCTTGGCTGGTATGCAAAGGCGACGCGGCGCCCCATTAATTCAAAGGCTAGGTGCACTCGTGTTTAGACGAGGTGGACGTTTTTATAACTTTCAAGGTTTACGTCGCTTTAAAGAAAAGTTTGCAACGCATTGGGAGCCGCGTTATATGGCCGTTCCCGCTGGGCTTGATCCATTAGTTGCTTTAATTGATACTACTATGCTTATTTCTGGTGGTATTACAGGTTTAAAAAAGAATAAAAATAATTAATATGAAAAAATTTATACGCTATGCTTTATTATTTATTACGCTATTAATACTGATTATACTCGGCTGGTATTTTATAAAAAATCAAGAAAGTGCATCAGTTAAGACCGTAACAATCAATAATGAGTATTCCATTCTATCAGCAGCCCCAAAACGCTCAGCTGAAGCAGCCGCAATTATTGTTGCTACACCCAAAAATCATTTTACTGAACAACAATTGTTAGACTTGTCAGAAAAAATGGGCGCTAAACTTGTCCAGTTTGAATTAAAGCCCTCTGCCAGTTGTAGTGAGCAGCAAGCACGTTTTAAACAAGCTAAAAAAATTCTCAAAGAAAAGAATTTTGCTGTCGCAGGCATGGAAGAAGGTGCAGCCTTTGCTTATAGATGGTTAACAGAACAACAAAGTGATGACGCCAAAGCATTATCAATTGAATTTACCTTAGATCACAAAGATTGCGATGCACCATTACCGGCACAAGCCAGCCATGGTAGTTGGCAAGTGATTTGGAATAATCCACCGGATGATGATGTTGCTGTTTTTCCTCGGGAACAAAAAAATATTCATGTTACAACGTCAATCGGTGAATACCAAGCTTCGCCAACTGAACTACTGAGTTTACACTTATCATCTATTTTATTTGGTGAGCATGAACAATTACCTGTTATAGAATTACCCGCCAGAAGCAAAGAGATCCACCCTAAAACCATTACACTTTATTATTCTGGTGATGGTGGTTGGCGTGATCTTGATAAAGTTTCGGCTGAATATATGGCTTTGCATGGGTATGCGGTAGTTGGCGTCGATGCATTAAAACTGTTTTGGCAGCATCGTTCAGTTGAACGTAGCGCGAAAGATTTGAGCTATTTAATGCAACAATATCGAGACAAATGGGGAACAACTCAATTCGTTTTAGCTGGTTACTCTTTTGGTGGGGATATTTTACCTGCACTCTATAACCGACTATCACCGCAAGATCAAAAAAGTGTCCAAGCGCTAGTTATGATAGCTTTTTCAAAAGATGCTAATTTTGAAATTGAAGTCAGTGGATGGCTAGGACAATCGGGTGACGAAATGAAAACCGCACCAGAAGTTGCACAGATTCCAGCCAATAAACTATTTTGCATCTATGGAGAGGAAGAAAAAGAGGATACCGGCTGTCTACAGCCTGAAATGAAAGGTGAAGCATTTCAATTGCCTGGTGGGCATCATTTTGATGAAAATTATGAACATCTTGGTCAAATCATTATGGATGCTATTGATAAGCGAGTACAATAATTAACAATAAAGGGGCAATAGCCCCTTTTGAATATAACTCATAGAGTTAAGTCATCGCTTTTTAATTTTTATTCTACCTTCAGACAATAACACACCAATAAGTGTCAGTAAGGTGCCGAATGCAGCAATTAAAGTAAACGGTTCATGTAAAATCATAACCGCAGCAAGAATGGTCAAAATTGGCAATAAATACAGATAAATACTAATTTTAACAGCGCCAACTAATTTCACTGCATAATTCCAAGATACAAAACAAATTGCTGATGCGCCAACACCCAAAAATAGTATATTAAGTAAATTAGTCATTTGGCTAAACCGTTCTAACCCAAACTTAAAGTCAAAAATAGATAAAGCCGGTATCATCAGTAGTAAGCCATAAAAGAAAAAACGCCTAGTCAATAAAATGGTATTGTAACCATAATTACTGCTTTTTTTGGTTAAAATAGAATAGCAAGCCCAAAATAAACAAGCTGCAACAGCAAGAATATCACCTAAAGGATTAAGAGAAAGCACATATTTACCATTAAAGCTAATCAATGCAACCCCAAAAATAGCAAACAAACAACCAATATAAAAACGTCGAGGTGGCCTTTCTGTTTTTAAAAAGAATATCGATAAAAACGCTGTAAATACGGGAGCTAAGGTCGTGATAACCCCAACATTCGAGGCATTGGTATAAGTTAACGCTATATTTTCACATAGAAAGTAACATGTTACTCCGCAAAATCCAGCACATAAAAACATTAATTCTCGCTTAATACCCTGCCAAACTAACAAACGCGGGGCTAAAACCCAAAGCATGACATAGCCAAGACAAAATCGATAAAACAAAATCTCAATGGGTTTAAAATTGACCAATAATACTTTTGTTGCAATAAACGTACTTCCCCAAATAAAGATTGTCATCAAGGCAATTAGGTGTCCTTGTGTTTTTTTGGTAACGAACATAAAAATCTCTCTACTTATATCAATAAAAAGCTATCAAAGTGTACATGATTATCTTAAGTTTGGTCACTTTATAATTAAGTATTAGTGGGCAGGACTTGATAGCAGAAAAAACAATACCATTTCAATAGCCGATAATGAATATTATCTTCCTACCGAGTGAAGCGCAATTTTTTTACTGTAATTTGATAGTAACAATCAATGAGAAGCTAAAATTTGAAAAGATCGTTTGACAAAAAACAACAGATAAAAAAAATCCACCCGAAAACTCGAGTGGAGGGCAAAAAATGAAAAAATGTAATCTGTAGATATAGACAAGCTAAACAACAAAAAGTTCAATTTAATTTCAAATAATTTTAGTTTTTTATGAAATAAATTAATATCTAATTGATTTATAATAAATATTTTTTTAATTTTTTAAAAAAAAATTTTTGTGTTAGTACAAAAATAAGTCAAATAATCTTACTTTTTTATCAACAATAACTTTACAGCGTTATTATGATCAGTAGCAAATCAATCAGATTATTTTCATAGTGGCTGGCAATATAAATTCTTAATGTTATTTATTTTATTTTTTGAACGATTATCGATTACTTATTCTTGTATTAACTATTTAACGGCTTTGCTTGCCTGTTACTTATTAATATTTCGATATAATTACTATACCTCATCTTTTTTTAATCAAGCTGCATTCGGTTATTATTCAAAATAAAATGTGAGTGCAAAACCATTTTTTTGCTTAAACACATCTCTAAGATTAAAATTCTTTACAAATTAACTTTTTAAGTCAATCAATTGCACAATAAAAGTGACTAGCGATATACTGGCTAAAACAATTCAAGCAGCACGTAAGGAGAGTTTATGAAAAAGAATGTTGTATTATTTAGTAAAATTCCTGCTGATCAACAAGCTAGATTAGAGCAAGCTTTTAATCTCACGCTATTTGAACGTAATCCTAATACCGATACAAAAGCCTTTATTCAAGCATTAGCAAGTGCCGACGGTATGATAGGTTCTAATATGCCAACACGCATTGATGATGAATTTTTAACCCAAACGCCAAAATTAAAAGCAGCAGCAACAATTTCGGTTGGTTACGATAACTATGATCTTAGTGCTTTAAAAAAGCATGGTGTTCGATTAATGAATACCCCGAAAGTATTGACCGAAAGCACCGCTGACCTTATTTTTACACTATTAATGGCGACCGCACGCCGAACGGTAGAGTTATCCAATCTAATTCATGATGGAAAATGGACCAAGAGCATTACACCTGAATATTTTGGCACAGATATTTATGGTAAAACCATTGGTATTTTAGGGATGGGTCGAATTGGTAAAGCGATTGCTAAACGCGCACACTGTGGCTTTGATATGAATGTCATTTACTATAACCGCTCAGCCCATCCCGATGTAGAACAAGCTTATCAAGCTAAGCGCCTAGAACTTGATGACGTGCTTAGCCAAGCAGATTTTGTGGTGATTATTCTGCCATTAACCGACCAAACCAAACGACTCATTACTAAACAAAAATTAGCTTTAATGAAACCATCA
This sequence comes from Gilliamella sp. B2969, assembly GCF_026536195.1. Lineage (NCBI taxonomy): Bacteria > Pseudomonadati > Pseudomonadota > Gammaproteobacteria > Orbales > Orbaceae > Gilliamella > Gilliamella sp. B2969. Next base: position 163,375 of record NZ_JAFNOP010000005.1, read on the forward strand.
GCCATATTAATTAATGGTGCGAGAGGAGCAATTGTAGATGAGCAAGCATTAATTGAAGCATTAAAAAATAAAACGATCAAAGCTGCTGGCCTTGATGTATTTGAAGTCGAACCCCTACCAACAACTTCACCACTCATGCAGCTTGATAATGTTTTATTATCACCACATGTAGGATCAGCAACAGTTGAAACTCGCTACGCAATGGCAAAATGTGCAGTCGATAATATTATTGCCGCATTAAAAGATGAAAAACCAACCGAAAACTGGGTAAACCCCGAAGTTGGTTAACTTGTATTCCCTATTGAATTGACCTATAATGCCCCGATATTGTTTACATTAACAATTCACAATTGGGGCTGATTCTGGATTCGACGGGATTTGCGAAACCCAAGGTGCATGCCGAGGTGCGGTAGGCCTCGTAAATAAACCGCAAAAAAATAGTCGCAAACGACGAAAACTACGCACTAGCAGCTTAATAACCTGCATAGAGCCTTCTCTCCCTAGCCTCCGCTCGTAGGACGGGGATAAAGAGGAGTCAAACCCAAACGAGATCGTGTGGAAGCCTTGCTTGGGGCGGAAGCATTAAACTTAATCAAGCTAGTCTATCGGTAGCGTGTTTGTCCGCAGCAGGTAGGCGAAATTTAAAGACAAACTACGCATGTAGTACCAAGGATGTAGAGATTTCGGACGCGGGTTCAACTCCCGCCAGCTCCACCAATTCACTATTTCGTAAGATTCTTTTAAACCCACTAAAATACACCAAATCCAGTATTAATAAGCCTTTAAGCCTATTTCCTTACCCTGTAAGCATCAGTAAGATACATTTACAGCCACATTTTTTAGTTATATGATTAGTTATACGAATAACATATAACTAAAAATCGTATAACTTCTCCATTAACGGACACTCAAATAAAAACAGCCAAGCCACAGAATAAGGATTACTCTTTTATCTGACGGTAACGGATTATATCTTTTAATTAAATCTAACGGCTCTAAAATATGGCGGTTTAACTATTTCCTCCTATAAATAAAATCCGTTCATTAATCAGTTTTGGTAGTTATTCCGAAGTTTCACTACAGCAAGCACGAGAATTAATTAAGCAAGGCATAGATTCCCAAGAGTATAAAGCAGAAGAAGAACAGCGTAAGCATGAAGAAATCACCAGTACATTTAAGAAGATTGCTTCGGAGTGGTTTAAGGTCAAAAGTGGTAAAGGTCTAAGTGAAAAAACTTTAAAAGGAACTTGGAACTCATTAGAGTTACATTTATTTCCTTATATTGGTGATAAATCCATTTTTAAATTAAAAGCAAAAGACTTTATCAAAGCAATAGAGCCATTGTGAGCTAACGGTAAGTTAGAAACAATCAAAAGACTTTGTCAGCGTATTAATGAAATTATATTTTATGCAGTAAATATAGGCTTAATTGATGCTAACCCAGCAGTAAAAATAAAAGATGCCTTTGAAAATGCCATAAAAGGGCAGATGCCAACAATTAACGCACAGGATTTACCCGAATTTATGCAATCTCTTGCTATGGCTAGAATCGAATTACAGACGCGCTGTGTTATTGAATGGCAATTATTAACTATGACGCGTCCAAATGAAGCAATAGGGGCTAAATGGCAGGAAATTGATTTTGATAATTGCTTATGGATTATTCCTGCTGAAAAAATGAAAATGAGACGAGAACATACTATCACGCTCAATAAACAAGCTATGGCGATATTATCAATTATGAAGCCTATAAGTGGGTATAGAGAGAATATATTCCCAAGTATGAAACCACCTATAGCACCCCAATGAATAGCCAAACCGCTAACATGGTAATAAAACGAATGGGATACAAAGACAAGTTAGTCGCACATGGATTAAGGGCTTTAGCAAGTACAGCATTAAATGAACAAGGCTTTGACCCTAATATTATTGGAGCGGCACTTGCCGACGTCGATACTAATAGCGTCAGACGAGCCTATAACCGCGCTACTTATCTAGAACAACGGCGCATTATGCTTGATTGGTGGGGTAACTTTGTAGAGCAAGCAAGCCAAGGAAATGTCTCTCTATCAGGTAACCGCAATTTAAAGTTAGTTAATCATTAACTATATCGTGCTCCATATTTGGGTTACGCTTTCAATTATTAATCAGATCCACTCCTCAGATGTGAGGGGTGCTTTTTCAAATATCACCTTTAACATATACCAGTTATTAAACTGTTTTTTTATACTTACCTTCCAATATTTTAAAGTTTTTATTAAAAGTGTTCACTGGTATTCACATTTCAATATAATCTTGAACCTATGGTTATCAATCTGATTTATATCAATATTATTAAACACCTATTAATATAGTGATAATGAATAAATAAAATCTAAAAAAATTATTTCAATTCGCGGTTTTACATAAAAATGAGGGTGAGAGGTATAGAAAGATTAGAGTTGCTGAAATTTACCACCCGCTCACTACTTGGCTTGAAGAGTTTTTCGACACGTTAGAAACAATATTATTACTTTGATTGCATGGGGTTTGTTTTTCAAAACTACTATTCACAATAAAAATAGGTATCCACTCAAGTATCGAGTAAAAAGGCTTTAAAATAATGGATACTAGTGGAAGTCATTGCTTAAGTAAATCATTCCTTGATTATAAAAGTCAGTTATCTTCATAATGAAGATAACTATACATTTATCCGTGTAGCAAACTAAAATTATTTTTACTGACAAATATCAAGATAAATTAATGTATATTGAAAGTGTATGATTATGTAATAAGTATATTACTATCCTGAAATTGGTTAAGAAATAAATTGTTATACTTTATTGGAGCTATACTTATGCGCAAAGAATTTTATGAGTATGATCGATATGTAACCATTTTTCACTATAATAAATGGGATAAATTTTTTACACATAAAGAAGATAATTACTATCAACAAAAAGGAATTGGACTTCCTGCAAACTCAACTGATATAGAATTACCAAGCCAAGAATTACCAAAAGGACAGATATATGTTTTTGAAAATCATCAATGGATTGTAAAAGAGGATATATTCCCCAGAACTAATTTGATTGAAGAAAATTATATTTACGATAAGGAATGTTCGATAAAACAATTTCAAATTGAATCATATAGTTTTCTTCAAATGCCAAAATATGAAGAAATAGAGAGATTTACCAATCCAGAATTGCAGTCTTTAATGATTGTTAATAAGCATTTATTAATTCAGCACGAATTTATAGATATTGTAAAATTTCATGAAGAAAATATGAAAAATTTACAAAATCCATATCAACTAATTCAACAAGAACAAAATCCATTTATTCTTTATAGGTTAAAAACAGAAGGATTAATACTTTCCATTAGAAGCTTATTTGATGAGCTGGTTCAATTGACATATGTTACTTGTTATAAAAGTCTTTTCAAGGCAAGAAACAAAATTGAAGTGGATTGTATAGGAGACCTATTTTCAACTAAAAAAGATAGCATTTACCCGCTTTGTAAACAAATTATTATTGGTAATGGTATTGATTATTATGAAGATAATACTGAGTTTTTAAAAACCATTAACAACCTTTTTAATTCAATTAAGCATAGCGTTCTTCATTATGAGGCAATGTTATTATATTCAGATGCTCCTGATGTTGTTTCTTATTATAAAAAAAGTAATGATTTCTCAAAAAATGATGTTCTATTTTTTAATCACTCCTTATCTCAAATAATGTTTGGATTTCAAAATAATTTTAAAAGAGTCATTAACAATCAAAAAAAGTACTTGCTAAGTATAAAATAATTAAAAGTATAAAAAAACAGTACTATAATGTACATAATTGTATGTTAAAGTATTATTTGCGTCTAGGCTGATCCCCCGAACATTCGAACCCTAACGAACTGGCGCAAATATCTATTAGGGGCGTTCGGTCTAACAATAAGAAAAATAATATAAACCTCTCATATTTTAATAAATTGGTTTATATACCTTATAAATATCGAGATCCACCACATAATCTACCTGAATACTTTCATCATATGGATAAATATCATAGCTATAACGAGCACAAAAAACAGATATAAAATCTTGTATATCGCAATCGGCTACTACTGTCATCACTCGATATTTTAATTGACCAATAGAAGACACTTTACCAGAAAGCAATGAATCACCATAAAAACTTTCTATTTTAATTAACATATCAGCATTTTGTCTTATTTGACAATAACTACCGATTATAGATGGTAGTTGATTGAAACTCAATTTCCTTTAATTCATGATAAGAATCATAGACAATTCTATGCCATTCAGTTGTGGCGACTATTTGTTCTAAATAAACGGATGTCATCACAATTATGAAGCCGTTAAACTCACAAACGCATTAGGCTTTTGTTTTTTTAGCTTGTTATATTGAAGAATAAAATCGGCTAATTCATCATCTTCAGCATAAAAATAAGCGCTAGGTACATCAAGAACTTTTGCGAGACGTTTTACAAGAGTAAAATCAGGTGAATGAACTTCATTTTCATAAGAACTAATGCGGGAACTTGCTGATTCTTCGTCTAATCCTGCTTTCACTCCAAGTTCAGTTTGTGTCAGATCTGCATTAATTCTAGCTATTTTTAATCGCTTACCAATCATGATTATTGCTACTCATCTTATATAGTTTTGATTAATAATTATCCACTTCTTCGATTTGAATTTCGTAATGGAATGCCTTAATAAATCATGTATAACTTGAATTTTGATTTTAATTTAATCATAATTAAAGTTTTACATTAATAATTCATGTAATTGATGATTTTAGGAGGTGTTATGAATAGCAAAAAAGACTGGCATCCTGCCGATATTATTGGAGCATTGAAAAAGAAAGGAACAACGCTATCTGCGTTATCTAGACAATCTGGCTATGCACCTTCAACGCTTTCTAACGCACTTCTTCGCCCATGGACAAAAGGCGAACTGATTATTGCCAATGCATTGGGTATAGAGGCTAAACGAATTTGGCCCTCTCGTTATAGAAAGAAAATTCGGGTATTGCGAATTAAAAAATGTGAATAGAACCATCTAAAATCTATTACAGACAATACTAAAAAGTCAGGTTCAATAAAATGCACGGTTTACGGCATGCTTACAGATTGGAAATCACCGAAAGTAGAAGGACTAACTAGTAAAGAGTTAACACCAAAGCAGTAAAATTTATATCACATATATTACTGAATCAAAAAAAAGAATTAACGAATTAACTCAAAACTTCAAAGCTGTTTCATTAAAAAAATTGTTGCGTAGTGTAATGAAAATACTGAGTACCTGACTATCCAAAATGAAATAAGTATTATCAATAAATTAGAAAACGTTAACTTTAACGTTGATATTGATGTTGATAATGACCATGGTTCTTCCATTATTGATACAGCTGGAAATCTCACACCTAAAAAATTAAAGAATATTCACACTATCATCAGTCTAAAATATAAACCACCGTTAAAATTGAATGAAAACTATATTAATGTTCACTTTTTAAAAAATAGAAATTCAATTGCATGGCGGTAAGTATTTAGAAAAGGAAGATGAAGATTCCTTTTCGGAACTAGAAGAAATAAAAAAATTAGAGATATTATTTTATCAATTATAGACAATTTTAAAGATAAATTGATCGAATATGCTGATAAAGAGAATTTTTACATATAAAATCAGATCAAGTAGAAACTTATCAAAGAGAACGGGAAGCTGCGTTTGAAAATACATTTCAGAAAATTGAAAGTCGATACAAGAGATAGTTAGATACAAGGATAAAACATTCTAAGTTTATTGATTAGCAAATAAATTATGTCCATAACTAATTACGTGAAAACCTGTCTATCCCTCACCTGGAACATGGCATAAAATAGATTTAGAAAACAGGATTAAAATTTAAAAAATTAATAAAAATTATGTAATTGATAATGAAGATTCCACTTACAACCCATAAATATCAATAAAGAATATTATTTATAGTTAAGTTTATTTCTTTATTTCTATGGTATTAAATACAGGTGGAATCGTTAACTTAATTGAATAACATTCAGCATTGTTTTTTCTGATATAAACAATATCTTTATGTTTCTCACCACAGTCAGAAATAGGATAAGCATCAGCGATAATATAATAATCCCTCAATTCATCGGCAACATAAGATAATGGAAAAATTATACTAAACATTCCTATCATCACAAATGGTGCCAAGCAAAACTCAATTGATTGTGTCTTTTCTCTATGCTTTGTAGTCAAAAAATTAAGAAATCCCCACCATGAAGATTTTATTTGATAACGAATAAAATAAAATAGAAAAATTAAGATGACACCAATGCACAATGCTACTAACGTGGCATATATACTAACCGAGTAATTTAAATACTCAGGGTTGATATCATAAATATAGCTTAATGACTTTTCGGCATAAATGCGAGCAAAAAAGAATAAAAAACCAAAACTAAGTAGAAGTTTCCACCATTTTTTTAGGCGAGATAATAATTGTTGATAATGAGTAACAATATAAATAATAGTGGGAATATAAAAGATGATTCCAGCAATAACATAATATTGATTTGCTATTAGATAAAGTATTACAAAACACCAAAATAGGTTTAGTGACATGTTCAAAAACCCATTTCTATTTAAATAATCACTCATTTTGTTCCACATACTATTTATTATTCCTCATAAAGAGCGTAGCTTCTTACAACACCTGCTTTACCAAACTCATAATATATTCTAAATTCTTAGTATCAGTTACCGTCAACTCATAATCCCCATTTCCCCAATGACCAACATTCGAAACGTTTTTAGTGAGTTTTTTTGGATCATCCAGTTCATCTTTTTTGGCGTTAATCCATATCTTCAACGATTTACTTTGAATATGAATATCAACAATATTATTTTTACCCTGTTTAAAAGCAATATAAAATTTTTTAGGTGAAATTTCTAGATCTGTCGATAACGCTAAAATAGCATTCTTAAAGCTTTCATAAAGCTCTAGAACGTCATCTGATTTATCCTCTAAATGGTAGTCTTCATCATATACAACTAACTCTTTGGTTACTTTATCTAATGCCGAATCTTTCGTATGTTGTACTTGTTTAATACTTGGTGCCGACTTAGAACGTTTGATAGGGTTAATCGAAATTAAGTCATTATCAAACCGTTTAATTTCCCATAGTTCTATGGCTAAATCTTTGAAGTTAGTCGATTGTTTTTGATAGTCAGTAAACGCAGGGGAAACAAAAATAATTTTACTTTGCGACCAATCAATTTGATGACGTTTTAAATTCGCTTGGCAAGATTCATTATACTCGACAATAAAATCAGCCTGATAATCCAGCATAAGATTTAAGTAGGTCACGCCCTGATCAATAACACTAAAATTACGTTCACGTTTATATTCAATAATAACAAATGCATTCGCTTCAGTATCATAAGCTAAAGTATCAATGCGGTAATCTTTAATTTTGAATTCAGATTTTACAAAGGTTAAATTACCAATAATATCTAAATTATGTTCAAATAATGACTGGATCTCTTTTTCTAGTTTGAATGGTTTTTCTTTTAAGATAGTCAATTTTTGACTTTTATTTGTAAAAATTTGCATCATTATTTCCTAATCAATCTCATCATTTTTTATAGAATAAACGATTTCGTGTTTTTTTTCATTGTGTATAAAAATAAAGATATTACGAATATTAACCTAATCAGCACTTAAATTGGTCTACAAAAAATTAAACTATTTTTATTCAATTAATCAATTTATTATAAAATAATTTAACTCCCTCCAGCTTATTAAAGTTCGTAATTTATTGAAAAAATTAATGAATTATTTATTTTTTGTTTCTAATTTTTCTAAATTAATCCAAAGAAGTTTAACCAAATCATCATATCTGATATAAATTGTATTTTTGTATAAGAATTGTTAGGTATGCCATAAAGAGATATTCAAGGAGAACAGCAACGTTGTTGCTAAATACTTAATTAAGAAAACTCAAGCTAATAATGAAAAATAATAAATCTATCATAATGATTATTAATCTTTTAATTAAACCCTCGGATAAAAATTATAACGTATTCAGAATCAATGTTCCTATTCTTGAAAAAGAACTATTCTTGGATTAGAAATTTATCCGCATATATCACTCGCTGACGCGCTTAGTATTCATTATAAATACCTCTGTGAGATAAAGATCTATGTTATTAATATGGTTTTATTTGGAGAAAATACTACCTTTTACCCTTATTCAAACATTTAAATAGAAAAAACACTATTGTTATCCAATAAAGCCATAGATTAGATTAGATTTTATTATTAATAATCAACGATTAACTGAATACCATTGACTATTAATTCACACAATTAAAATGTTTGGTTTATTTAATTTCAAATCGAAGTATCCTTGTTACCTTCGAGTTTATAAACCGAAAAATTATCTAATTATGAATTGTAAGTAATTATTAATTTAATTGTTCTAATTACATAATATTACTGAAAATTTTATTAAGGATAATGGTATGAAAAAAATAATTTTATTAACTTGTCTTGGATTTATTTTATCTGGTTGTAGTGTTCATCTCCAATTTAATGATCGTTTGTCTTATCAATCATTAAAACAAATAAAATCAGAAATCCATTTACCTCAAAAACAAAACTTAAATATTGTATGGGTTCCTGATAGTTTTACTACACGTATTGACATACAAGGTTCTTCAGGATTTATTGGTGGTGGTAGTCGTACCCGAATCCCAACCGGTATAGGGCTTTCTACTAGAATTGAAGAGGCAATTAGTACATACGCTGACATAAATTCTGGAGGGAAGAAACTGACAATAATTGTTAATCATGCCAAAACTAAATTTACTTATGGCATGACGAATATTGATAATGCTAGTGTATATTTAAATCTCACATTTGAATTATCAGGTAAAACGTGGACTAAAGAGTTTTCAACCAAGCAAAATGATAGTGGTGTAAAAGATGCAAATATGACTTCTGTGGTAGAATATGCTTGGGATCAGATTGCTTTAGATGTTGCCCGAGAGGTTGCAAAGCATTTATAAGTAATTTCTGGTTTTTTAATTTCGATTATGAAAAAAATTAACAAGTTTATTTATAATAGAATCGAAAAAAATTTGTTAAAATAGGCTCTATCTAAATACATTTGATAGAGCCATTTGGACATTAATCAACAATTACCCTTCCATTTAATGGTTGGACTGGTCGATTGTTATCATGATGCATAATTGAGTGGAACTTTTCGATTTGCTCAGCCGATGCACTGCTTTCTTGTTCTAACACAATCCATCTTACCCCTTCTGTACATGGAGGAGTTGTCAATGAACCACTAAAGCGATAAAAATCTAACCTATTTGGTAATAGAGCTTTTATATCAACAGGCTGAGTAAGCGTTGCCGTCGCTTCAACTTCGGTTGGTATTTGTTGCCAGGCTTTTGCTAATTCTGGATTCGTTTTTCCTTTATTAAACATCAGTGCAACCACAGCTAACTCACCATTCTTATTTTTATAGACAAAATGTGCTTCCATTGGGAACTGTTTGCCCTTAATTTCATTTTCACTTGGCGCATGAAAGTGGAATTGTTGTAAGGTGAAAACTTCGTTATCGATTTGTAAAGTATTACCTTCACCAACATTAACTTGAATAGTGTGACCATTATTGATAATTTCTTGCTTACCTGGTTTGAATACCAGTTTAAGTTTATCATGATGAGTTTTGAACACGTGTTCAATGTTGATAGGTGATTGGTTTTTGCCATTTTCACAAGTTGAAAATTCTGGTGATAGTTTTCCCCAATTTTCAGGTTTATCTTCACCTTCATACCCCCAATGTGAAGAATGTTCTGCAGCAGCACATGATAAACTCGTTACCATTAAAGCCGCCATGATTATGTTAAGTTTCATCTTAATTTTTCACTAGAACGTTGATTAACGGGTCTCAAATTATACGCCTCAAAAAATTGCCTTACTAGAATATACCACTAAGACTTTTTTGTTTTTTTATAAAAAAAATCTTTGACATTTTTAAAAATTAAGTTGTTAATTTGACATCAATCTTCATAACATGAATGAAGTTCATGCTCATCACAGCTATACTTAATATTATCAGGGGATCAATAAAGAATAGAAATTTGAATTTTATTCACAATTTTTAGTTAATGAAGATAGAATTAATAGAAGTCAATAATACAGTTGGAGTAATTTTTGTGGAAAGTGTTATAGAGTGAGTAACAATTTGAATTTATATTATTACTTTAGGTAATTTGGAAAAAGTAACTAGGTGATAGCAAGATAAGCAATCATATAAGGCTAATCACAGACCAAAAATCCATCATAGATGATTAGACATAAAAAAACCTGCTCAATGCAGGTTCTTAAAAACTGAATTTGGCTCCTCCAACAGGACTTGAACCTGTGACATACGGATTAACAGTCCGCCGTTCTACCGACTGAACTATGGAGGAACACTTGACGGACAAAATATTAACCATCTATTACGTTTATGTCAATCGTTAAAACACTAAATAAAATCAATTGCTCAGCTTGTAAGCAAATTTGTCTATGTCTATGCTAAAATAAGTTAAAAATGACAAGATAGGTAAAATAAACGTTTATGAAAAAGAATATTTGTGTGTTTTGTGGTGCCAGTGAAGGCAATCGTGCTGAATATCGTGTTGCAGCTGAACAACTTGGTCAAACCATTGCCAAACAAAATAGGCGATTAATTTATGGTGGTGGCAATAAAGGGTTAATGGGGATTATTGCTAATGCCGTATTAGCTAATGGTGGTGAGGTTATTGGTGTTATTCCTGAACGTTTAGTTAAAGCCGAAACTGCGCATCATGGCATTACTCAGTTAGAAGTTGTTCAAAATATGCATCAACGCAAAGCAAGGCTTGCTGAACTAGCTGATGGTTTTATTGCGATGCCAGGTGGAACAGGCACATTAGAAGAAATTTTTGAAGTTTGGACGGCGATGCAAATAGGCTACCATGAAAAACCTGTCGCGCTATTCAATAGCCAATTTTGGCAACCTCTGCTGAACTTTTTAAAGCATGCAGTACAAGAGGGGTTTATTCGAGAAAGTTTTTATAACACATTAATCGTATCGGATGATGCAACAAATATATTACAAAAAATGGATGATTTTATTGCTAAAGACCTACAGCGTTGGGTGAAAAAGTAATTATTATTTATCAAAAAGTAAAAACGCCATTATAAAATGGCGTTTTTTGTAAGTATAAAAATAATTACTGTGTAACTTCTTCAGCAACAACTTCCGGTTTTTTAATAACCGCATAAACGACACCAGCAATGACAGAGCCGACTAAGATTGACAATAAATAACCACCAACAGGTTTAACAACGCCAGGGATTGCTAATGCAAATAACCCACCATGCGGCGTCATCAATTCTGAACCAAAGGCTAATGCCATACCACCTGTAATTGCACCACCAATAATACAACAAGGGATAACACGTAACGGATCACGCGCTGCAAATGGAATGGCCCCTTCAGAGATGAAGCATAAACCTAAAACTAAAGACGCTTTACCACTTTCTTGTTCAGCTTTAGCAAATTTTTTACGAGCAATTAAAGTTGCTAATCCCATCGCTAATGGAGGAACCATGCCGCCCGCCATTACTGCTGCCATTGGTGCATAGACTTGAGCAGAAATCAAACCTGTACCAAACGCATAAGCGACTTTATTAATTGGTCCGCCCATGTCTGTACACATCATGCCACCCAAGATAGCACCTAAAATAACGGCATTTGCGGTACCCATTGATTTTAACCACTCAGTTAAAGCATTCATTAACCATGCTATAGGCGTACCGACAATAAACTGCATGACTAAACCTGTTACCAATGTTGCAAGTAAAGGCACAATTAGAATAGGTTTTAATGCTTCAAGCGTTTTTGGTAGTGGTAAATATCGAGTAATTAACAAGGCTAAATAACCAGCAAAATAACCAATGATAATGCCCCCTAAAAAACCTGCCCCGGTTGATACCGCAAGCAAACCACCGACAAGACCAGGGGCCAAGCCAGGTCTATCGGCTATCGAATAGGCAATATATCCAGAAAGTAATGGCACCATCAGTGAAAACGCCAGTCCACCAATCTGTGCCAAATGTGGCTCACCAATTAATTTTTGTACGCCATCAACAATTTCAAATGATCCGAATGCAAAAGAAAGCGCAATAATTAACCCACCTGCAACCACCATAGGTAACATATACGAAACACCGGTTAATAGATGTTTATAAACGCTCTTCTTCTCATTACTTGATTTAGCTGATGAGGTATTGGTTGTAGGTTGATAAATTGTTGCTTCTTCGAATGCTTTATCTAATTCCTGAGCGGTCTTTTTAAGAGCAGGACCAGTTTTAGTACGGTATAATTTTTTACCGGCAAATTTGCTTAAATCAACATCAATATCACATGCAGCAATAACGACATCAGCAGAAGCAACTTCTTCAGGTGTTAATTCATTCCCCACGCCAACTGATCCACGTGTTTCAACTTTACACCACCAGCCGCGTTTTTTTGCTTCTTCTTCAATGGCTTCGGCTGCCATAAATGTGTGAGCCACACCTGTTGGGCAAGCAGTAACAGCAACAATGCGTTTTATCCCTGTAGCAGAAGCTGAAGCTGTTGTCGCTGTTTGCTCATAAACTTTTGCTTTATTTGGCGCATCGTTTAATATTTGTTTCGAATTGGCAAAAACATCATCGATATGTTCAACAACATAAACTTTTTTACCCATCACTGACGTATCAGCAATTGATCCTGTACCCACTGCAACAATCACATCGGCATTTGCTGCGTTTTCAACTACATTTAAATTTAAAGCATTAGCAGCTAAAATAAGTTCAGCTTTAGCTAATCGTCCATTTACTGGACCTGTATTACTACCTTCAACAATATATATATTCATGAATACTCCTATCCAGCGTTAATTTCAATTTTGCCGAGCATATTTGTTACAGCTTGACGATCAGAAATGCCTACGCCTGCTTGTTCAACAGATAGCGCTGCAACACTTGATGCAAACACTAACGTATCTTTAATTGATTGATTAGTCATAAGACCATACATTAATCCAGCGACCATTGAGTCACCCGCACCAACTGTACTAACAACTTGGCATTTTGGGGGTTTAGCAATCCACGCTTCATTTTTTGTTACCCATAATGCACCTTTGCTGCCAAGTGAGATGACCACATTTTCAATACCACTATCGATAATTTGTAAAGCAGCTGTTTTGATGTCAGTAAGCGTAGATAACTTTCGACCAACCCACATTTCAAGTTCCTTATCATTTGGTTTAATTAACCAAGGGTTGGCTTTAAGACCTGCTACTAAAGCATCACGGCTACTATCAAATACCACTTTAGGGCAAATTGTTTTAACTTGCTTCATCCATTCTGTAAACTTTTCCAGAGATACGCCAGCAGGTAAACTACCACTAATGGCAACCATATCTATATCTTTTAACCATTCTAATGAATCGGTAACGAAAGTCTGCCAATCTTGATCGTTAATCGTAAAACCAGAAAAATTTAGGTCGGTAACTTCGCTATTTTCTTCAGTTAATTTAACATTAATACGGGTGCGCCCATCAATGGTTTGAAATTTATCGACGACATTTAGTGATTTAAACAGCAAGTTAAAACCATCACGATTTTCTTTACCTAAAAAACCGCCTACCGTTAACTTAACATCCAGATCTGATAGTACTTTGGCAACATTAATCCCTTTACCAGCAGCAAGTAGTGCATTTGTCTGGACTAAATTAACATCACCAAGTTCAACTTTAGGACAAAAACCTAATAGATCATAAGCGGGATTTAATGTAATTGTTGCAACACGATAAGTCATTATTCAGTTCCCTCACCTAATCCGCTAGCAATGGCTTGACCTATGGCTTCGAGCGCTTGCTCAGCATCTTGTCCAACAGCAGTAAATTTAAGACGACTGCCTTTTTTAGCACCTAGAGCTACAATCTTCATTAAGCTGGTTGCACTTACAGGCTCACCTTTACCATCTAAATTGGCAACCGTTATTTTACTATTGAATTCTTTTACCAATTTAACTAATACAGATGATGGGCGGGTATGCAGGCCATTTTCATTATGAATAACAAATTCACGACTTAATTCATTATCATTTGATTCGGCTGCATTAGATTGAGCAAGAGTAGGGATCGATTCAACATGCTCAGAATTATTGATATCAGAACCAGAAATAAGTAGCTGACTTAATTGCTCGACATTTGCTGTTAAAAGTTGGTCTAATTTTTGTCTAAAAATCAACGATGCGATGTGATGCACAACTTCTGCAACTGAATCATCAACAACCGACATTGTTATAAGTAATTTTACAGGTTTACTATCTTCACTCAGATGACTAACTGTACGGCTAATGGCAATCGCATTTTTTAAATTACCATTTTTACTATCACTTAACCAAATCCCATTGCCTAAATAATTAGGTTTGTTATCAAGCACATCGGCAATAAAATTAGCATTCACTGCATTGTGCTGTTTTAAACGCGAAGCATTCAATGCTTGTAGGGTTGCTAGGCTATCTGCTTGAATATCTAATAACACTGAATCTTGATGAATGGTAAATTTGTTATCTTGTTGCTCTACTTTGTCAGTTAAAATAGCAATTGCTTCATCCGCTGTTTGAATTTTTTTAATTTTATCTTCAACGCCATCTTCACCAAGAACATGTGTCAATTGGCGAAGTAATTCTAAATGCTCATCAGAGCTTGCCGCAATACCAATAGCCAAGTAAGCTTTTTCACCATCATCACCCCACTCAACGCCATTTGGAAAACAAAATACCTGTACACCTGTTTTTTTCACTAAATGTCGAGTTTTTGTTGTGCCATGAGGAATCGCGATACCAATACCCAGATAGGTTGCAGCTTGCTCTTCTCGCTCTAGCATACCTTTAACATATCCATCTTCAACAAAACCTGCACTCGTTAATGCTGCGGCAATTTTTTTTATTGCTTCTTGCTTGTTAGTCGCTTGTTCATTTAAATGAATATTTTCTTTAACTAAATGAAACATAGAATAAATACCTCTGGGTTAAAATGTTGGGTTTGCTAAAATAACTCAACAATTCTAAATCCTTAATTGAATTATATTGAATCGTTTCAGCAATGATGAATACAATTAAAATATTTATCAAATAAATTATCTCTATTAATAATTAATATGTGATCTAGATCCAATTTTTTGATTAAAACTTAAAAAAGTTATTTTTTATAATCGCTCAGACAGGCTCTACCCAAGCTTCCTCTATATAGCAACCGCCTAGGAATAATGGTTGTACCAGGCTTATAACTTTGTTCACGCAAGCTTTCCATTAATAATGCGATAACAACTTGTGAAACTTCTTGATGATCTTGAGCAAGCGATATCACCTTACACGGTAAAAAATCAAGCAGTTCATGATCACCAAAAGTAGCAATCGTCAGTTGATTGGGTAGATAGCCAAATTTTTTTAAAATTGAATCAATCGCGCCTTGTAATAATGAAAAGGAGGTAGTGAAAATACCATCGGGTATATCATGCGTTTCTAACCAATGACTAAATACAATTTCGGCGTCACAGCGACTATAATTATTTGCATATAAAAAATCAACTTTATTAAACTGGTTTGCTGCAATTGATTCAAATCCTTCAAGACGTAATTGACTAACCGATAAATTAGGCAAAGCACCAATATAAACGACAGTTCCATCAACAAATTGACTAAACGTGGAGCCTAACGTTTTGGCATCTTGTTTATCAGATCCAACGATGTTTCTAAATTGATTATTGGATAATGTTCTATCTAAGGCAAATAATGGAATTTGGTTATTTTGCCAACCATCATAAAACCTATAATCTTGAGGAGACACAAACGATGAAGATATGACTAAAGCATCAACTCGCCGCTGCTGAAGATGCCTTACGCACTCTTGCTCAATACTTGGTTTATCTTCAGAACATGAAAGTAATAATTGATATCCATTTTTGCGCGCTAATTGCTCTAAGTAATTGGCAATGGTTGTATAACTACTATTTTCCAAATCAGGAATAATAATACCTATTGTGCGTGTTTTACCAGCTCTTAGTCCTGCTGCGACTTGATTTGGTTGATAGTTATGCTCTTTAACGACCGCTAAGACTTTTTCAATCGTTCTATCACTAACACGATATTTTTTTGCTTTTCCATTAATTACATAGCTAGCTGTAGTTCGAGACACACCCGCTAACAAAGCAATTTCGTCTAATTTCATAATATAGTCTCAGCAAACATATTGTTGGCAATTAAACATGAATAAAGAGAAATTGTAAACCTTAATTGTTTTATCTGATGATTAACAGTGTTAATGCAGGAACAATCATTGTTCAACTGGTTAAAGTTTGAATTCGTTTATGTTCGATATCAAGCATAAAAAATAAGTTAATAATAAATCGCAATATTTTGATTTTGGACATTCTCAATTTTTATAGGAGTATCAAATATATCCTCTAAAAGTTGTGAATTCATAATTTGCTCTGGACTACCTTGATAAACAAGCTCACCATTTTTCATCGCCAAAATATAGTCTGAATAAACGGATGCAAAATTAATATCATGAATGACAATAACGATGGTTTTACCGAGTTCATCTGCTGCTCGACGTAATTGTTTCATCATAGCAACCGCATGTTTCATGTCTAAATTATTGAGTGGTTCATCGAGTAAGACATATTCGGTATCTTGACAAAGAATCATAGCCACATAAGCACGCTGGCGCTGACCACCGGATAACTCATCAATAAAACGATCTTTATATTCGGTAAGATTCAAAAAATCCAGAGCTTGATTGATATGCTTATAATCATCAGCATTTAAGCGCCCTTTGGTATAAGGATAACGCCCAAAGCCAACAAGTTCAAAAACAGTTAACCGACTGGTAAACCGATTTTCTTGTCTTAAAACAGATAAATAGGTCGCAAGTTTATCACTTGGTGTATTAACAACATCCATATTTTGAATTTTAACAACACCTTCATCAGCCAATAACAGTCGACTGATAATCGATAAAAGCGTTGATTTACCTGCACCATTCGGTCCAATAATTGCCGTAATCCCACCTTGCGAAATAGTCGCATTGACATTTTTTAATACGGGTATAGTTTGATAATTTTTACAAACATTTTCAATTTCAATCACATTGGAACCTTTTTCAATAATAAGAAAATAAACAAAGAACCACCAATAAATTCAATCACTATAGATAAAGCGCCAACCATATTTAACACACGCTCTAGAAACATTTGCCCACCGACCAGAAAAATGATACCCAATAAAAAAGCGGTAGGCAGTAAATAACGATGTTGGCTTGATCCGCTAATACTATAAGCAAGATTAGCGATCAATAGACCCAAAAAAGTAAACGGTCCAACCAATGCCGTCGATATTGCGACTAAAACAGAAACGAGTAATAAAATTATTGTAACGCTCTTTTGATAATCGATACCTAAACTAATCGCATTATCCCGACCTAAAGCAAGTACATCGAATCGAAATCGCATTTTCCACAAAAATACACCAATCACAGCGGCTATTATTAATGAAAAGATAATCAAGACAGGTTCAGCACGGGTAAATGTTGCAAAAATTCGACTTTGTAACACAGCAAATTCTGTTGGCGTCATTAAACGTTGCAGTAAGTTAGAAAAGCTACGGAACAACGTACCTAAAATAATACCGATTAATAAAACTAAATGTAGATTTTGTTTGAGTTTAGTGAATAAACCACGGTATAAAAAGAGAGAAAATAAAATTAATAATAATGATTCAAATACAAATTTACCAATAATCCCAATATAGGGAATACCTTGTGTATCAATAAAAAAGATCACAATCGTTTGGATTAACACAAACAAAGATTCAAATCCCATAATTGATGGAGTCAAAATTCGATTATTGGTCACGGTTTGAAAAAGTAAGGTAGAAGTCGATGCAGCAAAAGCAACCAGAATCATGGTTAGCACAATCCAAGTTCGGTGCATCAATATATAACTAATATTGCCTTTAAGGTTTAAAGTCATAAAACAACTTATACAAATTAAAGACAGAATAAATAACAAAAATACTCTTTTTTGACTTATTGTATAACGTTTTTGATTAACTGACATGGCGTCTTCGACTCAATAATATTAAGAAAATAATAGCGCCAACTACGCCAAGAATAACACTCACGGGAATTTCAAAGGGATAACGAATTAGCCGACCAATAATGTCACAAATTAATACTAATCCACTGCCAAATAAACAGATCCAAGGTATCGTTTTACGAACATTATCACCAAATAATAAACTTACAATGTTTGGCACAATCAATCCTAAAAAAGGTAAAACACCAACGACCACAACAACAATCCCACCAATTAATGCAATAACAATAAGTCCCGTCAACATGACTCGACGATAATTAAGACCTACATTAACTGAAAAGTCGCGTCCCAAACCTGCAACGGTAAATTGATCGGCACTCCAACAAGCAAGCAATGTCAAACCGCCGACTAACCATAATAATTCATAACGGCCTTGTAAAATACCTGAAAAGTCGCCTGATTCCCAACCACCAAGCGATTGTAATAAATCAAAATACATAGCGAAAAATGTTGTAATCGCGCTAATGACTGCCCCCAACATAATACCAATAAGCGGCACCATCAATGCTGATTTGAAAATGATTTTTCGGGAAATCGCCATAAAAATCATTGTACCCGCCATAGCAAATAAGCTGGCAACAACCATTTTTGTCATCACACTTGCACTTGGTGCAAGAACCATCATAATTAATAAACCAAGACTGGCTGATTGAGTAGTGCCAACTAAAGTAGGTTCAACAAATCGATTTTGGGTTAACAATTGCATTATTAAACCGGCAACACTCATGGCACTACCTGCAAATAATAAAGCAACGGTTCTGGGAACGCGGCTAACAAAAAAAATCTCTCGCATCGTACTATCGATCCAAAGATCAGAGAGCGTGACATTCCCAGCCCCAATAAATAAACTTATTACAGACATTATCAACAAAATGAAAATGCCTGTAATAAAATAAAACGACTTAACCATATCTTTGATTAATTAGCTGATGTTTTTTGTAAAGCTTCGCTTATTTGATCCATTAAGTGGCTATAAGTTTGAATACCACCAGCAATATACATTGAGGTTGAATCTAAATAGACAATATGATTATTTTGCCATGCATCCGTTTTTTGAATTAAATCATTATTTAAAACTTGTTGAGCTGATTGCGCTTCTTTATTTCCAATAGCATTATCTCTATCTAAAACAAAAAGCCACTGTGGATTAACACTTAAAATAAACTCAGAGGTAACTGCGTTACCATGACGCCCTGCTTCTTGGAATGTTGTGGCAGGTTTAAAACCTAATATATCAAAGATAAAACCAAAGCGAGATTTTGGTCCATATGCTGACATTTTGCCACCATTAACCATAATGACTAGTGCACTTCCAGCGGTATTTGTTTTTGGTTTAAGTTGTTCAATTTTTTGATTAAAATCAGCTATAAGCTTTTTAGCTTGATCTTGTTTATTAAACAACGTGCCTAATTGTTCAGTTCTTTGTGTTAAACTTGCCAAAAAGTTATTTGGATCAATATCAAGAGAAATAGTTGGCGCAATATCATTTAATTTATTATAAACATCGTTCGCACGACCACCTGCGATAATAACATCAGGCGCTAATGAACTTAAAACTTCATAATTTGGCTCAAATAACGTCCCCACATTAGTATAACTTTTATCACTATATTTCGATAAAAAATCAGGGAAATGCACATCAGATTGAGGAACCGCTGAGACAGGAATATTCAAAGCATCCATAATATCGAGTGTTGCGATATTAAAAACAACCACCTTTTTAGGGTTTTCAGGTACATCAGTTTTACCTTGCGCATGCTCAATGGTTATTTTATTAACTGAACTTTGCTCATTTTTTTTATTATCATCACATCCCGCTAACACAAATAGCGCTGTTAACAACACTATAAACTTAAATTTGATACGTGAATACATTTTGGCTCCTAATCATCATTCTTGATAAAAAAAGAAATGATAAATATAACAATTATCATTTGCATTAGATTGTAACGAAAAAAATAAAGCTATTCAATTAACTTTAATAGAATAAAAGAATGGGTATTTTAGGTAGATTAGAAATATAACAATCGAATAAATACATTTTATCCAGTGAAGATGGCAATGTTATTAGTGCGACTCCTCACACCGTTATAATTGGCTATGAGGAAATAATTTTCATACTAAATTTGTGTTAAAGCTATCAGTTAACGCAAGCAACTCGCTGTTTATTACCACCAAGATAACCATGATATACATCACCGGTATCTGAATGGACAAGATAAGGCTCATTCAGATTGTCGTATATTTGCCCAGTCCAATAATCACCATACTCTAGATCACTATTTGTATAATAATTCTTATCAGTAAATCCCCATTCAGCAAATAAAGTTTGACCAATCCTACGCTGGTAATTATTGGGTTGATTAGGCAAACCACCTTGCCATTCCCAACCATTTGCATTAGTTAAGTCGAGAATATTAGCTATTTTGTAACCTAAATTTTCACAGTAGGATTTAGCAGAAGGATAGTCAATATAACCAGGTTTTGCTATAAACCATTTACTTATTGTGAAGCGGTATATCATATTTTTTTTATTCTTATCTGAATAAATGGTAAAAGTAGTTGGATCTTTTGCAGTTGCAGCTTCTGCAGCACTTGAACCATTATCTGGTCCTTGAAATTCTACTTTAGCAACATTGATTTGTTTAATATTATCGGTTGTAATATTTAAGCTAATCCCAGAGTTTTGTGGCGATTTACTATAGCTTAATTCACTTGATAATGCCCCTGCTACCGTTAAATAAAAATACAGTCCTTTTGATGCTGTGGTTGGAAAATTGGTCGAAGGTTGATATAAGGTTTGAAGTTTAAATCCTTTACTACCATCCCATTGACTTGTTGGTCCCGACATAGATGTAAAATTTGGAAAAGGATCGCTATCATTATACTTTAAATTAGGCCGAGCAAAGCAAAAATAAGGAGTGGTCACTTTATTAGGGATAAGATAGTAAACTGCTTGATTACCAATAAAATTAGAAGAATTTGGCAAGCCATAGCGAGTTGATAAAATGCCGCTATCACTGGTTAAACTGAGTTGATAGGGAGAATTACAAGCATCATTCAAAAGCTGCTCAGGGTTATTTACCATTTCACCATCAGCGCTTTTAACCGTTAACGTTAAATTGCCAGAAACAGTATACAACTTATCACCATCATTATCTTTCCAATAACCCTTACTTGAAATTAGATCTAACAAGCTGATTTTCAGTTTATTTAAAGGAAGTTCAGTTTTAATATTTTTTAATTTTTCGCCTCCAGCAGGAAGTCGAATTGGGTTGCTTTTTGTCGATAAACTATCTTTGATGCTATAACTTCGGCCATCGTAAAGCGTAATATTCAAAAGCGGATCTGTTTTATTTCTGCTAGTGGCTCCATTATCAAAAGTTAAATATGGTGCATTGCCATGAATTGCAGCTGAAGTGGTGGCAGTTAACGAATTAACTGAATTAGCAGTGATTAATCCTAAAATGATACCAATAAATTTTAAATAAAAAGAAACTGAATTAAATATTTTCTGATTAAAAAGAGCTGTTTTTCCTCTTAAAAAGGAGAATAAGAAGTTAATTGAGGATCGAAAATGATTAGAGTGAAAGAATAAACTTAAATATAACGATTTATCTAACGATAAATAGGGTTTTACAGGTTTTGCGTTTTGCGTTTTGCGTTTTAAACATTATATATGTTTCCCTTCCTAAATGTCAATATATTTCTGCATAAATTCGTTTTTTTATGCGAAAAGTTATTTTTTGTTTTTTTTTAAAAGAATAACAACCAAAATCATATTAAATGAATCACATTGCTCTAAAAATAGAAAAATGTTAATTATGGTTCTAATTAATAATGAGAGAAAATCAGAAATAAATATACAAATTTTTTGTTAAGAATTGAAAAGTCGTTGTTCAAATAAACTTTAATTGAGTTAGTTTAAAAACTTTAATTCAAAAGTAATCAAACTAACTTATTTAATTAATGATCAAAGCTCATCTAATTTATTTTGTGTATCATCTGATAATTCTTTCAACTTCCTTGTTAACGTGTTACGTCCCCATCCTAATAGATGTGCGGCATCTTGTTTATGACCACGCGTAAAGTTTAACGCGCAATTCAATAAAATACGTTCAACATCGTTTACTGCTTCGGTTAATATCCCTGTTTTACCTGCAATTAATGCTTGTTTAGCCCAATTTTCAAGTAAATTTTGCCAATTCATTTCAAGTTCTGGTTGATGAAATGGTTGAGAGTGGGGTTCATACTCTATTGAATTTTTAGGCATAGACATTTGTAGTAGTTCAGGTGGCAAATCCTGTACCAGTATTTCTTTACTTGAGGACATAACTGTGACCCATCGACAGGTATTCTCAAGCTGCCTAACATTCCCTGGCCATTTTGACATACATAAAATTTTTAAAGCTTCTGGACTAAAAATTTTACTTTCAACACCTAATTCTTTTGCAGTTGTATGCAAAAAGTGTTCAGCAAGTTTTGGAATATCTTGTGCTCTGTCTCGTAACGGTGGTAATAAAATACGAATAACATTTAAACGATGAAAAAGATCTTCTCTAAATTTACCTTCTCTTACTCTCGCTTGAAGATCTTGATGGGTTGCGGCAATAATCCGTACATCGACTTTAACCGGTGAATAACCACCAATTCGATAAAATTGTCCATCAGCAAGTACGCGTAATAATCGCGTCTGCACATCTAACGGCATATCGCCAATTTCATCCAAAAATAGAGTTCCACCATTAGCTTGTTCAAATCGACCATGTCTGATTTGAGCAGCGCCAGTAAAAGCGCCCTTTTCATGCCCAAAAAGTTCGGATTCAATCAAATCTTTAGGAATTGCGGCCATATTAAGAGCAATAAAAGGCGATTGTGAACGCGGACTATGGATGTGTAACGCCTTGGCAACTAACTCTTTACCGGTTCCTGACTCACCATTTATTAATACACTAATCGATGATTTAGATAACCGCCCAATAATACGAAAAACCTCTTGCATCGCGGGGGCTTCACCAATAATACCGGTTGAGGCTTTTGCTGTTGTGGTTTGACTTGTCTTGTTTGTTTGCGTTTGTAAAATTGCGCGTTCAACTAATTGAATGACTTCATCCACATCAAATGGTTTAGGAATATAGTCATAAGCACCTTTTTGATAAGCATTGACCGCTGCATCAAGATCTGAATGGGCTGTCATGATAATTACAGGTAAATTCGGTATTTGTTCTTTCACATAATGTAACAAGGTTAACCCATCAAGTCCTGGCATTTTGATATCCGAGATCAATACAGCAGGTTTTTGCACATGCGTATCTAACGCATCAATCACTTCTTGACCATTCGCGAAAGTAACGCAGTTAAAGTGAGCATTGGTAAGTGCTTTTTCTAATACCCATCGAATTGAACTATCATCATCAACAATCCAAACATTCATTTTAATTTACCTCATTGTTTAATTGGCAAATAGACAGAAAATTCAGTATGTCCAGGCCAACTATTAAATTCAATTTTTCCATGATGTTGATCGACTATATTATGTGCAATCGAAAGTCCAATTCCTGTTCCCCCTTCATAACCACTCACCATTGGATAAAACAAGGTATCTTGTATATGAACCGGTACGCCAGGCCCATTATCTTCAATATCAATGCGGGCACAAAGTCGATAACGTTGTCCATGTAAAGTCACCTGAAAGGCCGTTCTTGTTCTTATCGTTATTGTTCCTGTTTTTGTTCCTATAGCCTGCAATGCATTACGGACAATATTTAAAATCACTTGTTCTATCTGTTCAGAATCATGAATTAACTCAGGTAAGCTTGGATCATAATCACGTAAAATTTGAATATTAATTGGCTTTTCTAAACAGAGTAAAGCATAGATTCGTTCTATTGCTTTGTGAATATTTTGTTCTTTTTGCTGTAACCGCTGCTGAGGGCCCAGTAATCTATCAACCAGGTTTCTGAGTCTATCGGCTTGCTCAATAATAATTTGTGTATAATCTTGTAATTCATTTTTAGGTAATTCCCGAGATAATAATTGAGCCGCGCCACGTAGACCACCCAATGGATTTTTAATTTCATGAGCAAGCCCTCTAACTAATTCTCGAGCAGCACTTTGTTGAGCTTGTTGTAATTGCTCTTGGCTAAGGCGCTTATGGTTATTTAATGGCGCCATTTCAATAAGAATGCGTCCATTTGCTAATAATTGTGCCGTTAATGATAAAATATGCAATTCATTATTAATCACTAAATTGACTTCATTATCCGTAAAACCTTGATTTTGTTCTAACGCACTTAACATGAGTTCAAAATCCAACGAATAATAGCTCAATAAATCAGGCAAATAACTCTCTAATAATTTTTTTGTGCTTTGCGATAATAATTGCTGAGCTGCCGTATTGGCATAAAGAATATGAAGATTTTTATCGAGCAATAAAATACTTGTGATTATTGAATCGAGAACAAGATTAGCATCAGATTCATTATCAAATGTCATCGTTTCAATTCCCGCCCTCGCTAGACACCACCGCTGATTAGCGGTGGAGTACTTTAAGTTAAATCGAAAATAACTTATAAACTATAGTACAACTCAAATTCAACAGGATGTGGAGTCATACGAACACGATCAACATCTTGACGTTTTAAATCAATATAAGCATCGATAGTGTCATTAGTAAATACGTTACCACGAGTTAAGAACTCACGATCTGCATCTAAAGCATTAAGTGCTTCTTCAAGTGAGCCAGCCACTTGTGGAATTAATTTAGACTCTTCTGGTGGTAAATCGTACAAGTTTTTATCCATCGCATCGCCCGGATGAATTTTATTGATAATGCCATCTAAACCAGCCATTAACTGCGCTGCAAATGATAAGTATGGGTTACCGGCTGGATCTGGGAAGCGAACTTCAATGCGACGTGCTTTAGGGCTAGTCACAACAGGAATACGAATTGACGCAGAGCGGTTACGTGCTGAGTAAGCAAGCATCACTGGTGCTTCATAACCTGGGACTAAACGTTTATACGAGTTAGTTGCAGGGTTGGTAAAGGCATTAATTGCTTTAGCATGTTTAATAATACCACCGATATAATATAGCGCCATTTCAGATAGACCCGCATATTTATCGCCTGCAAATAAGTTTACCCCATCTTTGGCTAATGATTGGTGGCAGTGCATACCTGAACCATTATCGCCAAACATCGGTTTAGGCATAAATGTCGCTGTTTTACCATAAGCATGCGCAACATTTTGTACTACATACTTATAAATTTGCACTTCATCGGCTTTTTTAGTTAATGTATTAAAACGACAAGCAATTTCGTTTTGACCTGCTGTTGCTACTTCATGGTGATGCGCTTCAACAACTAAACCTAATTGCTCCATGATTAAACACATTTCAGAACGAATATCTTGGGATGAATCAACGGGAGGAAGTGGGAAGTAACCACCTTTAACTGCTGGACGATGGCCTTTATTGCCTTCTTCATATTTAGTGCCTGAGTTCCAAGCGGCTTCGATATCATCAATATGTACAAAGCTACCTGACATTGGCGTACCAAAACGCACATCATCAAATAAGAAAAATTCTGGCTCTGGTCCAAAAATAACCGTATCAGCAATACCTGATGATTTTAAAAACTCTTCAGCACGTTTAGCGATTGAACGGGGATCGCGATCATAACCTTGCAATGTCGCAGGCTCTAAAACATCACAACGCAAATTTAACGTCACATCTTCAAAAAATGGATCAATTACCGCACTTGATGCATCTGGCATTAATACCATGTCTGATTCATTAATACCTTTCCAACCTGCAATTGATGAACCGTCAAACATCTTACCATCTTCAAAGAAATCAGCATCAATTTGGCTAACAGGAATTGTTACGTGTTGTTCTTTACCTTTTGTGTCGGTAAAACGTAAATCAACAAACTTAACATCGTTTTCTTTAATTAGTGTTAAAACTTTTTGTGTAGACATGTATCTTCTCCATTAAGGACAAATAATTGTTCAGTTTAAAAGGCATTTTTGCCAAGTTGTTTACAGTTATGCAAATATGATGCCATTTTTTAACCATGCTTAAGTGGTCAATAAGCTAACCTGATAATAACACAAATATTATTATTGCACCAAAATAAAGCAATAAGCACCAAAGTAATGCACCAAAACCAATCATTGCTACCTAATCAAAGATTACAAAAGCTTAAACTAAAACCAATATAAAATAAGTTATATACAGTTGCAGCTTTTATAAACTTTCAGTATTGGTGCATACAGATATTTTGTTTGAACTTTACTCCAGCATTTTTTAATGCCTCATGATAATTCAATAATAATTTTTAGTTTTGCTCAGTGTTATTTTAGTATTAGAAAAAGTAAGTGCTACTTGTTGTCTGTTCGATGGTTAATATTGAAACAAACCAGAAAAATTGGTCACCATGATATGCAAAAAATAGGAGAAACTAATAAAGATTCTTTGCGTTATTTGGAGAATATTTGATTGGAATTCATATCACTAAATTAGAAAAACGTAATCAATTGAGTAACCACTTATCAATATCATTCTGTTTAAAGTTATCTATTTTTAACTTAAAAATCGAATAATCATCATGACATTAATAATGTTTTCACATAATGGTACTATATTTCACCGCATAATATCGCTATAATCTTAGCTTATATCGAAAAAATCAGGTAATCACATAAGTATGGACTTTATTACACTCGAAATTATTCCTTTTGTAAAAAATCACCTTTTACTTTCACTCGGTTGGATTGTGTTATTCATTGCAATCATTGTATTAACGATTAAAAGCAAATTATCGAAAGTTAAGATTATTAATAATGCTCAAGCAATCAATATGATCAATAAGCAAAATGCCGTTATTGTTGATATTCGTTCTGCTGATAGCTTCAAAAAAGGGCATGTGACTGAATCTCATAATATCTTGCCGATTGATATTAAAAATGCAAGCGCCAAAACCATTGATAAATTCAAAGAGGATCTTATTATTTTAATCGATGAAAATGGCTTATCATCAACAAATATTGGTGAAATTCTTGTAAAACAAGGTTTTTTACATGTTTATGCCTTAAAAGATGGCATTGCTGGATGGAATGGCGAAAATTTACCATTAGTTAGAAAATAATATAATTTAAAAATAAATAAGGTTTTATCATGACTGAACAAAACAATACACAACAAGCCGAAACACAATTCGCAATTCAACGTATTTATACTAAAGATGTTTCGTTCGAAACCAATAATGTGCCAGAAATTTTTACAAAACAATGGCAACCTGACATGAATATTGAACTTAATTCATCATCTCAAATTTTGAATGAAAGCGTGTATGAAGTTGCTTTGCGCGTCACAGTAACAGTGAAGTCACAAGATGAAGTTGTGTATATATGTGAAGTTACTCAAGCCGGTATTTTTTCATTAATTGGCTTTGATGAAAACCAAATACAACACTGCGTTGGGGCTTACTGTCCAAATATATTGTTCCCTTATGCTCGAGAAGTCGTGTCAAGTTTAGTGACCAAAGGTACATTCCCTCAACTCAATTTAGAGCCAGTAAATTTTGATGCACTATTCCTTAACTATCTTCAACAACAAGCTGAAGCTAGTTCTGCTGAAACACTACAATAGTGGTTGTTTGGCAATAAATTTTTAATCAGTTTATCGGATTATTCATGAAAAAAAGCGCTGTAGTAACAGTCATTGGAGCAGGTTCCTATGGAACCTCTTTAGCAATATTACTGGCTCGTAATGGTCATCCAACACGATTATGGGGTCATAACCCTGATAAAATGACTATTTTGCAGCAAGATAGGCAAAATAAGCAATTTTTACCAGATATTGCTTTTCCACCTGAATTACAGGTTGAAACGGATTTACAAACCGCTGTTAGTGCTGCACCCATCTTACTTATTGTAGTACCTAGTCACGCTTTTGCTACTATTTTAAAGCAAATTAAACCTTTTTTACGTAAAGATTCAAAAATCGTTTGGGCGACAAAGGGTTTAGAAGCCGACACAGGACGTTTATTACAAGATGTAGCAAGAGAAATTCTAGGTAATGAAATTCCTTTAGCAGTCATTTCTGGTCCGACCTTTGCCAAAGAAGTCGCATCAGGTTTACCCACTGCGGTAACCGTTGCATCGACCGATGATTTGTTTTTAACTGAGTTACAGAATTTATTTCACTGTAGTAAAAGTTTTCGTGTTTATAGCAGTAAAGATTTTATTGGCGTACAACTAGGTGGCGCTGTCAAAAATGTTATTGCTATTGGTGCAGGTCTATCTGATGGACTTGGTTTTGGTGCCAATGCTCGAACAGCGCTAATTACCCGAGGATTGGCTGAAATGATGCGATTAGGTGCTAAACTTGGCGCTGACCCTGCCACCTTTATGGGGATGGCTGGGCTTGGTGATCTGGTCTTAACTTGTACTGATAATCAATCACGTAATCGTCGCTTTGGTATATTATTAGGTCAAAATAAAACCATTGAAGAAGCACAAAAAACGATAGCTCAAGTTGTCGAAGGATATAAAAACACCAAAGAAGTCTGGCTATTAGCTAAAAACAATCACGTCGATATGCCAATTACAGAACAGATATATCAAGTCCTATATGAACATAAAGATCCAAAACAAGCGGCAATGGCATTACTTGGGCGTTCGCAAAAAGAAGAATTAAAAAGTTAAGTTTTATATCGATAAAAGGCTATTGCTTACTTAAAAATTTGTGTAAAAAAAAGGGCTATTGCCCTATTTTATATTGTTAAGCCGATTGCTTTTTGTTTGGCTTTTAAGTAAATATCATAGCCAACGTAAACATCTAGCACAGCGGTACCAACGGTTTTAAATAACGTAATTTGTTGATCATTTTCACGACATAGCGTAGAGTCCATCACTAAATTGCCTAATTCTAAAAAATCATCTTTAGACACTAACTTTTGATTGATCGGATCGATGATATCGCCGGCTTCAGCAAAAACACCTGCTTTAGTATCAAGAACACGAATAGACGATTTTTTCACTACATCACTTGGAATTTCATGCATTTCTGGCGTATAAGCACCAACACCATTAATATGAGTGCCTGGTTTAACGTTAGCACCATTAAACGTCGCTACTTTTGAAGTCGTCACAGAAGTAATAATATCGGCTTGACTAATATCTTGATCCAAGTCCTGTGAGCAATAAAAATTAGCAGAGAAATGTTCAAATTGTCTTTTCATCGCTTCGGTGAACTGTTTGGCTTTTTCACTATCAATATCAAAAATGGCCACGTCTGTTAGTGGACGAACAGTTAGCATTGCCTCCAACTGAGATACAGCTTGTCCTCCCGTACCAATCAATACCGCGCGACGAGCATCTTTACGCGCTAATAAATCTGTTGCCGCGCCTTGTACCGCACCAGTTCGAAGTTGAGTAACATAAGTGCCATCTAACATTGCACAAACTTCACCTGTTTGTGGATTAAGCAATAAGACTTGTGCCGGTACTGATGGCTTACCTAAGGTTGGATTATCAGGAAAGACTGACACAATTTTAATGCCGACAATATCGCTCCCTTTTATATGTGCAGGCATAAATAAACTCTGCCCCTTTTGCATATCAAAATTAATCCGTAATGGTACCTCACTGTTACCCTCGGTATAAATTTTCAAAGCTTGCTTATCTGCTGCAATCGCATCTTGCATGGTATAAACTTTTTTAATCTCATTAGCCGTTAATATTAACATTTTATCTCCAGTCCATTTTTTAATGCTTATTTTTTTGAGCAACATCGATTGTCTAATTATTCAATAGCCCTAATGGCATTTATAATAATGTTTTGTTTTAATTGAAATAACAGGATAAATTGCTTATCTTGTATATTGCTTACTTTTTCACTATTATGACAAAGTGTAATTTTGCACGACAATTGAGAAATCAGATGTTATTTAAAATACTAAAATTTTTTCTTAAGATTTTATTTCATGTTAAAGTTCATGGCAATCTAGATAATTTAAAACAAGATAGGCTTCTTATCACGCCTAATCATGTTTCCTTCCTCGATGGCGTTTTAATCGGTGTTTTTTTACCAGTAAAACCTGTTTTTGCTATCTACGCAGGCTATATAGACCATTGGTTGGTACGTTTAGCAAAGCGTTATGTTGATTTTGTGCCAATGGATCCTATCAGTCCTATGGCAATAAAACGATTAGTTCGTGAAATTGAAAAAGGCCGGCCAATTGTGATTTTCCCTGAAGGCCGAATCACAATAACAGGTTCGTTAATGAAAATTTATGATGGTGCGGCTTTTGTTGCGGCTCGTTCTAAAGCGACTATCGTACCAGTTTGGATTGAAGGGGCGGAGTTTACCTTAACCAGTCGTTTAAAAGGATTATTCAAACGGCATTTGTTTCCAAAGATAACTATTCATGTTCTTGAGCCGACCTCTATTCCAATGCCAAATGCGCCAAAAGCCAGAGATAGGCGTTACATTGCAGGCGAAAAACTGCATGAAATTATGATGAATGCTCGCATGGAAAGTCGCCCCAAATTGACACTATTTGAAGCTTTACTTGAAGCACAAGTAAAATACGGGGTTAAGTCACGTATGGTGCAAGACCCGACAACATCGGAAGCGTCGTACCGAAACCTTCTTAAACAAATTATTGGTGTTAGTTGCATCATTGCTAAAATAACGAAAAGAAAAGAACGAGTCGGGCTGTTATTACCAAATGCAACAATTACTGTTGCAACTATTTTTGGTTTATCGGTTAAAAACAGAATTCCAGCAATGCTTAATTATACAGCAGGCACCAAAGGCATAACCTGTGCGGTAACAGCGGCTGAAATTAAAACCATTATTACTTCTCGAAAATTCATCCAAAAAGGTAAACTTGATTACTTACTTGAAGAAGTCAAGGGTGTTAAATGGTATTTCCTTGAAGATTTACGTAAAAGCTTAACCTTCAGTGATAAATTATATATTTTAATTCATCAATATATTCCACGTTTGGTTCAGCGTCGTCAATCTAGTGATGACGAAGCATTAGTACTCTTTACTTCCGGCTCTGAAGGTAATCCTAAAGGTGTGGTACATAGCCATAATAGTTTGATTGCCAATGTAGAACAAATTCGAACAGTTATCGATCCAACACCAGCAGACCGTTTTATGTCAGCTTTGCCACTGTTTCATGCTTTTGGTATTACTGCTGGTCTATTTTTACCGCTGTTTTCAGGCAGTCGAACCTTTTTATATCCAAATCCATTACATTATCGTATGGTTCCCGAAATTATCTATGACCAAAATTGTACTGTTCTATTTGGTACACCAACATTCTTAGCTAACTATGCGCGATATGCACACCCTTATGATTTTATGCGCTTACGTTACGTAGTTGCGGGTGCTGAAAAACTACCAGATTCAGTTCGAGAACAATGGAAAGATAAATTTGGTATTCGTATTTTAGAAGGTTATGGTGTGACCGAATGTGCACCGGTTGTTGCCCTTAATGTGCCTATGGCCTTTAAAGCGGGCACAGTTGGACGATTACTACCGGGTATGATTTCACGATTAATTCCGATATCAGGGATTACCGATGGTGGCGAACTACAATTAAAAGGGCCTAACGTGATGAAAGGCTACTTACGTGTTGAAAATCCAGGTAAACTTGAAGTCCCTGCTGCCACAGATGAAAACGGCAAGGTCGAAAAAGGTTGGTATGATACTGGCGATATTGTCGCTATTGATAACGAAGGTTTTGTTACCATTAAAGGACGCTTAAAACGATTTGCTAAAATTGCCGGTGAAATGGTGTCATTAGAAAGTGTTGAAGCTCTAGCCAAAAAAGTCGATCCCGATTCGATGAATGGCGCAACAGTGAAAACAGACTCGGCTAAAGGCGAAGCAATTGTACTGTTTACCACATCGTCTAACATTAATCGAGAATTACTCAATCAAGCCGCTCAAGAACTGGGTATACCGACATTAGCCATTCCACGTGATATTCGGGTTGTTAAAGAGTTACCATTACTTGGCACGGGTAAAATCGATTTTATCACGCTAAGAAAAATGGCCGATGAATAAGTCAGAATCTACTATGAAACAATATTCACTATTAAGCAAAGGCATGGTAGCAACCATGCTAGCGCAGTTTTTTTCAGCATTTGCGGATAATGCAATCTTTTTTGCTATTCTTGCTTATATTAAAAATTTGCATTACCCACAATGGAGCCAATCAGTATTACAAATTAGCTTTGTTGTTCCTTTTATAATTCTTTCTCCTTTTGTTGGCCAATTT
This sequence comes from Gilliamella sp. B2969, assembly GCF_026536195.1. Lineage (NCBI taxonomy): Bacteria > Pseudomonadati > Pseudomonadota > Gammaproteobacteria > Orbales > Orbaceae > Gilliamella > Gilliamella sp. B2969. Next base: position 195,943 of record NZ_JAFNOP010000005.1, read on the forward strand.
GCCGATAGTATGTCCAAAGGCAAAGCGATGATGATAGCCAATGGTCTAAAATTAATTGGCGCAGCAAGTATCTGCTTAAATATTAGTCCCTTTATCGGTTATTTTTTAGTGGGTATTGGCGCTGCCGGTTACTCTCCAGCAAAATATGGTATTTTAGGCGAGCTGACATCGGGTGATAAGTTAATAAAAGCGAATGGTTTAATTGAAGCATCAACAATTGCAGCAATTCTGCTGGGTTCTTTGGCTGGTGGGCATATTGCCGATATGAATGTCAGTGCATCCTTACTTACTTGTGTTTTAATGTATGCACTCGCCGTAATTGCTAACATATTTATTCCCAAGTTACCTGCTGCAAGAAAAGATATTCACTGGAAATTTACCAGTATGGTGAAAGATTTTACCCGCACAGTCAAAATCATCTTCAGTAATAAACAAGCTTTATATACGCTATTAGGCACCAGCCTATTTTGGGGAGCAGGCATTACATTACGTTTTTTATTGATTAGCTGGGTGCCTGTGGTTTTAGGTATTGTTGACAATTCAACCCCGACCAATCTTAATGCCATTGTTGCCATCGGCATTGTAATTGGCGCTGGTTTAGCTAGTGCATTTATTTCGATCGATAAAACATTACGTTGTATTCCTGCTGGAATCATGATGGGCATTGCCGTTATAGCTTTTACATTGCAAAGCCATATCATTTCATCCTATATTTTATTAGTGATCATTGGTGCACTAGGTGGATTTTTCTTAGTACCACTCAATGCCTTGATCCAAAAAATGGGCAAAGATTTAGTTGGTGCAGGTAGTGTCATATCAATCCAAAACTTAAGCGAATATAGTGCAATGATGATCATGTTAGGGCTTTATACCTTAGCCGTTGCGCTCAACCTCCCTGTTATTGCTATTGGTGTAGGTTTTGGTTGCTTATTTACGCTAATAATATTTCTTCTATGGCTAGGATTAAGAAAACATGCAAAATATTAATTTATCTTCTATGTTAACCGAGAGCCGCAATCTCAATAGTGAACAAATTGATAATTGCTCTACATTAGAAATTCTTAAAATTATCAATAATGAAGATAAAAAAGTTGCCTTAGCAGTAGAGCAAGAATTAAGCAACATAGCTCAAGCAGTAGATGTAGTTAGTCATGCTTTGTTAAATCAAGGTAGATTAGTTTACATTGGTGCTGGCACATCGGGGCGTTTAGGCATTTTAGATGCCAGTGAATGCCCACCAACTTATGGCACACCGCCTGAACTGGTCATCGGCTTAATCGCTGGTGGTCAGCAGGCAATCTTTCATGCTGTTGAAAATGCTGAAGACAATCCACAATTAGCTGAACGTGATTTAACCAAGATCAATTTATCAGCCAACGATGTTTTAGTCGGAATTGCAGCTAGTGGGCGCACACCTTATGTTCTTGGTGCCATGCACTTTGCTAAATCACTGGGGTGCAAAGTTGTAAGCTTATGCTGCAATCCCAAAGCTCCCATGCTTGAATTAGCCGATATCGCAATCACTCCCATTGTTGGTGCAGAAGTGATCACCGGCTCATCTAGAATGAAAGCGGGCACGGCACAAAAGCTTGTACTAAATATGTTAACCACAGCAAGTATGATTAAGATTGGCAAAGTTTACGGTAACTTGATGGTAGATGTTGAAGCAACCAATGCTAAACTGATTGAGCGCCAAATATCAATTGTTATGCAAGCAACCGATTGTGACCGACAAACCGCGACTTTAGCATTACAACAAAGTAATCGACACTGTAAAACAGCTATTTTAATGATTTTAGCTAATCTATCTTTTACGCAAGCCAAAAAGGTCCTATCAGAAAATAGTGGATTTATTCGTCGTGCGCTAAAAGATCATGGCTTATAAAATAACGATTAAAATACCTTTAAAAAAGGTGATTTTTAGTTCAAATGTATTTTTAAAAAATAGCAATATAGTACATTTGACGAAAATAATCTCAATTTAATTTTTACAGTTGCATTTGGTAAATCAAAAAACTAAGACAATCTAATTTAGCGTATAGATCACATCAGTTATCTTTGACATTGTTTGATGTGATCTAAAGTTGAGCGATAAAAAAACTCCTTAAAATTAAATCAGCAGCAATATTGAGTTGCATGTTAGCAAAACATACCTGACGAAATGGACAAAAACCAATCAATTAGCTTTGAAGAAAATCATCCTAAAAGTCTAAAATGGTAGATGTTTTAGTCAACAACTTGTTGATTTAATATCAAAATCCATCATTATGGATTAAATAACTGATAATTAATTTTGCGTCAATAACCAGTAATAATCATCATATAATAAGAGTAAATACTGATTATCAATAAGCATAAAATAACAGTATCCATTATTAGATGGATGATCAATAATTAGCAAAATTTCGTAACAAAAATAAATGATTTTTTAAAAATAGATAAAATTCTTCTATAAAAAAATAGATTATCTATACTTAACTTATTAATAAATGTTATGATTTAACAGTTAATTATATAAAAATTAGGAATATAAACATTTGTTTTACAAACAACTATGTACCTCATATTTTTTATAAACAGACTATTTATGTTCAATGTTTTTACATATGACTTAACTAAACCAAACTAGTTTTTGGTGCTCATTTAAAGTAATTTATTATTATCCAATGAGATAAATATTTGGAGGAAGATCTATGGTAGGAATTATTCTTGCAACTCATGGCGAGTTTGCAGAAGGGATTCTACAATCAGGAACAATGATATTTGGTGAACAAGAAAACGTTAAAGCGGTTACCTTGCATCCAAGTGACAGTCCTGAAAGTTTAAAAGAGAGAATGCTTGCTGCAATAGCAACATTCGATAATCAAGATGAAGTGCTTTTTTTAGTGGATTTATGGGGCGGAACACCTTTCAATCAAGCGAATAATTTATGTGGTGAACATAGTAATTGGGCGATTGTAGCTGGTTTAAACTTACCTATGTTAATTGAAGCTTACTCATCACGCTTTTCGATGGAAACAGCCAAAGAAATTGCATCAGCAATTTTAGAATCTGCTAAAGAAGGCATTCGCGCAACAGTTGAACCTGCCAAAACACAAACATCTAAACCCGCTGCAGCTATTCCAGAAGGTACAGTTGTCGGTGATGGAAAGATGAAAATTGTGTTAGCTCGTATCGATTCTCGCTTATTACATGGTCAAGTCGCCACTTCTTGGACAAAATCAACCAATCCTACCCGTATTATTGTCGTATCAGATTCAGTTGCTAAGGACCAGTTAAGAAAAAAACTGATTGAAGAAGCGGCGCCTCCTGGTGTGAAAGCAAACGTGGTTCCTATCAAAAAAATCATTGAAGTTTCGCATGATCCTCGTTTTGGCAATACCAAAGCTTTATTGCTATTTGAAAACCCTGAAGATGTATTAAGAACCATTGAAGGTGGTGTTGATATCAATGTTGTCAATGTTGGTTCGATGGCACATTCTGTGGGTAAGGTCATGGTTAATAAAGTGTTATCAATGAATGCACAAGACGTTGAAACCTTCGAAAAGTTAAAAGCTAAAAACGTCAAATTTGACGTTCGTAAAGTACCTAATGATTCTAACGATAATATGGATGAATTATTAAAGAAAGCGAAACAAGAATTAGCTGAGCAAAAGAATTAGTTTATTTAAGGGGTTATATTATGACATTATCAATTATTGCTATCATTTTGGTGATAGTTATTGCCTTCCTAGCTGGTATGGAAGGGATTTTAGATCAGTTTCAATTTCATCAACCTTTGGTTGCTTGTTCGTTGATTGGACTTGTGACCGGAAATTTAGAAGCGGGTATTGTATTAGGTGGATCATTACAAATGATTGCATTAGGTTGGGCAAACATTGGGGCAGCAGTCGCACCTGATGCAGCATTAGCCGCAGTGGCTTCATCTATCATTTTAGTTTTAGGTGGGCAAGGTGTCGCTGGTGTTTCAACCGCAATTGCAGTTGCCATTCCACTTGCTGTAGCTGGATTATTCTTAACTATGATTGTGCGAACTATTGCTGTTCCATTAGTCCATATGATGGATGCTGCAGCAGAAGAAGCAAATATTCGTAAAATAGAATTATTGCAAATTTTGGGGATCTGTTTGCAAGGTCTAAGAATCGCAATCCCAGCAGCAGCTCTTTTATTTATCCCTGCTGAAACGGTAAAAGGCGCATTAGAAGCGATGCCTGAATGGTTAACAACAGGTATGGCAATTGGCGGAGGAATGGTTGTTGCGGTTGGTTACGCCATGGTCATTAATATGATGGCAAACCGCGAAGTATGGCCATTTTTCATTATTGGCTTTGTGGTTGCAGCGATATCACAATTAACCTTAATTGCGCTAGGTGCGCTCGGCATTGCCTTGGCGTTAATCTATCTTAGCCTTTCTGAACGTGGAAACTCTTCAAATGGCGGCGATAAAGGCGATCCACTTGACGACATTTTAAATGATTACTAAGAACTTGGAGAAAAAAAATGACTGATAGAATTCAATTAAGCAAAAAAGATCGTTTAGCGGTTGCTTGGCGTTCGACTTTCCTCCAAGGTTCTTGGAATTATGAACGTATGCAAAATGGTGGTTGGGTTTACTCAATGATCCCAGCTATCAAAAAATTATATACCAGCAAAGAAGATCGTTCTGCTGCATTAAAACGTCACTTAGAGTTTTTTAACACTCATCCCTATTTAGCATCACCTGTGCTAGGGGTAACGCTTGCGCTAGAAGAAGAGCGTGCCAACGGCGCTGCGGTTGATGATGTTGCGATCCAAGGGGTGAAAGTTGGGATGATGGGACCGTTAGCTGGCGTGGGTGATCCTGTATTCTGGTTTACAGTAAGACCAATGCTTGGTGCACTTGGAGCATCGCTTGCTCTTAGCGGTAACATTATGGGGCCAATTCTATTTTTCTTACTTTGGAACATTATTCGTTGGAGCTTCATGTGGTATACCCAAGAGTTTGGTTATCGTACTGGCTCAAAAATTACCGATAATTTATCTGGTGGTTTACTCCAAAAAATTACGAAAGGTGCGTCTATTTTAGGGATGTTTGTACTGGCGGCTTTGGTACAAAGGTGGGTATCGATAAAATTCCAACCAGTCGTTTCAACCGTAAAATTAGATAATGGTGCATTTATTGATTGGAATGCATTACCCGCTGGTGCGGAAGGCATTCAAAAAGCATTACAACAAATGCAAGCTGGATTATCTTTGACACAAGAAAAAGTGACTACCTTGCAAAATAACTTGGATCAATTAATACCAGGACTTGTACCATTACTTTTAACATTTTTATGTATGTGGTTACTACGTAAAAAAGTCTCACCTATTATCATTATCCTTGGATTATTTGTTGTAGGTATTATTGGCCACGTTATTGGTCTTTTATAAAAGATAATGTTTTAACCAACGTATTTTTAAAATATACCGTTTTAGTTTAAAGCAACAAATTCTTAATAATCAAACTATCCTTTTCATCACATAACGATGATGAAAAGGATATCATCACTAATTCAAGTCTGGTTTAGGGACACAATAGATGGTTCAATCATTAAACACGAAGATTGATTTAACGGTAAAAGCAACAGCATTTACTGGTTTAACGGAATATGGCAATATTATAATCGGAGACAAAGCTTTTGAGTTTTATCATCAGCATGATCCGCGCAAATATATTCAAATTCCTTGGAATGAAGTCGATTTTGTTATTGCATCGGTACTATTTGGTGGTAAATGGATTCCACGTTATTCAATTCAAACCAAAAAAGATGGTACTTTTACCTTTGCTTCTAAACAACCTAAACAAGTACTTAGAGCTATTCGTGTTTATATTGATGGACAAAAAATGGTACGTTCACTAGGTTTTTTTGACGTGTTAAAACGAGCTTTCTTTAAGAAAAAAACAAAAAATTAAGACAATATTAAGTACAATATACAAATAAATTAATATATTAATTTATCATGTTATTATTCCTAATAAATTGATAAAATTTTTAAGCTGATTTTAGTAATTGTCGATCTCTTTGCTTAATCAGATAAACTGCTCTTTTGAGAAAGATGCCTTCAAATAAGATTATCGCAATATTGTCATGTTCAAATTGAAATAAGGTTAACCTAGTTGTAATACTAATCCCATGATTAACTGAAACTAATCCCATCATAAATGTCTACAGCCTAACTTCTATAGCATATTGAATGTTATAGCTGCGTCAATTGTTTTAGTATAAATACAAATAATTATACCTTTTAAAAAAGCAATAAAGTTATGCCTTTCTAACTCCTTTAATTCAAATGATTTTTTCTGCTCAAGAACATTATCTTTGTGGCAAATCAAATAAAACTCACCTGAAAACAATAAATCTGCATGAATATCTTTTAAAGTCGGTATTTCTGCTAATATTGTCATTACAGAACGAGTTGCCGATTTTTCGCAAGTAACGTTTAAACAAATAGCCAAAGATCATGTTACCGTCATGGGTGATGTGCTCGTAAAGCTGTCAAAGAGATTATTGCAATTGACTCAACGCTAATTGAATGACAGCTAGTCAAACAGTTATCAGCTATTTGGAGGTATAAAAAAATTGTGCAATCACCCGTGGCATAACTTGCTCTTTAGCGCTTGATATGCATGGAAAAGGGCTAAGTGCGGCATTAATGGGTAAAGATATAGATTAAAACGACTGTTAATGATTGTTTTTTGAACCGAATCAACCCCAGTAATTATTATTGGTGAGATTGATTATTTATAGATATTGATTAATAAATGTATTACCTTTTATCAGCCATAAACAGCCATTGCACTTTTTGCCAGAAAGAGTATAATTTCGGGGCTTTGATTTTGTCCATGTTGGACAAGATAAAGATTATTTTTTAATTTAAGAGGATGTTATGGTAACTATTCGTTTAGCTCGTGGTGGCTCTAAAAAGCGCCCTTTTTATCAAGTAGTTGTCACTGATAGCCGTAACCCACGTGATGGTCGTTTTATTGAGCGCGTTGGCTTTTTTAATCCAATTGCACAAGGTAAAGCGGAAGAATTACGTTTAGATCTTGATCGCGTAAATCATTGGGTAGGTTTAGGTGCAACCGTTTCTGATCGTGTTAATACATTGATCAAACAAGCACAAAAAGCTGCTTAATATTAGTAACTAATAGTAATTGTAATGATGAATACTGAGAATCTAATTGTTGTGGGTAAACTTGGTTCAAGCTACGGCATTCGTGGATGGCTCAGGATTTTTTCGTTTACAGAATTTCCAGATAGTATTTTTGATTACACACCTTGGTATATTCAGCGTGCTGGGCAATGGCAAGAAGTAATCGTAGAAAGCTTTAAACCCCATAATCAAGACATGATTGTGAAACTCAAAGGTGTTGACGATCGTGATCAAGCCAATGCATTAACTAATGCCGAAGTATTTGTCGATGCAGAAAAATTACCAGAACTTAATAATGGTGATTTTTATTGGAAAGATCTGATTGGTTGCCGAGTAAAAACAATTAATGGTTATGACTTAGGTCAGGTCACTGATTTAATGGAAACCGGTTCTAATGATGTGTTGGTTGTTAAAGCAAATCTAAAAGATGCATTTGGAGCAACAGAACGTTTAATTCCTTTTGTTGAAGAACAATTTATTAAACAAGTTGATTTAACAACAAAAATGATTGTGGTCGATTGGGATCCAGCATTTTAATTGGTAAGGTAAGAATATGTGGATTGGCGTAATTAGCCTTTTTCCCGAAATGTTCCAAGCTATTACCTGTTATGGTGTAACTGGTCGAGCCGTAAAAAATGGACTGTTAACAGTAAATTATTGGAACCCGCGCGATTTTGCGCATGATAAGCATAAGACTGTCGATGACAGACCTTATGGTGGCGGTCCCGGCATGTTAATGATGGTACAACCACTTAGAGATGCCATTCATGCAGCGAAAGCAGTAGCTGGTAACGATACAAAAGTAATCTATCTTTCCCCGCAAGGGCGCAAATTAAACCAACAAGGTGTTTGCGAGTTGTCACAATATCAAAAATTGATTTTGATTTGTGGTCGATACGAAGGTATAGATGAACGCGTTATCCAAACCGAAATTGATGAAGAATGGTCAATTGGGGATTACGTGTTAAGTGGCGGTGAATTACCGGCAATGACCATGATTGATGCTCTAGCAAGATTTATTCCTGGCGTGTTGAATCATGAATCATCAGCAGAAGAAGACTCTTTTGCTAACGGTTTACTTGATTGTCCACACTATACCAGACCAGAGGTGTTAGATGGAATGGCGGTGCCCGATGTGTTAATGTCTGGTCACCATGAAGCGATTCGTCGCTGGCGATTGAAACAATCACTAGGACGAACTTGGTTGAGAAGAGACGATCTTCTTAAAAATCTAGCTCTGACTGATGAAGAGCAATGTTTACTCACTGAATTTCAACAAGAATACCGTGATAAACAAAGCAACTAAAATTTCAGTATAACTAGTAAGAGATAACATTATGAAAAATGCAATTATTCAGCAATTAGAACAAGAACAAATGAAAAAAGACATCCCGTCTTTTCGCCCAGGCGATACGATTGAAGTAAAAGTATGGGTTGTTGAAGGTAACAAAAAACGTCTTCAAGCTTATGAAGGTGTGGTTATTGCAATTCGCAATCGTGGTTTACATTCTGCATTTACAGTACGTAAAATTTCGAATGGCGAAGGTGTTGAACGAGTATTCCAAACTCACTCACCAATTGTTGATTCAATTACTGTGAAACGTCGTGGTCAAGTACGTCAAGCTAAACTTTACTACTTACGCGAACTTCGTGGTAAAGCGGCTCGTATTAAAGAGCGCCTTAACTAATTCTTTATTGGTTAATGATTTAAAAAAACAATATAAAATATATCTGTCTAATGATGGTCACCTTTACGGTGACCGTTTTTATATTTAAAACATACTGTTTCCTGCCAACTATCTAGCGTTGACAAAGTTAAAGCAAATTTTATTATTCTTTTGAAGGTTATGCTATGGGTGACTATCTTTTCGAAATTCTTGCAACAACTATAAAATTGTTCGCATTAATGACACCACCAGCAGTTTTGAGCGCATTTTTAAGTGGCACAAAACAATATGATGAACAACTACGCCGCAAAACAGCACTTAAAACATCGTGTGCCGTTTTTATTATTGGTATTGTACTGTTCTTTTTTGGTAATACTATGTTTAGTGTTTTTGGTTTTACTCTTGATGCATTTAGAATTGGCTCGGGCGCTTTACTCTTTATTACAGCGGTTTCGTTGATGAATGACTCACCAGAAAAGAATAAAATAAGTAGCGATGAAGATATTAGTGTTGTGCCCTTAGCAATTCCTTTATGTATGGGGCCGGCATCCATTGGTACCATCATTGTGTTAGGTTCGAGTTCGTTGGGTGTTGTACAAAATTTGATTGGTGCAATTTCATTATTCATTGCATCTTCAGGTATCTATGCTATGTTGCTATGCGCTAAAACAATCGCTAAAGTGCTAAAAAATACCGGTATATCAATTTTATCAAAATTGACTGGATTACTTATATCCGCTATTGCGGCACAAGTTGTTTTTACTGGTGTAGCTGCTTTTCTAAAATAGTACAAACAAATTGAGATATAATTAACAAAACGTGATTATATTTGATTTCAACAATAATACAGTTTGTTACTAATAATCAGTCCTATGTAATCAAGACAATATGTTTATTGACTCGATTACATACAAAGTGCCGATTAATGGCTTTTGTCGGGATTACGTTTTTTATAAAAAAAGTAAGAAATAAGAATAATAGCAATTAACACTAGTTCAGATAATAGAATGAAGTAACCTGACTCATCAAACCAAACCCCCATAATAATCACTGTATTTGCAATAATTGATATAATGGCTAACCAAGGAAATAAAGGCGATCTGAATTTAATCATCTCTTTAGGGTACTGACCAGTATTGACGCCTTTACGAAAACGGTACTGGCACCAAGCTATAACAATCCAAGCAAAACAACCGACCTGTCCGGTACCTGCAACTAAATAGATATAAAGTTTTTCAGCCGCAATATATTTAGAAAATAAGGATACTAATGCAATCAGTGCAATAAATAAAATCCCTTTTGTTGGTACACCTCGTTTATTCACATCTGAAAAATATTTAGGGGCTAAGTTATCTTGAGCCATAGACCATAACATTCTTGAGCTAGCATAAATTGCTGAATTAGCAGCTGAAATGGCAGCACAAAAAATAACAAACAGCATCCCATAAGAAGCAAAGCTAATACCTGCCTTATTAAATACCCATATAAAAGGGCTGATCTCGGTATGTTCTGTGCCATAAGGATAAACTAGTGCTAATACCGCAATCGCTAACACGTAAAACAAAATGATTCGAAAAGCAACGCCGGTAATAATTTTGGGTAATACTGCTTGTGGTGATTGCGCTTCACCAGCAGCATTACCAATTAACTCAACACCTTGAAACGAATAAGTTACAATGGTCATACAGACAAAAATCGATAAAAAACCATTTGGAAACCAGCCATGTTCTGTCTTAAGTGTTGGTAACACGTGGGTTTGGTTATATTCTTGACATAACAAATAAATGCCAATACAAATAAACGCAATAATCGCCAAGACTTTAATGGTTGAAAACCAATATTCACTTTCACCAAATGCACGAACAGAAGTTAAATGCACACAAGTAATAACTGTAAGGATTAAAAGACTAAAAAGATAAATAGGAATTGCAGGAAAAACTTGATGGGCTATCATAGCAGCAGCAGTCAAATCAGCTGCCATCGACAGCACCCAACTTAACCAATATAACCAACCAATGGTATAACTCCAAATTGGGTTCGGAATAAACATTAATGCATAATGTTGAAAAGAACCAGCGTGGGGAAAAGCACAAGAAAGTTCACCTAAGCATAACATAGTTGCAAGCATAATACTGCCAGCCATTAAATAAGCAATAATAGTACCTAATGGGCCTACTGTACTAAGCGGTGCTGCAATACCAATAAATAATCCCGTACCGATTGATCCCCCTAACGAAATCATCAATAAGTGACGATTTTTTAGATTTTTCTTTAAGCTACTGGGATAAGGACTTTCTTGTGATTCTGATGTTGCCATGTAAACCGCCTAATAATTAATAACAGCTGCTGGCGTAACCAGCAGCTAACACGAATTAATAAATAAAACGTTTTTCTACACCATTTGTTTGGCAAGCCATAAGTAAGGCTGTGTAATCAAGTTCAAAACCAATGGTATCGCCAACACGCAATGTTTCAGTAACATCTTCAATATCGACAATAGTATGATCACTGGTCTGTCCTAAAACAGTAATACTATCATTAATCGGTACACAGTTTTCAGACGGTACATCTTGACGTCCAAAAGCGAGAAGTGCGCGTTTACGCGTACCATGATCAACAAAAGTTTTACTATTTAAAAACGCATCTACACCTAACTCACCAACAGGAACAGTTGGTTTACTATTGAGTTCAATAATTTGCGCATACAATTTATACAAATTACTGCATGCTTTATCGACAGGTTTATTTGAGTGATGGAATTCATCTAAATACTTCATATCCACATACTCAATACCAAACTCATGTAAACCACCAATTCTGATGTGATTTAAGCCTTCAGGCCAAACACCTTTATCAAGTAAATGATAACTCGTACAGTTACCCGCTGATAAATATTTGATCTTAATGTTACAAGCTTGCTCTACTTTACGCGCAATTTGTAAAAAGTCTACTCCATTTTTTACAGTCGGTAAAACCGTACCATAGCAATTGAAGTTTGTTCCAAGACCATAAAGTTCAACACCCGGTAACGATAAGATAAGCTTGACAGTATCGATGATATCATCAACATGTTCAAACCAAATACCTTCACGTAAATCACCCATATCCACCATTAATAAAACCTGATGAATTTTCTGCTGTTTAACCGCTTCATCAGAAAGTGCTTGGATAACTTGTTTTTCACTGTTTAAGCTAATGTCAGCATATTTAACAACATCACTAATTTCACTCAAACAAGGACTACGTAATAAACACGTTTTGCAATTTAACGCGTCTTTAAGTTTTTTTAGATTGTAAGTTCTTGACTCGGCAATTACATCAATACCACCATCAAGCACCGCCTTGGCGGTTTCAACGCAACCGTCAAAGACTTTATTGACCGCCATCACTTCAATGCCGTGCTTAGCAAGTATCTCTTTTTCGACTCGCGCATTATTCCTTAATTTGCGCAAATCAATTTCCAATATAGGTTTGTACATACTCTTACTCCTCTATATTATTGTTGTTGCAAACGATTACGTTTTTGTGCTCGGTAATATATCCATTCAGCTAGGACAATTGCAAGCACTGCACCACCAACAATTTTCGCAATATACTCAACATAACCACCCATATCAATTTGTGCAGGTGGAATAAAGACTAAGATCACCGCAAATAGCGTAGATAAGAATCCTAAACCGGGTAAAACAATTGGTAATACTTTACCTGGTATCTTAAAGCTACGTGGTACATCTGGTTGAGTAATACGTAAACGATAGTAAGCAATAAACATCACTAAGTAAGGAATAAAGTAACAAATTGTTGTTAATGCGGTTAACATCCAATAAGCTGCCGCAATACTTGGTGATACAAACGTTGAGAAACAAAGTACCGTTACAATTATTGCTTGGATAACTAAAGCAAATGCTGGTGTTTGATATACAGGATGTAAACGACCAATACGTTCACCAAGCAAATTATCTTCTTTAGATGCTTCTTGTAACATATAAATAGGACCAACTAACCATGAGTTAATTTGACCTAATGCACCAAAGAATAAACAAATTGCCATAACCGGTAATAACCAAGGCATATGTAACTCTTTAGCCGCTGCTTCCATCGCTTGCATTACGCCAGCAACAATATCAGTATCAGCAGCAGGTAATAAAGTATTAATTGCCCAAGTACCAATCATGTAAATACCAACAATTACAATTGCCGATACCGCCATCGCTTTAGGGAAGTCTCGTTGTGGATCACGAGTACGTCCAGCAATCATAGGCGCCACTTCAAGACCAGCAAAAGCAAACATCATACTAGATAAAAACACGATAGTATCCCAACTGCTTAAATCTGGGATCCAATCACTAACATGACTATAATCAGTTGCCATCGGGTGACCGGTTAATAACCAAACAATGGCTAATAACACAATAATTGCAGCAGGAATAAATACCCCAAGCCATGCACTCACACTATTGATAATTTTGGTCCACTGCATACCGCGAATATTCATCAGTGTCAAAATCCAGAATACCACCATCGATCCTACACCAATAAACACCTGATTTTGCGCCAAATCGGCACTAAACATATAGCCAATTGCGGTAAAACCAAATTGCAACATGAGTGGGAAAAACAGCACACAAGAAAATAAGAAGCAAACAACAACAATCCAACCAATGCGTTTACCAAACGCTTCTTTTACCCACACAAAGATCCCACCATCTTTCGGCCAACCTGTGGAAAGTTCACCACAGACCATCGCTAATGGGAAAAACAAACAAAATGCAGCAAGTAACCAAAGCACCATTGCTGATGCCCCATAAGGCGCCACATTAGGAATTTGACGTAAACTTAGTATTGCAATAACATTCATAAATACAATGTCTTTAATACCAAGTAAACTTGAACCTTTAGAATCACTCATAAAATAACCTCACATTATAATATCTGGAGCACGATGTGCCCCAGATAACTCATGATTAATACACGTCGTATCCAACCATATCTTCGTAAGTGTCCTCACGGCGAATCAATCGATCTTTGCCTTCTTTATCAATCATAACAACAGCAGTACGTGGGCGATTGTTATAAACAGTTTGACTTTCGATGGTATAAGCACCCGCATCAAGGAAAGCGACAATATCACCAATTTGAGTATCTTTTGGCATTAAAAATTCTTCACCTTTAACCCCTACATGATAATAGTCGCCGCCATCACATAATGGTCCTGCTAATTTGATGTATTCATCATGTGCTTCGTTGATTCTTGAAGCATTGAAAACATAGAAGAACCAATCAAAATGTTGACTATCAGAAAGAACACTATAACCTGCATCAACAAATTTCCATTCAACATGCTCTTCGATGTTACCGTCTAAATCGTAATTAGTCTTACGTTTTTCACAAGCTACTTCGGTTAACAATACAGCAGCTGAACTTGTTACTTTACGTCCTGGTTCAATACAAATTTCAACATCTTTACGCCATTTGTGTACTTCTTTAATTACCGCATCAGCAAAATCTTGTGCTGTAATACCTGCGTACATGTTGTCTTCTAATGGGTTACCATTTTCTTCATCATATTTATATGGAACAGGAATACCACCACCAACGTTGATTAAATCAAATTTAATGCCAAGTACTTCTTCTAAACGGCGTGATTCGTCAACTAATACTTTGGTTGCTTTAGCAAAAGGTTCTGCTTCTGGTACCTGATCGCCAACATGCATATGTAAACCACGAAGATGTACATAAGGCATTTCAAGAATACGACGACAAGTTTCTTCAGCTTGTTCAAGGTCGATACCTGATTTAGCATGATAAGCAGTGACTAACTCTGCATGAGTTGCAGAAGGTACATTTGGTTCAACACGGACACACACGTTTGCTACTTTTTTCAAACGCTGTGAAATTTCATCAATAATATCAAGTTCATATAAGCTATCAACATTAATAATATAAAGATCATTTTTGATAGCAAATTCTAAATCAACAGGTTTTTTAACCACACCGTTGAAAACAATTTGGCTTCCTGGAAAACCAATTTCCAAACATTTACGCACTTCAAACATTGAATTAGCTTCAGCGTAAATACCCGCATCTTTAATCGCTTTGAGTACGCCCATGACTGAACAAGTTTTAGATGCATAGAAAATTTTGGTATTTGGATGTGCCTTAAATGCATCTTTAATTTCTTGAACGTTACGATCAATCTCTTTTTCAGAAAACACATAAAAAGGGGTTGGATATTTTTTGGCTAAATCGACTAAATCAATGCCATCAAAACAAAGTTTGCTACCTTCCGCACTAAAACGACGATCTTTGGTTATAAGATTGGTGCGTATTTTGTTATAATTAGACATAATTGTGTCAGACATATGACCTCCAGTTAATTAGTACATAAAAAAGTACACAATGAATAAGAAAAAAGGCTTTTCTCAGGTAATGCAATCAGCATGCCAACTTAAAAACAATTAAAAATCAATAAATTAAATATATAGGCATAGAAATAATATTAGTCATTTAGTAAAAAATATGTTTTTATGACGAATATTTGTCATTATTAGTGATGGTTGAACAAACTAAAGCTAGTTATATTTAGCAAATAATCCTAATTTCAAAGGTACGGATATCATGATAATCGATCCTGAATTATTAAAAGCATTAGAACTATTTAAACATTTTTTTGATTTAATGCATCAGCCAATGGCCATTATTGATAAAGAAGGTAAATATATTTATTACAATCAGGAAAGCGCAGATCTTGATGGTTACTCAGAAGAGCAAGCTATTGGTAAACCATTGCTCAAAGTTTATCCTAATTTGAAGAAAGAAGATAGTACAATGTTACAAGCATTACAACAAGGTAAGGAATATCAAGATAATTACCAATCTTACTATAATCATTTAGGTAAACTTGTTGATTATTTACATACTACAGTACCACTTTACAACAGTAAAAAAGAGATTATTGGTGCGGTAGAAATAGGCCGTAATTTATCTGATGTAAGGCAACTTCAAGATCAAGTCTTCACACTCAATAGAAAACTGTATCAAAATAAAGAACAACCTTTACCTGAAATTGTTTTTGTTTCGAATAAAATGCAGGATGTTATCGATCAAACTAATATTTTAGGTCGAAACGATGTTCCTGTACTGATTGTAGGTGAAACAGGCACGGGCAAAGAATTATTTGCTCGATTAATTCATCAAACCAGCCATCGCCGTGATAAGGCTTTTATTTCACTTAATTGTAGTGCATTACCGACAACGCTTATCGAAAGTACTTTGTTTGGAACCGTTAAAGGGGCATTTACGGGTGCTGAAAATCGACAAGGTTATTTAGAACTCGCCAACGGAGGCACACTATTTTTAGATGAACTTAATGCTATGCCTTTAGATATGCAAAGCAAATTATTACGATTTCTTCAGGAAAAAACCTATTGGCAATTAGGGGGGAATAAAGAGATACATTCAGATGTTCGAATTGTGGCAGCAATGAATGAATCCCCAGCGGAACTGTTACAAAGTGGTAAAATGCGCAGCGATCTTTTTTATCGTTTAAATGTTGGTTTAATTAAATTACCCGCTTTACGAGAACGAACAGAAGATATTCCGGTTTTAGCGCGTTATTTTATCGATAAACATAAAAATGATTTTAACGTTATTATTAGTGGTATTAGTGAACATGCACTTAAACAGTTAATGTCAGCACCATGGCCTGGCAATGTAAGAATGCTAGAAAATGCAATTGTACGAAGTATGGTATTACAAAGTGAACCGGGCGAATTACAACAAATAACCTTAGATGAAGAATTATTTGATATTAACAGCCCATATGCCGTAGTTGAAACAAATAATCAATCCGACAAAAATAATCCAACTACCCCACCTAACGGTAATAATTTAACTGAACAAGTGGAAAATTATGAACGTCAATTAATTATTGATGCATTAAATCAAGCCAATGGCAAAATTATTACTGCGGCTAAATTATTGAATATTTCCCGTACAACTTTACAATATAAAGTCAAAAAATATCATATTCAAATGGGCGTTATCGATAGTTAGATAACAATATAAAATCAATTAAAGCTTTGTGCGCAAGCAAAAGCGCTACTCCAAGCCCACTGAAAATTATACCCACCTAGCCAACCAGCAACATCGACAACTTCGCCGATAAAATACAGGTTTGGTTGGGTATTGGCTGCCATTGTCTTGGATGAAAGTGCATCAGTACTCACGCCGCCTAAGGTCACTTCGGCTGTTCGATACCCTTCAGTACCATTTGGAATAATGCGCCACTGGGTTAACTTTTTATACAATTCAAACTGTTGTTTTGGATTAAGCTGCTTAACAATAGTGTCAGAAATGAAATTAAGTTGTATTAATACCTCAACCAATCTTTTAGGTAGAATTTGTGCTAAACAGTTTTTTAGACTTTGATTACGATTATTTTCCAGTAAAGGCTTAAATGCCGATTCAAACTCTAAATCTGGTAAAAGATTAATAGTGATTTCTTCTCCTACTTGCCAATAACTCGAAATTTGTAGAATCGCCGGTCCTGACAATCCACGATGAGTAAAGAGTAGATTCTCTTTAAAACTGATTCGTTCATTAGATACTTCAACTAAAACAGCAATTCCTGATAACGAGGATAACACGTCTAACAAAGGCTTATGTAACGTAAATGGCACAAGCCCCGCTTTGACTGGCACAACAGGAATCGAAAATTTTTCGGCAATTTTATATCCAATAGCGGTCATACCTAGTGCTGGCATCGACTGTCCACCGGTTGCAATAATTAGTTTATCAGTATCAACAAAGCCTTGAGAAGTAGATAACTTAAATCCTTGCTGTTCAGCCTCCACATCTTCAAGTTGTGTTTTTAACATAAACTTAACTTGCCCTTTCTGGCACTCTTTGATAAGCATATCAACAATATCTTGAGCTGAATTATCACAAAATAGCTGACCATGATCTTTTTCATGATAGGCAATATGATATTGATTAACAAGTTGGATAAAATCCCATTGGGAAAATCGTTTTAATGCAGATTTACAAAAGTGGCGGTTTTGCGAAATATAATGTTTTGCCTCAACATCGAGATTAGTAAAATTACATTTACCGCCACCAGACATTAATATTTTACGTCCTAATTTTTTACCATTATCAATGACTGTTACATCAAAGCCTTTTTGACCAAGTAATCCCGCACAAAAAAGCCCAGCAGCACCAGCACCGACAATTGTTATTTTGGTTTGCATAACTGATATGTCCAAAAGAAAAGGTGCTAGATTATAACAGTATACAATTGCCACTTATAGTCGTCATTTTATACTTGATTAAATGGATTAGCTGAAACTTATTTAAAACACCAATATAATGGTTCATAATCGTATAAGATTAACTTCTCTTCTAACTTTTTCATTTCGTTAGACAATTCAATTTGCTCCGGTGTTAATTTCTTGTCGGGGGCATCTTTATAATCAGCGGGAAAACGCTCATAGTCTCTTCTTTGTTGTTCTAAACCTTGTTTTGTTGATTCTCATTGTCAATAAAAACCAACTGAGAAGTTTCTTTTTTTATGCTCATAAGACATTAATATCAGCTACCCCAAATTTTAGTTATTATTATAATAATAATTACTCAGCCAATTTTTGATCTATGTCCTCTATTTTTTGACGTAGTTGTTCTGTTAAGCATTTGGTAATCTTATAGGTAAAATTCTTCGTTTCATCGTGATAATTCGGCGATTTTGAAGTTAAACACACCATATTAATTTCTTTGTCTATTATTTCCATAAACTCGTTAGCATGAGAATTTTTAGTTTTAAGAAAATTTAAGATTATTGACAAATATTTTTTCCTTTTCCATTCTCAAATTTATAAGTACATTTAATTGACTGTTGTAAATTAAATTTACCATTATCATCAATAGAGTATTTATTCCATGATTTAAGCCAATCACCTTCTTCAAAATGTGAAACTTGTAGTATATATATATAATTATTAATGAAATAGTATTGAGATTCTGCGTAAAAACTTTCAATATTATATTTCTCATAATAGAGTGGAATTTCATCAATTATTTTATTATTTAATTCTGTAAAAAGTCTCACTTCTATGTTCAGATCTTCTGGATGAATTTGTGTTTTAGTTTTTTTTAAGAAAATATTAATACCATTTATTGGAGAAAGGTATATTTTTTCATTTGATACCATTTGATTAATTATTTCACTATAATTAAAAGTTATTTTCGATAAAATACACTTCTTTTTTTCCATATCTATTTCTTTTTGTGTTTTACCACTTTCATATAGATTAACTGACAAACATGTAGAATCTATTGTTTTCACAAGTTTTTTTTTACTAACCAAACTATCGCCTTGATATATTTTTGATTTATAGTTTGTAATCTTTTTATCAAGATTGTTTTCAACTTCAGCATGAGAATGAATAGTAAAAAAATAACAAAGTATGATAAATAGTCTTCTTTTCATCTGTCTTTATCCTTTTATTCGAATAACAAATATCATATTTTGATTTCTTTTAAAGGTAACAAAACCTTAACGAAGACATTCTTAATCTTTTTGACATTTTACAACTCTTTGTCTATCACGATGTTTACATGAAATCGATTCCAATAACTTGAAGTGCCCACTATTATCTATTTTATAATGTCTCCATTTTTCAATATCTTGTGTTTCGTCACTACCAACATAATTTAATAACCAAATATTCTTAAAATTTTTATCAATATAGTAATACTGTACAAAAGCAGCCGATTCTAAAATTTTTTCTTTAAAAATTGATAATTTATCTATTAATTTATTATTTTTTTCAATATTCAAAAATATTTCGAAATCAAACTCTCCATGCTGCTTTTTAGTTAAATTGTATCGATATTCTCCTTTTTGATATATCTCTTTCTTTTTATTAAATGAAGTGTCACTAACTTTACCAAAATATTGACCTAATTCGTTTAAATCACACTCATTGTAAAAATAAGAATCAAAATAAGATCCATCATCGGGAAAATCACACTTCTTATTCATATCCTCTACAATTTTTTTATTAGTCAACATGGGATGACCAAACCAACTAAACTCTCGATTTGGTACCTGATAATTAAATCCTCGATAAGTTATGGGAGATTCATTATTTTTTTTCAATTGCTTCGAAAATATTATTAAG
The DNA here is from genome assembly GCF_026536195.1 of Gilliamella sp. B2969. Taxonomy (NCBI): domain Bacteria; kingdom Pseudomonadati; phylum Pseudomonadota; class Gammaproteobacteria; order Orbales; family Orbaceae; genus Gilliamella; species Gilliamella sp. B2969. The sequence goes on from NZ_JAFNOP010000005.1 coordinate 215,966, forward strand.
TAATCTGACTTAGTTAGAAAAACAAAATAATTATCGATCTTTATTAAATCAGTTAAACCCGCTTCCAAGCATAAATTATCGTCATGATTATTAGTAAATTTGATTGCCTCAAATTGATCGCCTAAAAGGATCCCTTCTTCTGAAAAAATTTTTTTATATTCCTCCACTTTTTCTGGAGTTTTCCAATAAGATAAAGGTGTAGTAAGATTTGTTGATGTTTCATACTGGATAACACAAATTGTATCAACTATAACTTTTCCATCGATTAATATTAGTTTAATTCTCGAATACTTTTCCGTTAAAAATTCTCTCTCATAACCTAATTCATTACCAGAAACAGAATTTTTTGAAACTTTATAATAATCCCAAATATCCGGTGATTCATTTGAATGAACAATTCCTATAGAAAAAATAAACAATAAAATCAAAGTTAAAAAATTTTTTTTCATTCCCTTTATCCTTCTCATTTAAATCGTCGATTATTCAATTATTTTAATGGTATTAAAATCAAAATTTTCTGTATGCAAATGGCTATTATGTAAATCGCCACCATTTTTTGTTCCTGATATATCTTTAAATAAGTTATAGATTGCCTCTCCTATTCGAAACGTTCTAAAATGGAATTTAGCTAAAGCGTTAACAAATTCTTTATCTTTTTTGTAATCAGTTAAATTTTTAACTTTTTTAATGTACTTTGTGTCAATACTCAGACCATTTATGTGTAAAGAACTAGGAAAACAAGAGCCTTGTTCGTAGGCACTACCCGTTACAATAATATTTTCTTTAATCTCCGCCAGAGCGCCTATAAAACCTGCCAGTAAGTCTGGATTTATATATTTTCGAAAAGTTTCTTTAAGTTCATATTTTATAATTACACCACTATTTTCATAGTTAAGACTATCCGGCATTCGGACCATTTGGGCTTCTTCCTTCAGCTTTTTATATAGTTTCCATACATCTCCTTGTTTGTCATGACGTCCATATTCAGCAATATTCCCATTAGTCATAGTTAGTCTTTCATAAATACTTACACCTTCTTCTATTTTTATCCATTCATGAATATCACCATTTTTGTATTTCGCTCTAGCTGCAATATACCCATCACTAACGTTAGTTTTAGTTTCCTCGACAGTTCCATGATCTGGATAGTTAAATGTTTCTCTAGGAGAATCTACAAACACTTTCTTATTAATGGTATGCCATTCACAAATACAAATTTCATGCTCGTTATTATCTTTATCATGATAAACATATTGATATTTTCGCTCAAAACCAGGGGATATTTTTTCGGGTATATGCTTTTCGATTTTTCCATCCTGATAGATATGATAAGTCACAATGCCTGCTTTAAATTTAAAGTAATTCATAAGGGCAACTGGATGCATAAACCAAACCTCACCATTTTGGCTTAACGTGGCAGGCGTTGCTGAAGTTTCGGTTTGCTCAGTTGAGGGGGGCGATGTTTGACTTTTTTCTGTTTCAGTGTCACTTTGTTCTGTCTGTTGACTTTGCTTAGCTAATTCTTCGACTACATCGTCCCACCACAGCATTTTTGTCGCTTTTTCTTTGGTTTTTTCCTATAACTTATACCGCTTTTTTATCGAATTGAGAAACAAACAGGATTGTTCAGGAAAAGTAAACCGCATTATTTTCAGTCACTGCGGCTAAATTATTTAATGGTGAATGGAAATTCTTCTAACAATTAATTTTCTATTTAGCTACCCATTTCGCTCATGCTGATAAAACACGTTTTTGACTTTCTTTATTAATATTTGTTTTCAAAACTAAAACGTTCCTTGAAATATGATTTACTATAAAATTTAAAATCAAATAAAATACTATTCAAATCTTATTTAATTATTTTTTAAAAACAGTCTATTTAATTGAAACTATTCAAAATCATTGGTTCAATAGTACTTGGATTACATTCAAACTTTTTAAAGTGCATCTCTTTTCTTTTTATTCTCACACCTTCTTTTCCTAGATTTGTATCCACCAAATAATCAGTGTCTTTATTGGTAAAAGTTATTACAGATTTTTTCTTGTCTTTATCATCGATTATTTTTACTAGTTGTAATTCTAATTTTGACTGGTTACCAAGTCTATAAAACAACTTTGAATTAATATAATCATAGCATAACGATAATTGAGTATTGTTAACTTCACATCCAAATGCATTTTTTTCATTTTTATCTTTATTACAAAGTGTCGTATTTTTAAAAAATACATTTTGACTATAAATATTAATGATATCTTGATGCTGGTTTAAATTTAATTTTTTATAAAACTGCTTTATCCAATCTTTTGAAATGTTTTTTTCCAAAAATGAATTAAATAACAGCAATAAAAAATAATCAGGATAAGACAATTGAGTATTATCTATAAAATAATGCTTTATTTTTTCTAAGAAAATAGAGTTCATAATGTCTAGTTTGTCATTAATATTCTGAATAGAATAACTAACAACTTGTCCTTGAGAATAATCTAGATTGATCTCGCCTAATATGATTAACTTTTTATCTAAACTAGTTAAATAAGTTATTTTAGCTGGGCTTTCCATCCCACCAAATTTATCAAAAATAGGAATTACACCTAAATTTGAAGTTTGAATTGATGGATTACCTCCTCCGTTGTAAATATAACTATTAATTGTTCCATCTATATTTAAATTTAAATCAATTTGTGACATTTTGTCTTCTTCAGGATTAATCAGACGACAATAAATATATTTTCCTTCAAAATTATTACCATTAATAAATTGACCTTTAATAACATTTAATTTACTTTCCTTACATAGTTGTGCAAATATCGGAAAACTAAAGAAAAGCAATATTGTAAAAATATAAAATTTTTTCATTGTTTACCTGTTAAGAATATTTTTTAGTAATTCTTCATATAGTTGGTGAGCAATTTTATCAATAATTGAAAATCAAGGTTTTCATTTTCACAATTTAATTTTTACATTAGTAATAATAAGATATTTTATTAATAAATTTATTTACCAAATAGTAAATGAATCCCCTTTAATCCATTTAATTATTTTACCGTTCTGTTTACTGTTATAACTTATCTTATACCAGACTCTCGAATGTTGTTCATCAGCCCAAATTACATCCAAAATTTTTACCATATCGTTTTTTATTATATAAATATCTGTTGAAGAGTTATCATTGGGTTCATTATAAAGATTTATTTTTTCTTGCTGGATGTAAGATTTGATATTGGGTTCTACATTAGATTTATTTAATAATTCTAATAATGCCTTTTTATCATAAAAAGTTTTTTTCCCTTTTGCATCAAAAATATCTAATCCAATAATTCCATCAGTTTTTACCTCCCCTATTCGTTGGTAAACTTTTGATTCTTTAAAACAGTATTCTTTTTCTTTATTTACTATTATTACTCTGAATTTATTCAAAAAATAATCAGAAAGTGAGGAATATCGTCGATAAAAACTGATATCATCTATTTTACCAATAAAAGCATCGAATTCTTTATCAGATAAATATTTATTAGTTTCTGGATAGTAGATATTATCGTATATATTGTATAAATAAAAATCTGGAAATAGATTTAAAATTGCATCTTCACCAAATCCATTTTGGATGATTTGTTTATCGCCACAATACGAATAATTGGCTACCATAAAATTTTTTAATTGTTGGCTTATATATATACATTGAACCATTAAATCATTATTTTTAACAATAATAGGTATATGTGCTTCAATAGATTCAGCTGCTGGCATAAAGTAATACAATGCAGGCTGATTATTCCATGCTTCGAATGCAATATTCAGCATTCCGCGTATTCCAATAACATTTTTATATAATTTGCTAGTATTTTTTGCCTGCACTTCTAATATGGCTTTTTTTGCAAAAACTTCTTCCTCATCATTTTCATCTTCACAAAAATAAGAAGTGAATTTATAAACTTTTGAATCAATACTAAATTGTTTATTTTCTTGAGATGATTTAACATTACAAGGTCGCTTTGCGTAGCTAAAACTACTGATTATCATTAATAATATCAATATGATGATTTTTTTCACTCTAGAATTCCTCAGTTAAATTTGATGTTTGTCGAAGAATTGATTCAAACAAGTTCGCAAAAGAAGCTATGCTATCAGCACTATCACTGCCATTAATTACTTTTCTTGCAGTTTTGTAATCAATATGATTTTTATAGATATACTCAGGTAATTTACTACCTGTAAAAACCCCTTTCATCATTCCCCAAATCATAATTGGTACAGCAAAGTCAAGTTCCGCAGCTTTATCTGGATCGGTTGTAAAATCAACACCCAAATAATTACTAGCCTTTTTATAGTTATTTTTCCAAGTTAAATGAACTAAACCCCGACCTCGATATTTATAACCATCTCCTTCGACTATATTTCCATTGTTCTTAGCATTTTTTCGTAAAGCTTCAGTGCTTGCTAATACAGGGTCATATTTATTAAAATATTCTTTTCCTAATCCACCGGAACGTTCTTCCAATGCACAGAAGAAATCATTTCCCCAGCTAGCTTCCCAACGAGCTGTTGCTAACATATAAGATATATAGTAAATGTTCGGTTTAAAGTCATCATTTTTTTTATAAAATAGATTTATTCTTTCAATAATTCCACAAAGAGCATCTTTAGATTTCTGATTAAAGTTCGGAACGATATCGTTCTCGTTTTTCTTAAATTTTTTATGTTCGCTTTCATACTTAGTAAGGAAAACTTCAACGTTTATCAAACTTTTCCATGAAACAAAATTATATAATGTAAGCGGATTCACAAACCAAACCTTACCATTTTGGCTTAACGTGGCAGGCGTTGATGAAGTTTCGGTTTGCTCAGTTGAGGGGGGCGATGTTTGACTTTTTTCTGTTTCAGTGTCACTTTGTTCTGTCTGTTGACTTTGCTTAGCTAATCCTTCGACTACATCGTCCCACCACAGCATTTTTGTCGCTTTTTCTTTGGTTTTTTCCCATAATTCTGACTTCTCCTCTAACACTTTTATTATGACAAATAATTTAAGTTGTTCCGGTGTTAATTTCTTTTCGGAGGCATCTTTATAATCAGCGGGAAAACGCTCATAGTCTCTTCTTTGTTGTTCTAAGCCTTGTTTTATTGATTCTTGTTCGCTTGCATCCATCTTACTAACATATGCATCACGTTTTGCTTCATCACCGTCTTTTATATAACCCAAATACAAATAGTTTTCCGCATCATCGGTCATTTCACTGTTTAATGCTTCCCATTCCGGCCGCTTTCCTTCCGCATCCAGCTCTTCATACCATTCACTTTTTGAGTAAAGATGTAAAAATTCATATTCTTTAAACCGTTACTCAAAAATCCAAGATACACATTTATTATTTTCATGAGCTTCTTTTATCGCATCCACTAAAGTAGACAAATCTTCTCTAGCCTTTTTTAAATATAAAGGATCAAGTGAAATAGCAGAAATAATCTTTTTATTTTTAATAAAATATTTACTTTCAACAATAAAAACAGTTTCAGATTTCAAATTTTTATCATGAAAACCTATTGGTAAATTGTAGTATTCGGTGTTTGATTTTACTTCAAGTTTATCTTTCACTTTTATGACCATAATTTTTGAACGGTATGTCTCACCATAAATTCCTAGTTCAAGTTGATCTTTTTTACAATTTAACAAAGCTCCTTCTGTCGAATGTAAGGATTCAAGCGTCATCTCTTCTGCTTTTAAAGTGAATGATAATAATAAAATATTGAGACTAATTAAATATAATATACCTTTCATCATCTAATTTTTCTTTATTATGTTTTTTTAATAATACTGATACTTTATAACCAAAAATGATTTCAATCGTTCGCTAATATTCAATATCTGGCTCATTAAACAATCACTTTTATGAGTAAAGGTATAAAAACGCAAGTTATTTTTAAATATTTACTTAAAATTCCATGATAAACATTTATTATTTTCATGAGCTTCTTTTAATATTTGTTTAATAGATTCATAGATCTCATTTATTTTTTGGCTGTAATCTGAGCCTAGTAACGATACAAGGACTTGATCATTTTCAATATAAAAATCATAATCAATAGTTAAAATATTTCTGAATTTTTCATAAATCGGGCGATCATAATAACTAAATTTAGCTTTTATTCTATAATTATGAGGTTTACTATTGATAACTTTAATATTACTTTTAAATGTTTCCCCATAAACGTTTAATAATAAATCACTATTTTTTTTATCTTCACAAATTAATTCCGCTCCTTCAGATGAGAAGGACTGAGTTTCAAATACATTTGCATTTGCGTTTGCGTTTGCGTTTGCGTTTGCGTTTGCAATAAAAAGATAACATATTAAGAAATTAACTAATATTGACATAACCTTCATCATCTAATTCTCCTTCATTATATTTTTTTAATAATTCTGATGCTTTATAACCAAAAGTAATTTCAAAATGAGGATAATCTTTAAATGTTATCCAATCTCCCCCCCATAAAAAACCATAAGATTTTGCAATATCTACTATTTCTTTAATTTTTCGGTGTTTATCATCTAAAAAAATTGCTTTATTATCTAAAATTTCGACCACATCAATGGCTAATCCATAATTATGAAAACTGTATCCACCTTTAACTTTTGTCACAATAGGATCCGAATTTACTCTACCTTTATCATACAATTTATTTTGTTCTTCTATAGATCTATAACCATCTGATACTCTTAACTTCAAATTTAACTTACTTTCAGCATCATTTATAAAATCTAAAGTGTGTTGACGAATTTTTGGATGTAATAATGCTATCCTTGAGTTTGTTACTTTGTCCCATGTTTCAGTTTTTTTCCCTTCCATATAATAATCCACCATCGCCACAGGATGCATAAACCAAACCTCACCATTTTGGCTTAACGTGGCAGGCGTTGATGATGTTTCGGTTTGTTGCTTTGAGCTGTCTTCTGTTTTATCTTTTTCTGTTTCAGTGTCACTTTGTTCTGTCTGTTGACTTTGCTTAGCTAATCCTTCGACTACATCTTCCCACCACAGCATTTTTGTCGCTTTTTCTTTGGTTTTTTCCCATAATTCTGCCTTCTCCTCTAACTCTTTTATTATGCCAAATAAGTTAAGTTGCTCCGGTGTTAATTTCTTTTCGGGGGCATCTTTATAATCTGCTGGAAAACGCTCATAGTCTCTTCTTTGTTGTTCTAAGCCTTGTTTTATTGATTCTTGTTCGCTTGCATCAAACTTACTAACATATGCATCACGTTTTGCTTCATCACCGTATTTTATATAACCCAAATAGTTTTCCGCATCATCCGTCATTTCACTGTTTAATGCTTCCCATTTCATCCGTTTATCTTCAGTATTTACCTCGGCATACCATTCTGAAACTAGAGTTTCTGCATAAAAGTTGTTTGTATGGTTAAATAAGATTATTTAATGGTATAAATTCCAAATTGAAGCCTTAGATTGGTTCTGCTTGGAGTATTTAATTTTTACAGTAATTCTGGTGTAAACTTATAAAAAATCTGAAATAAATTATGACTAACTTGAAATTAAATTCCATTTATTCCTATAATAACCTCCAATTTGAACACTATTGTTCTACATTAATAGTGTAGTTTTTTTCAAATTCTTCTGCCGGTTGATGCAGTGTATCTAAAGTAATACCATGCATTTTAATTACTATGGTTCCTGTTACTATAGGAGTTCCCTTAATAATAAGATGATTATATGCATGCTTTGCATCTAAATCGAAAGGCGCTAATTCAAGACCGGAATTTTTGGGCTCAATTCGATAATCAAAAATTCTATCAATTACAGGACCAAGGTGAATATAAATTTCAGCATAATAAGGTTTATTTAATGTGGCATCAGGTAAATTTTTCGGTAAAATTTTCCCTTTTGATACGCAACCAGCAAGCACAAAGATCAAAAGTAGTTTGATTAGTAAGGTTAAATAATATCGTGATTTTTTCATATAATTTATTCCAATTTAAATACTATTGTTCAACGTTAATAGTATAAATTTTTTTAAATTCTTTTCCAGAGAACATTGTACCATAAGTACTACCTGCAATTTTAATCTTAATCATTCCGGTTACTTTAGGGCTTCCTTTTACAGCAAGATGATTATATGCAGCAGGTGAGTTTAAATCGTAAGGCGCTAACTCAATTCCTGAATTTTCAGGTTCAATTTGATAATGAAAACTTCTACCAATTACAGGACCTGGACCAACGTAAATAAAAATTTCAGCATAATAAGGTTTATTTAATGTGGCATCAGGTAAATTTTTCGGTAAAATTTTCCCTTTTGATGCGCAACCAGCAAGCACAAAGATCAAAAGTAGTTTGATTAGTGAGGTTAAATAATATCGTGATTTTTTCATAGAAACTCCAAGGTTTATTTAATTTTTGTTAACTAAAGTATTTTTTTAAGGAATTTTACTCACGATAATAGCAGCAAACGAACATTGCACAACATCTTTCAAAAAGATTCCAGCTCTCAACCAATTTTTCACCTTTCTCCATGAAAATAGCTCAAGCTGAACTTCTTCCGTTAATGAGGTTTGTTCAGTTATGTCTTGACCATTAAGTAATTTTAATTTGTCTGTCCAAACTATCCAGTGATCTTTAGTTGTAGATTCTTCGCCATATAAAAGTAGCGATGCGGCTATTAGTACAATAACATGGGTATCCGGGCGTATATAAGAATTTAAACGACATAAATCGGCCAAAGTTAAATGTGGTCCAGTAATCTGTGTCATTATATTTGTATTAATATCATATAAAATTTTAGTACCAGACTTTTCAAACCATGTTTTAAGGTCACCGGCGGTGCTAATACCTTGAGCTTGATCATCAGGTGAGTCGTAATCAAAAAGATTATTTTCTGAATCCCTTAAACTCGCTAAGGTCATCCAATCTATGGGAGGTGTTTTTGGTTGATTATCTTCTTTAAAAAACTTACTGGGGTGACGACAACCATAACTTGGTTTTATTTTTAAAGTGCCAATTTTAGTTTCACCCGATTCCCAAAGTTCTTTTACAACCTGTTGATATAAATCTGATCTATCCATTAATAAACAATAAAAGAACACTGCCGGTCCACATAAACTAGCCTCACCTTGATCAGGAAAATCATATTTTTTTTTCAATCTTTCTTTTAAAGCTCTTTCAACTTTAGTTTTATCAAAAGGATCTAACAGAACATCTGGTGGGAGTTCTTTAACCTCAAAAGCTTTTGATTTGAAAGTTATTTTAACTTCATATATAGGTACGCCTCCATATTGAGTTTTTTCGGTTGTTTCATTGTATTCAAACTCCCTTGATATACCCCACTTTTTTTCTGACGTGACAAAACCCTTAAGCGGAATAATTGCTGTCATAGGTTCAGGTAATACTTCATATTCATCCTCACCTAGTTTATGGTATAGATTTAGCTCTAATATATAAGATGTAGTATCTGGATCTGAAATATCTAGTGAAGGATGAACTAGCGTTTTCTTATCAGATTGTAATGGCTGTTTGCCTGTAGATTTTAAAGCATAAATTTTATTACCCTTATCATCTATTTTATATAACTCCATTTCATAAATAATATATTTATGATTGGTATTTGTCTTTATACTTGTGGAGATGTTGTATACTGTCATTTGAGTTTGAACCATTATTTTAATCATTTATTTTTATAGTTAAAAAATAACCATCTAATTATTAATGTTTTACAGGTTAATAATTTCTCCTTTACTCGTTTTACTTAGAATTAAGCGAATAGTAATTTTTTCTTCTTTTTCAGTATAAAACCTTTCTGTATAACCGTTATCATCAGTTTCACCGCATATAACTGAACCATCTTCCATAAAAGCTAAATATTTAGTCTTTTTATATGGTTCCGCTTCATCATTAACCATAAGAAACTTTAAGCTATATTTATCATTTTGGTCTAATTTATTTGGCAAGAATTCAGTTACAATAGTCTCAGGTAATGTTATCTCTGATCTATTTTTTTGTGCAGTGCCCATTTTTTGCAGGGCATTGCTTTTTATATACACATTACCAGCTGTACCGAGCTCAATCCCCTCTTCACTGATTTTGATATAAGAGCCACCACAAATTAAGGTGATTTTTTGACTGGCTGTGATTGTCAGCTCACCATCAACACTGTCAATTTTGACATCTTGCTTGGCGGCCATATTCAGGTTGGCATTTTGCGCTTGCAGGTTTATATCCCCCTGGTTAGCAAAAACTTTCATCCCCGATTTGTGAGCAAATAACCCCATTGATTCACCACCAGACAAGGTGATGGTTTTTAAGGCGGTAATATCAGTCTGGTTTTCACTGGTTAAGGAAATACTGCTACTCGTGGATAGTTGGATGTTTTCAGGACTGGTTAACGCAATGCCCTCCTGTGCATAAGCTAAAATGCCACTTTGCGCCAGTTCAGTTAAGTTTGCCTTGAGCTGATTTTGACTGTCGGTATCAGCACTGTGTGCTTCCGATTGTTTAGCCGCATTTTGCAGGGATTTAGCTATCGATAAGGCGTTTTCTAACTGAGTAATCGCACCTTGCATATCCAGCTGTTTGCCCTGCGCTTTCGGTTCGGTTTGGGTGGTCAGATATAACCCCTTTGCCGCCGCTAAGGCGCCCCATTCATCAGTGCGCAGTTCAAACCCTTCACCTCGCTGCTCTTTATTCTGGTTAACTAAGTGACCAATATTAAGCTGGGTTTTTCCATATTCAGTGGCTAACTTGATGTGCTCCTGACCGCGTTTATCATCCATCCGCAGTTTATTGTTGGTCGCTGTGCGAATCACATTGCGATGTTTGTTGGCCGTTGCAACGTGGTCAGGGTGGGCACTGTCATGCATCGCATAAGCAATATAAGGGCGGTCAGGGTTACCGTTAGTAAAGGCTATCGCCACCTCCGTACCGTCAATAAGCGGAAAGTGAAAACCATAACGGCTACCGGCATACGGTTTTGCCAGTCTGACCCATAAGCTCTCTTCACCGCTGTTCCAGCTTTTCAGGTCAAAGTTAAACTTAACCCGATACC
>NZ_JAFNOP010000026.1:0-888 GCF_026536195.1 Gilliamella sp. B2969
CGAACCAGTAAATATCTTCTTTCTACATTAAAAGAGACTCCAGCAGATGCTGAAGTGATTAGCCATCAATTAATGTTACGTGCCGAAATGATCCGCAATTTTTTGCTTTCATTGCTTCTCAGTAAGTGAATTGGAAGGACCTATATCTATTTTGTTGCTTTAAACTCTTATTATGTATTGTAAACAGCTTAAAAAATATTTATTAGTGCAGTATAGATTACGGATTATCGAAATATGAACCAGTAAAGTTAAGTTCTAATAATAAAATAACTAAAAAAATTGAATATAGCTGAAATTAAAAAAGTTAAAACATCATTTAACAATAACCGTTATTTTAATCCATAACAGAGTCGTAGTAACAAATCAACCCTATATCTATATGTTCAATTTTTAAAAATCCTCCCGTCAAAAGATCCATTTGAAAATAGCTTGGTTTTTCTATCAAAGTTACCTTACCATAGAGTTTATTACCAAAGTACATGTATCCGTCGTTGTTAATGTAAACATCATCATCCGGTTCGATTAATCCACTACACGGGCAATCAGCACTGCTTACTAAATCATCATCTTTAGTTTTGCAAGTATCAAAGCGCCAACCGACATTTGAAATTTCATCATAACTCATATCCATTAAATGGTATTTGGCGATTTTGAATGGATAGTAAAGTAGAATCATGCAGAACAAAATAAGAGCAATACGAGATGAAAATTTCAAAAATATTTATCCTTATTATTTTATAATCACATAATTATCTAAATTTACTATATATTTTTACTGATAACAACAATAACCAATAAAATTGCTTTAGTGTTACGCGCTGTACTGCTAAACTAGCTAACATTTTTATTATATTTATAGATAAATTATTTTTCAGGATAAATGTATGC
>NZ_JAFNOP010000006.1:0-195158 GCF_026536195.1 Gilliamella sp. B2969
CCCATACTGGGTGGTTAAACTACCAGCAGTAGTGGTTAATTCCACTTTATAAGGCGCATCACAGATATCTAAAGTAGCACTACGACTCACAGCATGATTTGCTTTATCGGTAATACGTACGCTTAAATTACCGCTAGCAGTAACACCATTAGTACCCTGACCATCACCATCTTCATCACCCCAATAATTATAGGGTGCACCAATTAAAGCACTTAAGGCAATGGAATTGGTATTGGTAGGTATTGACATAACAATATCAGCGAAACTCTGATTGGTTACCGGCAGCTGTATTGGGTTGACTGCGGTTGAAGTATTGGTTGCTGGTGTAATGTGAGTACCGTCGGATAGGGTAATCCATAACAAACCATCTGCAGTGGTAACCTTAGTTACCCCATTATCAAAGGTTAAATAAGGTGGATTACCATGAATATATTCAGTTGTACTTGCCGATAATGCTTGAGTATTAGAGCAATAAAACAACAATAACATCGGCATCCAAGCTAAACCAAGTTTAGATAACCTACCTGATGCTTGAGTTTGAGTATAAACCCCTAGTGAAGTTAAGATTAACCTTAAATTTATATCTTTAATTAAGCTTAAGGATAACGCTGAGCTCAAAGCGTATCTTTTGTTTACACTTATTGCTAAAAAACGATGATTATTTACGCTATTTCGATGAAATAAGTTAAAAGTAGAAGTAAGAATTGAATTAAATTTCAGCCTAAAGAGAGATTGATGAGTTTTTAAAACATTGTTTTGCCAGCGCTGGTGTCTGGTGTCTGGTGTCTATAATTATACTGCATGGCGTTCCATCCGTCAACTAATCTTTTATTTTATTTAGGTTTTTTTATGCTAAACGGCTATAAATTAAGCCTAAATCGTTTTAATTATAAGGGGATAATAAAAAAAAGCCACTCATTCAGCCGAATTATTTGTAAGGAAATGTAAAATAGTAAGATATATTTGAAATATATCGTATTATTTTTTATTCGAAAATATATCACCCCTTTTATTTCTTAAATTTCTTAATAGAATTTTTGGATTTTAGATTGGTTAAGATTTTGGACATTGGTCGTTTTGTGATGTTTTCTTTTCGGTGAAAACGACCGAGAAAAAAGGAGGTTTATGAACCTCCCCAAATTACTCGTATCGCCCATTTTTGCTTGCTTCTTCGAGGCTATTATCGCTATGTACTAATCTTCAAATTTGTTCCATAAAAAATTTGTCCCCACAACCGCTCGAATACTGGTCACAGCTTTACTGCTTTCGTTTCACATTAACAAACCAGCGAGAATCGTAGCTCGTGTATGCCCTCGCCTTATTCAGTATTCTGAATGTTCTAGGCCAATTCCCTCACTCGGCAAAATTTATATTGGAAATGAACATCTCGATTGGAATTAAGTAATCGCCCAAGAAAAAGGCTCAAGTATAAAACAACCTATGAAGCCTTTTTTAAACTGAATTCATACTTAGTAGTTGAATTCAAGCAAAGTTTTTATGCTAAAACGTACATATTTCCTTAAGCTTTTTGTCAAAATTTAATTTGTTAAATGATCTATTTGTCAGCAGTTGTGAAATAGTTTAGGTTAATTGATATGTTGAATTATCACGCTGCCAAGCCATTTGGCTCGGCAGAGTATCCGCCTAAATCAACTTTTTATTCAAGTTTTTGGCGTTTAGTTTTGATTTAAATAAGCCCAAGCATATTGTGCATAAAATTCTGCACCTAAGGTCATACCATCTTCGTCAACATTAAAGCAACCATGATGATGTGGCCATTGCGTGTCTTTTTCAGAATTACCGGAACCCACTAAGGCAAAAGCGCCTGGAATGTTTTCTGTATAGTAACTAAAATCTTCACCACCAGTTGTCGGCGGTTCAAAATAAAGGGTTTGTTCACCAAACGATTCGACAATAACTTTTTGTGCTAATAAGGCACTCTCTTTATCATTAATCACGGGAAGTGTACCGTAAATATATTCAACTTCGGCCGTAGCTCGGTACATAGCAGCAACTTGGTTAGCATATCGACGAATTGCTGCTTCAATTTTGTCACGTACAGCAACATTAAAACAGCGTACAGTGCCCTCTAATACCGCATTTTCGGCAATCACATTAAAACGAGTACCAACATCCATTTTGCCAATGGTGACTACAGCTGGATCAAGGGGAGATACCTCACGCGAGACAATAGATTGTATATTCATTACAAATGAAGATGCGACCATAACGGCATCAACAGTGTCATGTGGCATAGATCCATGTCCACCTTTACCTTTAAAACGAACAGTTAATAAATCTGCCGAAGCAAAACTAGAACCGACCACACAAGATACTTTCCCTACAGGTGTTTGTGACCAAATATGCATGCCAAAAGCGCTATCGACATCTTCAAGCACACCCTGTTTAATCATGCCTTTTGCACCTTGGGCGATTTCTTCCGCCGGTTGAAACACTAATCTCACATTACCTTTTAGCTGATCGCGAATAGCATAAAGTGCTTTAGCCGCAGTCAGTAGCATAGAAGCATGGGTATCATGACCACAAGCATGCATTTTGCCATCAATTGTTGATTTATAATCGATGTTGGTACTTAATTCTTGCACCGGTAATGCATCGATATCTGCTCTCAGTAAGATTCTTTTACCGGGTTTACCACCTCGGATATCAGCAATAATGCCTGTTGGTTTAGTCCGGCGGTAAGGAATACCGATTTTATCAAGTTGTTCAGCTATTTTGTCGGTGGTTCTAAACTCTTCCCATGGTAATTCAGGATGTCGATGTAGGTCTCGACGAAAAGCAATCATTTCATCAATATTTTGTTGAACGAGTTTTTTGATATCTGGATTTATCATGATACTACCTTTAATATTTCAATGTATTCTATTTTTTAGGATTAGATATGCAATCATCTAATCCTTATTTATGTCATTACTTTTTTTAATTGTGTCGGTTACTTTAGCCAATCAACACCATTTTATCTGTCACTAGGGCGTAACCGCTGATGGTGCAACAATCATGTTGACCATGATACCTGCAAGCACCACAGATACGATTGTGACTGAAATAAATCCACCAATCAGCATCGGGGGTAGCATATGGCTAGTCAGCACCTCTTTTTCTTTCTGATCTTTAGTTAAATTGTTGATCACTTCATTGGTAATAATATAATCGGCAGGAAAACCATATAAGGCGGTCAGTGCGATAGAAAACGCCATCTCTTTACTCACTTTTAAAACTTTACCCACAATCACCGAAAAGATAAACATGCCAACCACCGCAGATAAAATAAAGATGATAAGTGGTGTAATTAATCGAACTAGCATTTCAGGCGTTGCTTTACTTAAGGTATCAAAAATAAAGAGCATTAATCCCATCACCGCTAAACCAAATCCACCTGCTTTTTTGAGTGGATGACGTTCTAAGAAGCCACACGATGCCGCAATAACACCAAATAGTAAACATAAGACAAATGGGCTAACACTGACAATTGGCTTTAAAATTTCAGAGACAGAGTAAGCTAAAAGCCCAATAATTGCGATACGTAAAAAAATGAAATAAGATGAATTATAGCTGGAAGGAATTTTAGCAAACATGCGTGGCATCGGATTTTCATCATCTGCGACCACTGATTGTTTGTCAATCGATGACTTTGGATCGTTATTGGCATTCCAAGTACCTGCATGATACTGGCTTAGCACTCGTCGCCCTTCTCGTTTAAGCATGATTGAGGTAAGCGGATAACCAATAAAGCCTTGCATCACATAGATAATAATGGCAAATACAGCAAGATCAGGTAATCCAGCATCGGTTGCACCTTTCGCCATAATAATGGCCGATACAATGCCGCCAACTAGAGGCGGAATCGCCACAACAACGGTATTAAAGTCAAAGAATAGATAGCCCACTATTATTGCAATAATAATGATCCCCACAATTCCTGCCAGCGAAATTAAAATAGTTTTCCACTGTAGTAATAGTTCCTTAACCGATAATAGTGTGCCCATATTAACGATCAGTAAATACATAAACATTACAGCAACGACAGTTGGGATACCCGCACGAGCGACGATATCTTTTGGGAAAAACGTCCAATAACCAAGTAAGAAAAGTACAGCACAAATAAATACAGAGGGGATCCAAGCTTTGGTTCGGGTTGAAACAATATCGCCAAGATATAAAATAATTAACAATAATACGAGCGCTAACATTTGTGGCATGTCATTCATCGGTGACATAAAAAGCTCCATTTTTTATCTTTTTTAATAAATTTGTTTTCTTAAGAGACGCTATTATAGTTAATTATTTATGATGTTATATATTTTTTATCATGAAATCGTTAATTTCATCTAAAAATAAATTGCCATATTTCTCTAATTTAATTTTACCTACGCCTGTAACATTAAGTAGTTGTTTTTTGCTTTCTGGCATAGTTTGCACCATTTCTAATAAGGTCGCATCGCTAAATATGACATATGGTGCAATATCTTCAACATCTGCAATATCTTTACGTAATCGTTTTAGATTATTAAATAAAATACGCTCTTCATAAGACAAAATGGTAGTTAAGTTAATTGCTCTAGCATATCGATTTAAGCGACTCTTCTTCACAATCTCTAGTCGAGGTTTAGCTAATGATAAGCTAATCTCACCTCTTAAAATTTTTCGTGCCTCTTGAGTCAGTTGTAACGTTGTAAAAGTTGAAATATTTTGACTTAAGTAACCTAAATAAATTAATTGTCTAATGACACTTAACCAATAATCTGTTGAATGCTGTTTCCCAATTCCATAAACAGACAATTTGTCATGTCCGTTTTCTTTTATTTGCGAGCGAGCTGATCCTCGTAATACATCAGAAATATATTGCGCGCCATAACGTTGCTCAACTCGATAAACACACGATAAAACTTTTTGCGCATCAATTAAACCATCGTACATTTCTGGTGGATACAGACAAATATCACAGTTATTACAAGGCTCACTGTGATTTTCACCAAAATAATTAAGCAATACGATTCGCCGACAAGTTAAGCTTTGAGCGAATGATTCCATAGCATTAACTTTATGTTGCTCGACCTCTTTATGCTTACCATCCATTTTGTCAGCAATTTGTCGATGATACCAATTTAAATCTTTGCCATTAAAAAGTAATATTGCTTCGGCAGGTACGCCGTCTCGCCCTGCTCGTCCGGTTTCTTGATAATAAGCTTCAATTGTTCTTGGGCAATCTGCATGGATAACAAATCGAATATTCGGTTTATTAATTCCCATACCAAATGCAACTGTTGCAACAATAATTTGTACATTATCTTTTAAAAAAGATTCTTGTGCCTGTAAACGTTCGCTGTTAGTTAAACCAGCATGATAAGCTATAACAGAAAAACCACGTGCAGCAAGCCTTGTCGCCATATCTTCAACTTTAGAACGACTTGAACAATAAATTATGCCACTATTGCCTTTTTGTGTTTCAATAAAAGAGACCACTTGCTCGGTTAAATTAAACTTATCCACTACGGTATAACGGATATTGGGACGATCAAAACTACGCACGACAACTAAAGGATCCACTAGTTTTAATTGATGAATAATATCCGTCTGAGTCATCTTATCCGCTGTTGCAGTCAGTGCAACCAAAGGAATATCAGGAAAACGCGCAGAAAGCTGCCCTAATTGGCGATAATCAGGGCGAAAATCATGGCCCCATTGTGAAATACAGTGTGCTTCATCTATGGCAATTAATGAAGGGGGATGTTTTTCAATCATGGTAGAAAATGATGATACAGCAAGTCTTTCCGGTGAAATATAAAGCAATTTTATCGAGTGTGATAAATATTGTTCAATAACGGCTTGCTGTTCATCTGATGATTGAGTTGCATTTAGATATGCTGCCGAAATACCGTTGGCAATAAGTTGATCAACCTGATCTTTCATTAAAGAAATTAACGGTGAAATGACCAAAGCGGTACTTGGCAATAATACGGCGGGTATTTGGTAACATAACGATTTACCACCACCGGTAGGAATAATTGTTAAGGTATCTCGACCATCGATAATTGATTCAATAATTTCTTTTTGTTGATTTCTGAATGATTTATATCCAAAAATATTATGTAAAACATCCTCTATCTGATCTTTTATCGACATGTTAACCAAAACAAATAGCTCCTTAATTATTCCATGGAGTATAGCTAAATAAGACTAAACAAACCACAGAAAATTTACATTTATTTACAATTCGAGAAAAAAAAACTAAAACTGTTTTTTAAATTGTAATAATGATAAAAATAAATCTATTTTACAACCCTTATCTTGATCATAAAAACAACGGATTCGGTTATTCTATAACCACAATCGTTCAACAGATTAAAAAACAGGCTATTTTTAATTTTTTTACTTGATACAAATCGATTTCACAGCTAATATTTGCGTGTTTCAACATATACGCCCGTAGCTCAGTTGGTTAGAGCATCACCTTGACATGGTGGGGGTCAGTGGTTCGAGTCCACCCGGGCGTACCAATTCAAGTCCTTATCCGAAAAGACTCCGCAAGAATTAATCTTCATCTCAATTCTATTAAAGGGGTTAAATCGGGGTAAAACTGGGGTAAAACCCATACCATTTTTTAGCAAATCTATTATTATCTACTTTCCACCGCCGCACTTCAAATTTCACCATTGCAAAATTCGTTTATTGCTAATAAAAGACCGTTTGCTTGTAACATGATAACAATTAACAACACAATACCATTTACAAACGTGGGCTATAGCTTATTTTGAATATATACAATTATTCAATTGATTATTATACTTAAAAATCAAGATAATTATTGCATATAGAATAACTTCTAAACACGAGAATAAAAAAAAGCGATCAAAATCGCAATTGTTACAACAAATTATCTTAACTTACTTTATTGTTGGATGATATTCACTTTTTCACACGTACAAAATACGAGAAAGGCTATGCTCTTAATAACACCATATTGTGCCTGTTATTTCCCATCATCATTTTTTGATTTAATATTTATTATTATTAAATTCATATCTGATAAGTTAGTTAACTAATGATTGTCTTAGTTGATGTCAAATTTCGATTAATCATACGAACGGTATGACATATTCTTTATTTTAAACGTTCGATTGGCTAGCCTATCAGGATAAAACAGAGTTAACAGCATCATTCAAGTCATAAAAAATTTTGATAAATAATAAATTAAATTTTTTTGACTGTATTTTGAATTAACCATGGTTAAATAAATTTTTACTGATATGATCTAAGTAATTAAACACTTTAATAGGAAAATACAATGAAAAAAATTTTATTAATATCATTTATTTCTGCAATGCTATTAGGTTGTGATGCTAATGTTGAAACAACCGTGACAATTTCACAGCTTGATGCTAAACCATCTTTTGTTAAGGGAAACTTAACATTAGAAGTCCCAGCCTGCTCAGATTATAAAGACTCCAGAAGTGAATCATCGTCACTCATTACAGCTAAAAAAGAGATAGCCCAACTATTCAAATCAGTTGAATATAAAGAGTGTTATACTCAAAAAATGAAATCATATGCATCATTTGAAATTCCTATTTTAGTTGGTCAAGACATATCAGACACTGAACTTTTAAAACAAGCAGATATCCTAACGGTTAAACATGATAAAGGAATATATGCTATAACTAACCCCGAGTTCACAAAAAAATTAATTCAATATAAGAAAAAAGCCATGTCAAATATTGATTTTAAAATTTCAATTTCACTTATCAATGACACCGATAAGTCTATCGATAAAATTTCTGTAACAAAAGCTTTTATCAATAATAGCCCATACGATGCGGCAGAGTTCTCTTTAACACCAAATGCTAAGGTAACAATAACACTGAGTGATGTTTCTACCCAAATACTGTTAAACCCGACTACAGATTCAAATAATAAACAAGGCATAACTGAAATCGCTAAATTTCAGTAAAATAATATTGTTAAATGCATATTATATGTCTTTATGATACTTACATAATTAAAAAAGGGCGCTTTAACCCGCCCTTTTTATATGAAAATCGTCTTAGAAAAATAGTCGAGAGATTGTTTGGTTCATTTAGAAATTAATCTCAGTACCAACAAAATAACGTCGACCTTCTAACGTTTTACCAAAATCATCGTTACTTACGTCTTTATCAAACAAGTTATAAATACCAGCATATAATTTTGCTTGTTTATGGATTTTATAAGAAGCGCCTATATCCCAGAAGGTATAGCCTGCATAAGTGACATATTTAGTTTTTTTACCATCTCTTTTTGTTGCATTTTCTTGACCATAATAAGCCATTTTAGCCCATAAATCCCAATCATGGGTCACATACCAATCAAGTTGTGTATTGAACTTCTGTTTAGGTGTACGATTTAGCGCTCTTCCTTTATTTGGACCTGTTTTTTGTTCAGTCTTAGTCCAAGAATAATTGGTACTTAATAAGAAATCAGTAAATAATGGCGATTTGAATGATAATTCAATACCTTTCAGATTAGCTTTATCTACATTTTCTCTACCTTGTACAAAATCAAATTTTTCTTTATAACCATCAATTTTACATAAACCTTTACCTGCTGGACCATTACAAATATAGTAAGTTTGAATTTTATCTTTATACTTGGTATAGAAAGCAGTTGCTGATGCATCAACACCATATTCGTTAGTATAACCAAGACCAATTTCATAGTTATCAGATTTTTCCGGTTTTAGGTCAGGATTTCCCATTACCATGCCTTTATTCCCAGTACCTGCTCCACCGGTTACTTGTCCCCAATCAGAAACGACTTGACGTAATTGAGGAGTCGCAAAGCCAGTTGAATAACCACCTTTTAACGTAAAGTTATCATCAATATTCCAAACACTGTACACACGCGGATTCCAGTTGCTACCATAATTTTCATCTTTGTTATAACGCAAACCAAGCGTTAAACTCCAATTCTCCATTAATTTTAACTCATCTTCAGCAAACAAAGCATAATTCCAACGATCAATTTTAGTAACGGATTTATTTAACTGATTACCTCTGTCATGCAGTTCTTGATAGTTATATTTACCACCAACCGTTAACGTATTGATATAAAATGGAATTGTTATTCTTGAATCCACATCCGTGTTTCTAATTTTCATCTTTCTTTCTGGGTTATTATTACCTTCATAAGAAATAAAAGAAGTCGTTGATACATCACCAAATATCCCATTATGCGTTAAAGCAAATGAGTTACGAGCATTATCACGAACAAAATCACCTCTATTTTTGTCTCTGGTTTTCCCAGCTGATCCTTTACTATTTTGTAAAGAACGACCAAAGTCTAAATCAAATTTTTGAGTATCGGTTGCATTCAACGATAATTTTCCATTTATACTACGTAATTTTTGCTCGGAATGACCATTTAAAAACTCATCCTCATGGCGATTAGAGTATTGCCCATAAAGTTGGATACCTAAAATATCATCAATAATAGGACCCATTGTTGAAAAGCTGCCAGTATAAGTATCTTTTTCTTTGGAACGATAAGGGATAACTGACTCTAAACGTAAACCTGAATGCCACTTATCTGATACTTTTTTGGTAATAATATTAATGACCCCGCCCATCGCATCAGAACCATACAGTGAAGACATAGGCCCTCGGACAACTTCAATACGTTCAATTGCGGTCAATGGTGGTAACCAACCTTGCTCAAAACCGGAACCATCACTATTTGGCCGTGTTTCACGAGTGTTAATTTTTTTACCATCAACTAAAATCATCGTGTATTTAGCATCCATACCACGAATACTAATATCAGTTGAATCACCGCCACCTGTTATTGTGACACCTGGAATATCTTTTAAAGCGTCAGTGACATCACGGTAAGGTTTATTATCAATTTCTTCGGGCGTAATAACCGAAATTGTCGCCGGCGCTTCTTTAACTTGTTGCGCAAATCCCGAAGCGGTTACAACCATAGTATCAGTATCAGAATTAGTTGCCGCCAAAGCCGAGGTTGATAATGATATTAAAATACCTGAATTGATTGCATGTTTAGCAAGTTTAAGTTTCTTTTTGAAAGCCATGATGTATAACCCTATTATTAATAATGATATTTTTATTTCAAGTGGAATGTGAACACTACAGTATATGAGAACAATTATCAATATCTTTTCGAAAAATTATTTAAGACTAGACAATTTTAATTTATTAAATAATAATAGTTCTCATTTACACATAAACATAATGCGAGAAATTATGATGAAGAGAAATAAAAAATGGTTACTAATTAGCCTTATTGCCGCGACATTAGGACTAACCGGTTGCCAATCATCAAATACGATGATAGTAACAGCCGATAATCAAACAGTAACGGTTCCCAAATTACCACATAAAGTTGTCGTGATGAATTATGGTGCCTTAGACACCTTGGATGCATTAGGCAAAGGTTCTATCGTTGTTGGCGCACCACAATCAGTAATTCCAACCTACTTAAATCAGTATAAAAAAACCAATATTAAAGATACAGGTAATATGAAAGAACCTGATTTAGAGGCGATTAAACAAGTTAAACCTGATTTAATTATTATTGATGGTCGTCAAGCTAGTCGTGCGCCTGAGTTAACTAAAATTGCGCCTGTTATTAATCTAAGTGTTGATGCTAAAAACTATATTCAATCAACAAAAGATCATATTAATGTGTTGGCAAGTATTACCGGAACGGAAGCTAAAGCTACTAATTTAATTCAATCGCTTGAAAAAAAGGTAAATGATGCACAATCAATTGCTTTAGCAAGCCATAAAAAAGCGATTGTAGCAATTCATAATGATGGAAAAATGATCCTTATAAATACTAGCTCAAGTGCGGCTTTAATACATGATGTACTAAAAGTTAAACGGGCAGTACCCGTCGATGTTAAATCTAGCAATAATAACGACAAACCTAAACCGGTATTTATTGATAATCATTACATAAGCACAGTAAAACCTGATGTTATCTATATCGTTGATCGCAGTAAAGCGATTGGTAAAGAAGGCATGAGTGAAAATTACTTTGACTCAAAAGTATTGAAAAAGGCTAAAACACAGGTGATATATTTAACGCCTGATCTTTGGTACTTATCTGGCGGCGGTGCAGAAAGTTTGGATCGTCAAATTGATGAAGTGGTAAATTCACTAAAATAAATTATTATTAAATTTTTAACTTCCTATTTATGAGCTGTTATTGTCAAATAACGGCTCTTTTTTTAATTAGATAAATCAACCATAATAAATTAAAATACGAGGAATAATTAGCTACTTTTTAGCTATTCTAATTTTAATAACTCAATTCAAAAAACAGTTTACTTAAAATTCAAATTAACCCCATTAAAGCATAAGAAACTTATTTTAACGTAGAATAACCATCTATTAATACATTGATGCTAAAGATGTTTATACGCAATGAGAAATTCTTTATATCAACTAAGATGAAATATGGTAAAATGCACCCGTTTTTTTATTATTAGCTACAAAATTAAACTAATTGACTGATAAAATTCTCAAATATACCTCTAATTAATAAACACACTATAAAAATATGAATATGTCATCCCCTACTATTGGATTTGTGAGTCTTGGTTGTCCTAAAAACCTTGTTGACTCAGAGCGAATTTTAACTGAGTTACGTACTCAAGGTTATCAAGTTGTACCAAGTTATGATAATGCTGATTTAGTTATTGTTAATACCTGTGGTTTTATTGATAGTGCTGTACAAGAATCGCTTGAAGCTATCGGTGAAGCATTAAACGAAAATGGAAAAGTCATTGTCACTGGCTGCCTTGGCGCCAAAGAAGATCAGATTCGTTCTGTTCATCCTAAAGTGCTTGAAATATCAGGTCCACACAGTTACGAATCTGTGCTAACTCATGTAAACAAATACGCGCCTAAACCAGCTTATAATCCCTTTACAAGTTTAGTGCCACAACAAGGTGTTAAATTAACACCAAAGCATTATGCTTATTTAAAAATTTCTGAAGGTTGTAATCATAACTGTACATTTTGTATTATTCCATCACTTCGAGGCGAGATGGTCAGTCGCCCGATTGGTAATGTGCTTGATGAAGCTAAACGCTTAGCCGACAGTGGTGTTAAAGAATTATTAGTGATTGCACAAGATACATCAGCCTATGGTATTGATATTAAAAATCGTACCGATTTCTGGAATGGTATGCCACTAAAAACCGATATCAAAACGCTTTGTGAACAATTAGCGAGTCTCGGTATTTGGGTAAGGTTACACTATATGTATCCCTACCCGAGTGTTGATGAATTGATTCCATTAATGGCTGAAGGTAAAATTCTTCCTTATTTAGATGTACCTTTACAGCATGCCAGCCCATCAGTGCTGAAATCAATGAAACGACCGGGCACCATTGAACGTACTCTTGAACGAATTGAAAAATGGCGAAATATTTGTCCTGAAATCACCCTACGTTCAACCTTTATTGTCGGCTATCCTGGCGAAACCGAACAAGATTTTGAACTATTACTCGACTTTTTATCGCAAGCACAATTAGATCGTGTTGGCTGTTTTACTTACAGTCCTGTTGAAGGTGCAGCAGCGAATGCGCTACCAAATCAAATTCCTGACGAAATCAAACAACAACGTTATGATCGTTTTATGCAACTACAACAAATGATTTCTACCCAAAAATTACAAGATAAAATTGGGAAAACATTATCGGTCATCATAGACGAAGTAGATGAAGAAGGCGCAATTGGCCGTAGTATGGCAGATGCACCAGAAATTGATGGTGTTGTTTACCTAAATGAAGAAAACAGTGTTAAAGTTGGCGATATAGTTCAAGTTAATATTGAACATTCAGACGAATATGATTTATGGGGAACTGTTAAACAGTAATAATAACAATGAAACTACATTATCGGTTAGAGATTAAAAATATTATAAAATTAGCAGTTCCGGTATTGATTGCCCAAATATCGCAAACAGCTATCACCTTTGTTGATACCATTATGGCCGGCAATTATAGTGCTACTGCACTTTCTGGTGTAGCGATTGCGGTTTCCATTTGGCTACCAACAATTTTATTTGGTCAAGGATTACTGACAGTTTTAACACCGATTATCGCTAATTTAAATGGCGCGGCTAAACGCGATCAAATTGCAATTCATACCCGTCAAGGTGTAATTATTGCGTTATTTTTGTCGATAATCATGATGCTTTTTCTCTATCATTCCGATAAATTAATTACATTGAGAAGTTCAACTGATCATCCTATCGATCCAGAAATGGTTAATGTAGCGGTATCGTTTTTACGTGCAATTATGTGGGGAGTACCGGCTTTTTTACTCTTTTTTGTTTACCGTAATCAATGTGAAGGGTTATCAAATACTAAACCAGCAATGGTAATTATATTTATTGCATTACTTGCCAATATTCCCATTAATTACATATTAATATATGGTAAATTAGGGTTACCAGCTTTTGGCGGTGTAGGTTGCGGTATCACTGCCGCAATTATTTTTTGGTTAATGTTCGCATTAATTAGACTATACACATTAACCACCTCAAGTCAGCAAGATGTACGCAAAACACCAATGGTTAAACTATTTGATTTTTCAATCATCAAAAATATTATTGTTCTTGGTACACCTTTAGCATTAGCCTACTTTTTCGAAGTCAGTTTGTTTGCAGTTGTTGCATTATTGATAGCGCCATTAGGTCAAACAACCGTTGCTGCCCACCAAATTATTTTTACCATCAGTAGTTTAACATTTGCTATTCCCCTATCATTAGGTGTCGCAACAAGTATTCGTGTCGGTTTTTTATTGGGTAAAAGCAAGCCAATTTTAGCTAAGCAAAGCGCTTATATCAGTTTAACAATATCATTAATGTTAGCAATTATTGTGGCACTGATATTAGTAATATTTAAATCACCAATAATTGAAGTTTTCACCACCGAAAGCACTGTTATTTCTATCTGCATGCAATTAATTATTTTATTGGCTATCTATCAAGTCTCTGATTATTTACAGGTGGTTGCAAGTAACGTACTGCGCGGTTATAAAGATACACAAAGTATTTTCTTTATTACACTTATTTCTTATTGGGTAGTCGGCTTACCCGTTGGTTATATTTTGGGATTAACAAATATTATTATCGAACCAATAGGAGCTGCTGGTTTTTGGATAGGATTTATATCAGGCCTGAGTGTTGCAGCAATTTTATTGCTTGCAAGAATGGTTTATATTCAAAGACAACCTATCGATACCATTCTAGAACGAGCTGCTAGATAACTAGTTAAACTCTTTTATAAATAATAACAGAGTATTATTAGCATTCATTTGTATAAAATAGTGTTAGATATAGATTTTGAAATATCTGGCACTATAGCAATATCATTAATTATATGACCATATATAAATTAAAAATCAACGTATAAAAATGCTATTTATTTTATTGACATTAATTATTATTTTAAATATCCCTTAAAACCTCCAAATTTGCAGCCTTTTAATTAAAATAACAAATAAAAACAATATAATAAATTATTTAAATTGGATTTTTGATCTTAATTTAAAAATAAAGCAAATGGATGGGTGTTCAATTAGATGTCAAACATGATTATATGCAACATCAAATTACAGAAATACCCGAACAACAAAATATCAAAGTCAAAGATTGGAACATGAATAATTTATACGAGTTTGATAAATTGAAAAAAGATCCAAATCCTTTCAATTAGTATTTTAAATAATATTTTATAAAAATAGCTTATCAAAATAAAAACGCCATTAGCAATCTACTGCTTATGGCGTTGTGAGTTCGTTTTTTAATGTTGTTATTTTAACAAACTATTGGCTTGGGCAATTACATTTTCAACAGTAAAACCAAATGCTTTAAATAATTGCTCTGCTGGTCCTGATTCACCAAACGTTGTCATGCCGATAACTTTGCCATTTAGACCTACATATTTATACCAATAATCACTAATACCAGCTTCAATAGCAATTCTTGCTATTACTGATGAAGGTAAAACTGATTCTTTATAAGATGGATCTTGTTTGTCAAAGGCATCTGTTGAAGGCATTGAAACGACTCTAACCTTTTTACCTGCTTGGGTAAGTTGATGATAAGCTTCTACCGCAAGTTCAACTTCAGAGCCAGTCGCAATAATGATAAGATCTGGCGTGCCTGTACAATCATTTAGAACATAACCACCACGATAAACATTAGCTAATTGCTGTGCTGTACGATCTTGTTGTTTAAGATTTTGTCTTGAGAAGATCAATGCTGTTGGACCATCTTTACGTTCAATTGCATATTGCCATGCAATGGCTGATTCAACTTGGTCACACGGTCGCCAAGTACTAACGTTTGGAGTAACGCGCAAACTAGCCATTTGTTCAACAGGTTGATGCGTTGGTCCATCTTCACCTAGACCTATTGAATCATGGGTATAGATAAATAATGAACGAATCTTCATTAACGCAGCCATTCTTACTGCATTACGGGCATATTCCATAAACATTAAGAAAGTTGCACCGTAAGGAATAAATCCGCCATGTAGAGCAATACCATTCATAATCGCTGACATACCAAATTCACGCACGCCATAATGAATATAATTGCCATCAGGATTAGACAATATCTCTTTAGAGCCTGACCACATGGTTAAGTTACTTGGTGCTAAGTCCGCTGAACCACCAAGAAATTCTGGTAGTGCTGGTGCAAAAGCTTCGATCGCATTTTGTGAGGCTTTACGCGTTGCAATAGTTGCTGGATTTGCTTGTAATTTATTAATAAAATCTTTAGCTGTTTGTTGCCAATTAGTTGGCAATTGACCTTCAACACGGCGTTTGAATTCTTTCGCTAATTCAGGATAGGCTTTAGCATAAGCATCAAAACGCACATTCCACTCTTGCTCACTTTGCTGACCTTTTGCTTTTGCATCCCAAGCTTCATAATATTCTTTTGGAATTTCAAACGGCGGATATGTCCATCCTAATGCTTTGCGAGTGGCTTCGATTTCAGCATCACCAAGTGGTGCCCCATGGCTTTCATGGCTACCAGCTTTATTTGGTGAACCAAAACCAATAATTGTTTTACACATTAATAATGATGGTTTATCTGTTACGGCTTGTGCATGTTCGATAGCTTCAGCTAACGCTTTCGCATCATGACCATCAATACCACGAATCACATGCCAGCCGTAAGCTTCAAAACGTTTTGCAGTATCATCAGTGAACCATCCTTCCACTTCACCATCAATTGAAATACCATTATCATCATAAAACGCGATAAGTTTACCTAATTTAAGGGTGCCAGCTAATGAACAGACTTCATGAGAAATACCTTCCATCATACAGCCATCACCCATAAATACATAAGTGTGATGATCAACAATATTATGACCGGCTTTATTAAATTGGGCTGCTAATGTTTTTTCTGCAATTGCCATACCAACCGCATTAGCGATACCTTGACCTAATGGACCTGTTGTGGTTTCAATGCCTGGTAGATGACCATATTCAGGATGCCCTGCCGTTTTTGAATGCAATTGACGAAAATTCTTTAAATCATCTATCGTGACATTATAGCCAGTTAAATGTAATAAGCTATAAATCAACATTGACGCATGGCCATTTGATAAGACAAATCGGTCACGGTCTGCCCAATGAGGATTAGTTGGATTATGTTTTAAAAAACCTCGCCAAAGAACTTCGGCCATATCAGCCATTCCCATAGGAGCCCCTGGATGACCTGATTTTGCTTTTTGTACGCCATCCATACTTAATGCTCTTATCGCATTCGCGAGTTCGCGGTGAGATAAAGTTGTTGCATTCATTTTGTTATCTCCAAAATATTTAATTTAAATATCATTACTATTTGCAAGTTAAATCACACTTACAAAAATCGTTAAGAAATTAACGATAAAAAATAAAAAAGAGGGGGAAACACGCTCCCTCTGACGACAGAATATAATTAGAGAAGTGCACTAATCATGTCTTCTAATTTACCTTGATCAACAGCAAAAGCACGAATACCTTCAGCTAATTTTTCAACCGCCATTGCATCACTATTATGTTGCCATCTAAATTCAGCTTCTGTCATTAATGTAGGGCGCGCAACAATGGTTTGATTAGGATCTAATTTGCGTACTACTGGCGCGTTGGATTGTTGCATTTCTGATAGTAAATTAGGCGAAATAGTTAATCTATCACAACCAGCTAAAGCTAAGATTTGGTCGACTTTACGGAAACTTGCGCCCATAACAATGGTTTTATAACCATGTTGTTTGTAATAATTATAAATATTACGAACCGAAACAACCCCTGGATCTTGATCGGCCACATAAGGTTCAATAGGTTTTTTAGCTTGATACCAATCATAAATACGACCAACAAAAGGGGAAATTAAAAAGGCATTCACTTCTGCACAGGCTCGTGCTTGGGCAAACGAAAAGAGTAATGTTAAATTACAATTAATACCCTCTTTTTCTAAAACTTCTGCGGCTTTAATACCTTCCCACGTTGAAGCAATTTTGATTAAGATTCTTGATTTATCGATCCCTTTTTGCTTATAAAGTTCGATAATTCGGCGTGCTTTTTCGATACAACCTTGTTTATCAAATGACAGGCGAGCATCAACTTCTGTTGAGATGCGTCCTGGAATGATTTTTAAAATTTCAGCGCCTATATTTACAGCAACTTGATCACAAGCATTGACCAATTGTTGCTCTTTACTGCCACCTAATTTTTTAGCAGTTTCAACAGCAGAATCGATTAAATGACGATATTGAGGAAGTTGAGCGGCTTTAAGTACTAAAGAAGGATTAGTTGTTGCATCTTCAGGCGAAAATTGTTTAATTGAATCGATATCACCAGTATCAGCAACTACAACGGTTAATTTTTTGAATTCATCTAATTGACTCATACATCTATGTCCTCTACAACATTGCTATTTCAAATTGAGTTATCATATCATTTATTCAGTAATAAAACGACACTATCAAATCGCTATTTATATTGTTATTTTGAACTAAGAAAGTTAAAAATGTCGATAAAAACACGCGAGTTCTACTACAATATTTTATATTTTTTTATGAATTTAACTTCACTTTAACTAAAAAATTTCTTACTAACCTAATTACTTTGAATATAACTCATCGTAATAACAGATTCGTTCAACCTTAGCCGTTGATCCACCACCTTCAAATTCCGATTCTAGCCATGCTTGTACGAGCTTTTTCGCTAATTCTACACCGATGACTCTAGCCCCCATAGTCATAATCTGTGCATTATTACTTTTTCTGGCTCGTTCGGCTGAATAGACATCATGGCACTGAGCGGCACGAATACCGGGAACTTTATTGGCAGCTATCGCTACGCCAATTCCAGTTCCACAAATTAAAATACCTCGCTCATGTTTTCCGGCTTTAATAGCAGATGCAACAGCATTAGCAACATCAGGATATAAACCATTTTCTGACTGCTTATCACTACTATAATCAACGAGTTCAATACCTTGCTTAGTTAAATATTCAACAATACTATTTCTAAATTCAAAAGCAGCATCATCTGCGCCAATTGCAATAGATTTCATGTTTTCTCCTTACTAACTTTTACTAAAATGAACATAAGTTCATATTAATATCATTTGTTATTATTTAAATATAAATTATTTCAGTTATGTGATAAAGGTCTCGAAAATAAAATATTTATTAAGCTATTGATGAGTAGAAGACGAAAATTATTGATTATTTTTTACTTAAAAGCCCTAATAACCTTAATTTCTTTCACAGAAACAATCAAAGGTTAAACATAAAAACATTTGATATAGCCTAAAGAAACATGAGAAAAATGAGATGGCGGCAAATTTATTTTATCTGTTGATACATCTCATTGAAAAGGATGAATTAACTGACGTTATTTAAGATGATGCCCAAGTATAAATGCGTTGACCAGTTAGGTCACAACCGACACAACTGACACATTTTTTTGTTCCACAGGCATTTGAATCCTCCATAATATAGAGCTTTATCTTGCCTTTTTTAATCCAAAACAACATCATTTGTTCAACTACACTTTCAGGCAAATGAAAATAGCGAGCAATATCTTGTAGATTTGCTCGCCCTTTTAATTGAATATAATCTCGAATCGAAATTAACATATGAGTAAAAAGACAAACGCTAGGTTTGCTCTTCTCCAATAAGTTTTATGATCACTTTAATGATGGATCACAGCAGCGAGATCCATTGCTAGTATCATGATACAATTTAGGCGGCATATTTAGAGACGAATATTGCCCCAACCAACGCATTAACAAAATCATTGCACCAATAAAGGCAGCGCATCCCATCAACCAATAAATTGCCGAGACTGATTGCCCTAATAAAGTTATTTGATAATATATCGTCGCAACCAGCCAACCTACTATAAATGTCCACAGGGCAACAAATACCATCCATCTAATTCCCGCTTCACGATAAATCGCTCCCAATGCTGCTGCACAAGGTGTATAAAGTAGAATAAAAATCAAATAGGCAATGGCAACATTGTACGTCATAAATGAAGTTTTAATCTTAGCCACTGTAGTAGAATCAACCGCTAAATCATTTTCAATATCATCAATATCTTCTTTTAAAGATGAGAATCCTAATGGATCTAAAATAGTATCAGTAAAATCGAGTAAATTTTTAGGAATCGATAATATTGAAGCTTTAATACTGTTATTAAAATCGAAGTTATCGCGTTGCTGTTGTTGGTTATCCATAGAATAAAGTGAGTTCAATGTCGCAATAACAGCTTCTTTGGCAAAAATACCCGTAAAAAGTCCAACGGTTGCTGGCCAGTTTTGTTTATCCAGCCCCATCGGTGCAAGTGCAGGTGTAATGGTTTGACTAAATGCAGCAAGTAATGAATCATTAGATTGTTCATGTCCAAATCGACCATCAGTACCCAATGAATTTAGCAAACTCAATACCGTTACCATAATGACAATGGCTTTACCGGCTTTAGTAATAAAACTTTTTAACCTTTGCCAAGTTAGTTTAAACATACTTTGTAATGTCGGAATTCGATAAACAGGCATTTCCATAATAAAAGGTGTTGGCTGA
The DNA here is from genome assembly GCF_026536195.1 of Gilliamella sp. B2969. NCBI lineage: Bacteria > Pseudomonadati > Pseudomonadota > Gammaproteobacteria > Orbales > Orbaceae > Gilliamella > Gilliamella sp. B2969. The sequence goes on from NZ_JAFNOP010000006.1 coordinate 20,120, forward strand.
CCTTTTAATAAGGTTAGTTTTAAAATATAACCGGTAGCAAGTGCAACGAATATACCAAGCAAATATAAAGAAAAAACGACCATTGATGCATGACGTGGAAAAAAGATAACGGCAAATAAGGCATAAACAGGTAATCTTGCACCACAAGACATAAAAGGAATCATACAAATGGACATAATACGATCACGTGTACTTTCTAGTGTTCGGGTTCCCATAATCGCAGGTACGCCACAGCCAAAACCGACCAGCATTGGCACAAAAGCTTTACCAGGCAACCCAATACAGCGCATGGCTCTATCAACCATCATTGCCGCACGGGCTAAATAACCAGAATCTTTTAAAAAAGATAAGACAAAAAACATAGCAGCAATAACCGGAATAAAGGTTGATACCGTCTTAATCCCCGTTCCAATACCGTCAGCTAAAATAATATTCATCCAAATAGGCGCATCGAGTTGATGCAATAGATAAGATAGACCTTCAACAAAAATAGTATTAAAAAAACCATCAAAAAAGTCGATAAAAATTGAGCCAAAATTGATGGCGATCGTAAACATAACATACATCGCTAACAAAAAGAGAGGTATACCTGTTATTCGTCCTAGCGCAATTTTATCGAGCTTTTCAGAAAAAGTAGAACTTAGCTCCCGGGGTTTATTAATAACGTTTTTGCACACATTATCAATCACGTCATAACGAGCACTGGCTAAAGCAACATCAATTTCATAATCACACCATGCAGAAAGTAATAATCGACAAGCGTTAAGTTTTTCTGATTCACATGGGGTTAATTGATAACGTGAGCCGTCTAATAAAGCATCAATCAATTGCCAACGATTAAATTGATGAACCTGACTGTTTGCCGGCAATTCCTCTATATATCGAGTAATTACTGTTTGCTGATCATGACTTAAGGTATTCATTGCAGGTTGAGTCACTTGCTTAGTTGAGCTAATTTTTTCAATTTGTTGATATAATAAATCAATGCCCGTTTTTCTTTTGGATGATATGGCAATTACCGGACAACCGAGTATATGTGACAACTCTTCAGTATCAATTTGTTCACCAGTCATTTTTAACGCATCAGTCATATTTAAGACAACCACCATTGGCAGCTGTAAATCAATTAATTGTAAAGTTAAATATAAGCTACGTTGTAAATTCGTGGCATCAATAATGTTGATCATTACACTCTCTTTTTCACTCAAGACAAATTGACGCGTGATTAACTCATCTTGTGACACCGACAATGCATCAGATTCAATAGCATAGGTACCGGGCAAATCAATAATAGTATAGTGATTATTTTGATAATTAAGCACACCGGTTTTACGCTCAACAGTCACACCAGGCCAATTACCGACTCGTTGTTTTGCACCAGTAAGTAAATTAAACAGCGTCGTTTTACCACAATTTGGGTTACCAATGAGTGCAACATTCATGACTCAACCTCCATAACTTCGATAGTTGCCGCTTCACTACGCCGCAAACATAATAAAAAACCGCGTATTTTAATTTCAAGTGGATCGCCTAATGGTGCGGCTCGTATCACTAAAACTTTACAACCTGGCGTGACACCCATAGCTAACAGCCGACGACGAAATGGTAACGATTCAGGCAATAGGCGCGATATAACCGCCTCCTGACCTAAGGCAAGCTGATTTAAAGTTAGGACTGACATTGTGCTCCTAGATATTACTGAACCATTCGTTTTAATCTGTATAGTTCAAGTCATGATTATCAGAATAATTTAGCTTAAAAATGCGAACAACCCGCAATAATAATGATTTTTTCAATATAAAAAAACAAATAAACATTAAAAAAATAGAAATAATTGTGGAATTATGGTGTCAAAATGAGATTTTTAATTGAGTTTGTAACGCAATTTTATATATCTTTTTATAAAACGGTATTATATAACAACAAGTTATACTAAACCGTATGATTACCCTAAAACTTGTTGGTAAATTCTATGTATTAAAATATATAGCAATAGGTTTTTATAGTTATCGTCCAACGATCAAATTAACAACGAAAATTAACGCTATAAGCCTTAAGATCCTACTTTCTCATCAACCGCTATCTTATTTTTATGAACATTAGGAAAAAGATCATCTTCATCTATCTAAAAAATACCTCCACCACAAATACAATTAAACTAAAACTATAGTTAATTAAATACTATATCTTTATCCAAACTACTAGCTCACATTAATCGCAAATTGCCGAACTTAGCAGATAACTGTTATAATCTTTTTATAACAATTCAGATTAGGAAAGATCTTAATGTATATCATTTATGGTATTAAAAATTGTAATACAATGAAAAAAGCTTTCACTTGGCTTGATGAACATAATATTAGCTATCAGTTTCATAATTATAAAACTGAGGGTTTGTCACCAGAACTTTTAGATTCATTTTTACAGTTAGTCAACTGGCAAAGTTTACTCAATACTCGCGGTACAACTTGGCGTAAACTTGATGAAACCATTCGAGCCAACGTTGATAATGAACAAGCGGCAAAAGATATTATGTTAGCCAATCCCTCAATATTAAAACGTCCTTTACTCATTGATGGAAAACGCGCTTTATTAGGCTTTTCTGACGAAAGCTATTCACAATTTTTTGCTACACAAAAATAAACCGAGATAATTATGACAGACCCTGTTATTACTTTAACTAAAGCATTGATCGCTGAAAAATCAATAAGCCCTGATGATAAAAACTGTCAACAAATGATTATTGAACGATTAAAACCTTTAGGCTTTACTATAGAAGAAGTAAATTTAGGTCACACCAAAAATCTTTGGGCATATCATGGCGAGCCGTCACAAAAGACATTAATGTTTGCAGGGCATACCGATGTCGTGCCAGCAGGTGATGAAAGCCAATGGCTATATCCTCCTTTTCAACCTACAGTCGATAAAAACGGCATCCTATATGGGCGTGGCGCGGCAGATATGAAAAGTGGCGTTGCGGCAATGGTATGTGCAGCTGAACAATTTGTTAAAAACAATCCCAATCATTCTGGTCGTGTTGCTTTTTTAATTACCTCGGATGAAGAAGCCGATGCTTCTGATGGTACAGTCAAAGTTGTTGATCTACTTAAAAAACGTCAAGAGCGCATTGATTATTGTATTGTTGGTGAACCGTCTAGTGATCAAAAACTTGGTGATCAAATTAAAAATGGACGCCGAGGTTCGCTAACAGCGAATTTAATAGTCCACGGTATCCAAGGGCATGTCGCTTATCCTCACCTTGCTGATAACCCTGTGCATCGCTTTGCTCCAGCTTTAAATGAATTAGTTACAACAATTTGGGACAATGGCAATGAGTATTTTCCACAAACTACGATGCAAGTAGCAAATATTAATGGTGGAACAGGTGCCGAAAATGTCATACCAGGTGATTTAAAAGTCCAATTCAATTTTCGCTATAGTAGCGAATTGACTGACGAGGTCATTAAATCTCGGGTTGAGCAAATTTTACAAAAGCACAAATTAAGCTATAGCCTAACTTGGCGATTATCGGGTAAACCTTTTTTAACGCCGCAAGGAGAACTTACCGATGCAGCTACACATGCTATCAAACAATTAACACAATTAGAGACCAAACTTTCGACAAGTGGTGGGACCTCCGATGGTCGCTTTATCGCCCAATTAGGGTGCCAAGTGATAGAATTAGGCGTAGTGAATAAGACTATTCATAAAATTAATGAGAATGTAAATTGTCAGGATATCATCACGTTAACAGCAATATATCATAACATTCTAGAAAAATTATTATCGATTTAGTGAATAAAGATTATCGTTACTGATACCAAGAATAAGTTGCTAGTTTTATTTTTAGCAGTAAACGATAATTGCTTTTATTTTCGACCATAACCAAAGGTGATTAGATGGAGTGGCTCAAAGACTATTGGTGGATAATTGTAGTTATTTTGATTGGTATTTTTATTAATACAATTAAATCGCTAAGTAAACTTAATTACAAATCTTATCTGGAAAAAAAGAAAGGGATAAAACCTATCCCCTATAATGATGATGACGATGATTAACCAATTCAACCAACCTCAAAGTTAATCATCAACGATTATTATGACCGTCATTGAATATGACTTGATGGCGGTAGCGATCGACCCACATAGCGGTTGAACCACAAACCGCAATAGGCATAATAACAAGGTTTAAAATCGGCATCATCGTAAATAAGCTGACTAAAATACCATAAATTAAATTATCCGTTTTATCCTGCTTTAGTAGCTCACGCATTCGAGGAAAGGTAATTTTATGATTATCAAACGCATAATCGGCATATTGAATGTTAATTTGCCAAGCAGTAAATAAAAACCATATAACAGGCGTGACCGATTGCCCAATAACCGGAATAAAATACGTTAGAAAAATTAGACTTGCCCATAATAGATAATGAATCAGTTTTTGTAATTCTCGCCCCAATATTCTGGGTATATCCATAATCAAACTTATCCAAGAAGTATCAGGGGCCGGCATACCGGTTAATTGAGATTCAACATGCTCGGCTAATAGCCCATTAAATGGCGCAGCAATAATATTAGCAACTGTACTAAAAAAATAGCAAAATACGATAGCGAGTGTCACAACAACAATAAAGCTAATGATGTATCCTAACCATTGAAGCCAACTAGGAACAAAAGATAATCCCCAGTCCACCATACCGGTTATGGATACCAAAAACCAATAAAACAATAAAGACATAATCACAATATTAGCAAGTAAAGGTAAAAAGACATAGTGGCGAATGCTTGGGCTGAAAGCTAATGACCAGCCTTTAATAAAATATTCTAGACCAGTTTTTGGCTGGTAACCTGTTTTGTTACTGTGCATGTTGGTATCTGTTTTTTCAAAATTATTTAATTTCATATTTTGTCCCTTCTAATAAAATATGATCTTATGTTGAGTATGTGATTAAATTATTTTAAGCCTTGTTATCAACATTGTTTAACCACTGCTTAACTTCATACTTTATTGCCTGCATTAAAGCTGCTTTGCCGGTTAATTGATACTGTTTTATCACATGTGTTAATTTATTATCATCTTGCAATAATGATTTTAAGATAGGTAAATTGAAAGCGTTTTGTTGATGATGACTAAATTGATTCAATCGACAAAGTGCAGCATAAGTTGCTTCATAAGGGCGGTGATAGTAACAAAATCCACGAAGTTCATCAAGATCCTGATGGTTTAGTTGCTGATCGCTATTTAGTTGAAAACGATCAGCTAATGGTAGATCGATAATATTTTTCAACCAGTACCAGTTACGCTGCAATTTTTTGTTTAACTGCATGGTTAAAGATAATCCCTGCTTGGTGATAGGTTTTAATGCCATTACGGAATAACTACCACTGCTTGTTTCTTTACGACTACCAACGTGAACCAGTACAAATCCACATGCAGACCAAAACTGATCGTTTGCTTGATTAAAAGCATAACTGACCGAAATAAAATCTTTACCTTGTATAGTCCCATGCTGATAAATGCGTTCAACCAATTGCTGAGCAATATGCTGGCGACGATGAGACTCCGTAACGGCAATACGATTAATTCTAACTGATGCAAGCTTAGCTGCTAATTTTTCACCGGCATGCGCCACCAACGATTGAGCAACTAAATTACCTTTAGGTCGGCGCGTACCTTGCCACACGGCTTCAATTAAACTGTCAGATAATTGACCTTCATCTATAGTGATGGCTCCAGCAATAAGATAATTTTCTTGCTTTGCTTGCCAAACAGTTTGATTATTTGCATCAAAAATACGTCTTAAATCAATTAAAGTTGTTTGATAATGCGCAGTTTTTAATAAATAAAAAATCTGTTTTAATGCAGTAATATTATTACGGCTAACCATGTTATATTCAATCGATTGGTTTATCTGATGCCTATCTTGTTTTTGACAAAATAAACCATTTAGCAGTAAACAATCAGTAATAGTTTCTAGCTGATCGCCAGCTTGCCAACGTATTGGGTTTGTTAAGTAGAAAAACTCACACGATTTATTTTTAAATAATTGTAATAAAAAACCCTGTCCTGTCCCTTCATAACCTTCCATCGTTGTAGTTAATAAGACTGGGCAATTATTCTCAGATGCAAATTGCAATAAGTTTTCCAGCATCGGAAGTGGAATCATGGCAGCTTCGTCAATAATTAAATAATCAACAGCACTACCAAATCCAACCTCTATTAATTCATCGGGCGCAACAAATTTAACCGATGATTTGGCAAAACGAAAAAACGTAGTTAAAGCACTTTTGTTAGGTGCGGTAATAGTCATTGATTGGTGATAATGGCTAAATAGACCGGCTAAGGCTGATTTTCCTCGTCCGCGTTTAGCCATTAACACTTTAATTGGCGCATCACTTATTAGTAGACGTTCAAGAATAGTTTGTTGCTCTGTTAAACTAAGCGGTGCTGTTTGAATATTTGGAAAGTCAAATTGATCAGATTCAATGTTAAAATCCTTTAAGATTTGCTCAAGATGTTTGACAAAATTGGGAACTTCAATAGCTTGGCTGTTCTCATTCCAGCGTATGCTATCTTGATCAAGCCAATGGTTAAAATCTTCTGGTAAAAGTAATATAAGTATACTTCCTTTAACCAAAGTCCCAACCAGCATGGCAAAAGCATCTAAATTAAAACCTTGCGTTGCATCAAAAATCGCATGCAAAAATTCTCGACCTAATAACGATTTGGTTTGATTGGGTAAAAAAGTTTTAGTCAAAAAAGGGGGTAAATTATTCTGTGTAGTAATGGTGATCCAATCAGCTTGATGCTGATTTATTGTATCACTCAACTGATTCAACAATTGTGTTGCTTCGCCTTTTAATACCCAGAGCTTTCTTGTGCTATCTGGACCTGACATAAGCTAACTTTTTCCAATCACGAGCGATAAAATACCTGCCGCTATCAATGGTCCAACCGGGATACCTTTGAAAAAAGCAACACCAATTAATGTACCAATAATTAAACCATTAATTATGGTCGGATGAGCACCAATTAATGATACTCCCCGAGTACCTAACCACGAAACAGCAATCCCTACCAGGATAGCCAACATTGATTGCCACGTCGTAAAGGATTTTAGAATATCTTGAATTTTTAAAGTGCCATCAGCCAAAGGAACCATCATTGCAGCAGTTAAAATCACAATGCCAATAGTTAACCCGTATTGATTTAATAGCGGGAAGTAAGTTGATAGTGGCGTTAATTTGAATAGTAATAATAACAAAACAGCAAAGGTCACTGTGTTATTATGCGTCACATAACACAGTGCAGCTAAAGCTAATAGAAGAAAAAAAGAGATATCGAACTGAGCAAACATTACAAAGGTACACCAATGCGCTTAGCGACTTCTTCATAAGCTTCAATCACGCCGCCTAAGCTTTGACGGAAACGATCTTTATCCATTTTTTTCAACGTCTCTTTTTCCCATAAACGACAACCATCAGGGGAAAACTCGTCACCTAAGGTTACTTCACCTTTGTATAAACCAAATTCAAGTTTATAATCAACTAAGATCAAACCAGCTTTATCAAATAATTCAGTCAATATTGTATTGATTTTAAAGCTCAGTGCTTTCATTGTGGCTAATTGCTCATCTGTCGCCCAGCCAAAAGCTTTACAATGCGATTCATTAACCATTGGGTCATGCAATGCATCATTTTTCAAAAATAATTCAAATGTTGGAGGATTAAGGACTGTGCCTTCTTCAACGCCTAAACGTTTGACTAAAGAGCCTGCTGCGCGATTACGCACGACACATTCAACAGGAATCATTTCTAATTTTTTAACTAAAACTTCATTATCTGATATTAAGGCTGCAACTTGTGTAGGAATGCCTTCATCACGTAATAATGTCATAATAAAATAGTTGAATTTATTATTAACCATTCCTTTACGATCTAACTGCTCAATACGTAAACCATCAAAAGCAGAGGTATCGTTACGAAATTCCAATATTAGTAGTTCCGGGTTGTCTGTTGTGTAAACAGTTTTTGCTTTACCACGATAAAGCTCATCCAACTTTTTCATGCTTATAACCTTATATCATCATAGCCAATAAATAATTAAGGAGCTTTTCGCTCCTTAAATTCGAACTCATTGTTGTTATCTTTACTTCGGATTTATTGAAAGCGTAAATATCAACATACTACTTATTATTAAAGTCATCAATTACGATAAACCAATAACACACCTGACGACTTTTTAATTAAAAACTCGATTCATCACAACAACCAACTCGATAACGACAACTATCGACGGTTGTTGTCTTTAAGATCTTCTTTTAAAGCCTTCATGGACTCAGAATCTTTATCAGACTTAGCATCCTTTTTGGCATCATCATCTTTAGGATCTTTCACTGGTGGTTGTCGAACTGATTCGGGTGCAACCTCATCCATTATGATATTAAATAAACCAACTACGTAACGTTGTACTTCTGCTGGTTGGGTAGAAATATCTTCAGCACCACGAGTTAGCGAGTTCAACCCAAGTGTAATGGTTTCAGTGTTACCCATAATTTTTCGCTTAAATACGTATGAAGCTTCAGTTTGTTGCGATTCATCAGCACGTACTATATACGCCTTAGCCGTTTTAATAGTTTGATTATCACGACCATCAATAGGAATATTTTTGTTAGTTAAAATATTAGGAATTCGATCCCATATATTATAACTTAATGGTACATTGAACGTTACCATACCATTGTTGTAGATCACAAAAGCTTCAGAAATCGTTGAAAGCGGCAACACTGGTGGGCGAATATCAACTTGTTTTCCTAACGGCCCATCGATTTTGCCATTATTCACAAAATAGTCAGCAACTTCTGCTGGTACTGTAATACCTTGTGGAATAATTAATGGTTTTAAACTTGGTGAATTTAAATAGTCATCATTACCATCAACTTCACGTTTATAGTTTTGATCGCTTCCACATCCTACAAGAAAGAAAGAAGCAACAGCGGTCAAAATAGCGACTTTTTTTATGACATTATTTTGCAATACGGTTTTATTAAACATAGATGTCTGCTTATAAATTAAAAGTTATACGAAAATAAATTACAGTAAATTAGCATCTTTTAATGCTTGTTCCATCGCTGGAATTGAAGCATCAGTCAGCGATATCATCGGTAAACGAATTGTACCATCAGCGATTAAACCCAATCTTAGGCAAGCCCATTTTGCTGGCGTGGGGTTGGGTTCAATGAACAAATTATTATGTAATGCTAATAAACTTTCATTTAACGCTCTAGCCTCTTTGATTTGGTTGTTTGCAGCTAATTGACAAACTGTAGCAACTTGTTTTGCTGCAACATTAGCAGTAACAGAAATCACTCCATCACCACCTAAAATCATAAAATCTAAAAATGTAGCATCATCACCACTTAACAGTTTAAAATCATCTCCCACTAATTTTCGCGTTTTATATACGCGAGAAAGATCACCTGTTGCGTCTTTCAATGCAACAATATTTTTGATTTTTGATAAACGACCAACGGTCTCAGGTTTGATATCGCTACTTGTGCGACCTGGTACATTATAAAGAATTTGAGGTAATGCAGTACACTCAGCAATAGCTTTAAAATGCTGATACATACCTTCTTGAGTCGGTTTGTTATAATAGGGAGCAACAGTTAAACACCCCACTACCCCAATATTTTCAACTTGACGAGTTAATTCAATTGCTTCTTTAGTGGCATTAGAGCCTGTTCCAGCAATAATATTGATTCGTCCTTGCGCATAATCAACAGTACGCTTTATAACATCGATATGTTCGTGATGATCAAGTGTCGCTGATTCACCCGTTGTTCCAACAGACACGATAGCAGATGTGCCATTAGCAATATGATATTCGACCAATTTTTTTAAGCTTACGTGGTCCACATTTCCTTTAGAATCCATTGGTGTGATAAGGGCGACCAGACTTCCTGTAAACATAAAATGACCTCTCATATTATCTGTTTAAACAACAACTTTAAAGAATAAAAAATCTGCGAATAAGTATGCGATATTTCTTAGTTAAATTCAACTTTTGTTATGCAGGATTATCAATATCAATAAAAATAACCTCAAGGCTATATTCCTTAGCTAACCATTCGCCAAGCTTTTTAATACCATAACGTTCCGTTGCGTGATGACCTGCTGCATAAAAATTTATACCATATTCACGTGCAATGTGGATAGTGCGTTCAGAAACCTCGCCGGTAAAAAATGCATCATAACCTTGCTGAGCCGCTGCTTCGATAAAATCTTGCCCGCCGCCGCTACACCAAGCAACGCGTTTTATCACTTTAGGCGCATTATCACCACAAAATAAAATAGAACGCTGACTGTTATGCAAGACTTTTTCCAATTTATGCTTAAATTCAAAAGCGGTTAACGGTTCGGTTAGTGTTCCTTTAAAAAGTAAATCGGTGATATCAGTGCGCGGCTCAACCGAAATATTAAGCATGTTAGCTAATAAGATATTATTTCCAAGTGTGGGGTGGCCATCTAGCGGTAAGTGATAACCATACAGATTAATATCATGCGATAATAATGTCTTAAGCCTCTTATACTTAATGCCAGTAATTGTTTGTGGCTCACTTTTCCAAAAATAGCCATGATGAACTAACACCGCATCGGCTTGCAATTCAACAGCTTTATCTAACAAGTCTTGACAAGCTGTGACACCTGTCACAATTTTTTTTATCTCACTTCGCCCTTGCACTTGCAATCCATTAGGGGCATAGTCACGATAGCGCAAAACTTGCAGTTCTGTATTAATGATTTGTTGCAGTTCGTAATTATGCACAATGCTCCTCGCTACTTTTTACTCAATCATAGAGTTGCTCTAAAACAACATTAACAAAAAGCTGAAAATTAGCAGATAAATGTTAAGCCCTTTTGTTTAGCGCCAATTATAGACACTTTCTTGAAATATCTCACCTGATATTATGACTAATTGATTTTTACCACCCTAGTTGACCAAGGCTTTCATTATTCAATTAGTATCTATCATAATCATTTTAATGTTTATTCAGTTAAATAAAATAGATTAAAAATGTTGTCAGGTTTCAATTATAAGTAGTAGGAAAATGATAAGTGAAGCTTAAAAAAGCTATCTAAGTTAACTATCGTGCCAACGAGGCTTTCCACTTTTATAAAAAGCATTAACTTGTCTTTATCAAACCGCTTCTGAAATAGTATTGCAATAGGTTAACGCACTTTATGAAGATTAACAATTTGCTAAAGCAAACACTCGATTGATTAGAAAGAGAAGGATCGGGATTATTCTTCTAATGAAGGTCATTGACTTTACACAAAAATTTTGATTTCGTTGGATGGTAAAGAGCAGACTAACCAAGAGTTTGGTACACTAATTAGTGACTTTGCAAGCTTAGAAGCAACTTCTTATTTTTTATGTACATCAATCATTTGCAATCAAATTAGTCAAGCTTAAGATGTATTACAAACTGTTGTAACAACGTTTAAAACATCTGCCTAAACATTATAAACGTCTTAATTCACAATGGATTAGAAAGATTGAACTATCAAAACAAGAATTATCCCATTTAGATTGATTCATAAGATTTAAACGATGATTAAATTATCGCTTAAATGCTAAGAAGACTTAGGTAAAACTAGGCGAAAACAACAAAAACTGGCATAATAACCTTCATTTTTGACAAACTAAGATAAACAATTGTGCCAAACACAAAATTATGTGAACGCTTTCGGGGTTTTTACCCAGTCGTGATTGATATAGAAACTTCAGGATTTGATCCTAAACTCAATGCCATTTTAGAAATTGCCGCCATTACCCTTAAAATGAATGATGACGGTTGGCTTGAGCCTGATGAAACGTTACAATTTAACGTTAATCCTTTTGAAAATTCTATTTTAGAACCGAGTGCTTTAGCTTTTAATGGCATTGATCCTGATAATCCATTAAGGGCAGCTGTTGACGAAAAACTAGCACTGGAATCCATATTCAAAATGGTGCGTACTGGCATTAAAGCCGCTGATTGTACCCGTGCAGTCATTGTTGCCCACAATGCACACTTCGATCATAGTTTTTTAATGGCAGCGGCAGAACGTGCCGGAATTAAACGTAATCCTTTTCATCCCTTTGCGACATTTGATACGGCATCACTATGTGGTTTAGTATTTGGACAAACCGTATTAGCAAAAGCGTGTGAAGCTGCAAATATTGCCTTTGATCATAAACAAGCTCATTCGGCACTTTATGATACCGAAAAAACCGCTATTTTATTTTGTGAAATTGTCAATCGATTTAAACGATTAGGCGGCTGGCCACTGCCACAAACTAATGAACAACCTGATCAATCAGCATAAAAAAAGAGAGATATAATATCTCTCTTTTCTTTTTAAATATGCACTTACAATTTAATTAAGATTTATGTTTTTCAGCAGTCTCTTTAATTAAGGTTTGTAATTCACCAGCTTGAAACATTTCTAACATAATATCACAACCACCAACTAACTCACCTTCAACCCAAAGTTGTGGAAAAGTCGGCCAATTAGCAAATTTTGGTAGTTCGGCACGAATATCAGGATTTTGTAAAATATCAACATAAGCAAACGGTTCACCGCATTGTGATAAAACTTGCACTGCTTGGGCTGAAAAACCACAACTTGGCAACTTAGGCGACCCTTTCATGTACAAAATAATGGGGTTATCAGCAATCTGTTTTTTAATTTTTTCAAGTGTTGTCATTTCAGTTGTCATACTAGTTAATCCTTCTTTTATTTCTAGCAAATTGTGACTATTCTAACGTAGAATTATGACTTGTCATACTGCTATATTAATTTAGTTTTATTATAACGACAATTTATGAACATCTTGCCATTAGTTGACAAATAAACATCGATAAAAAATTAAGATTAAATGAACAAGGGGTTAATTAACGATATTATAAATTTTGATTTATCGACGATCCTCTATTCATTTTTTGTAAAAATTAAAACTTAACAGTTAAACTTAGCTGACTAAATGTAAATTCTTGATAAGTCATTTTGGCGATCTCTTTTCCTTGCCATCACAATATAGTATGCTTATTGCTATTAAAACGACTTTAATAATATAAATATATCGTGCATCCTTTAATCCTGACTTTACGTAAAGTTTTTTACAGCAGTAATCTCCTTTTTAGCGTTCGTATGCTAATTAGTCTTACCGGTTCTACCCTAGTGCCATGGTATTTTGGTCATGTCAATTTAGTCATCCCGTTAACTTTAGGCGTTGTGGCCGCTGGACTGACCGAGATTGATACCCGTTTACTTAGCCGTTGTATTAATATTGTTTTAACGCTATTTTGTTTTGCTATAGCAACTTTTTCGGTTGAATTGCTATTTGACTTTCCTTTGATTTTTATCGTGGGATTAGTTTTTTCAACCTTTGCATTTATTATGCTTGGCTCACTAGGACAACGCTACGGCGTCATTGCGTTTGGATCATTACTGATTGCTGCATACACAATGCTAGGGCATAATTTATATGCTGACAATTATACTTTACCTTGCTTTTTATTATTAGGCGCACTTTGGTACAACATTGTGTCGTTAATTGAATCTATCATTCAACCTATCCGCACAACCCAACAAAGTTTATCAAACTGTTTTATTAGATTAGCCCAGTATCTTGATGCTAAAGCGGCAATGTTTGATCCTGACGAGACCGATGGATTTACTAAACAAACCTTACAATTAACCGAAAGTAATACTCAATTAATCAATGCATTTAATCAAACTAAACGCTCTTTGTTCAATCGATTAAAAGGCTATCGCGGACAATCTTATGTCAAAAAAATGCTAAGTTATTATTTTGTGGCGCAAGATATTCATGAACGAGCCAGTTCAGCGCATGGACAATATCAAGCGTTAAGTGATAATTTTAAACACAGTGATATTTTGTTTCGATTTGCGCGAATTTTAAATTTACAAGCAAAAGCCTGTGCCAAACTTGCAATTTCGATCAAACTGAATCAAACCTATCATCATGATCCTTTATTTGCGCGCTATTTTTCTTATCTTGAAGAAGCGATATCTCAATATCAAAGTCACAATAAAAATTCGTCACTTTTAATAAAATCATTACAAAATTTATATCAAAACCTATTATCTATTGATCTGTTACTTGCCAATATTGATACAGAGCAGCATCTTGCTAAACAGCAAGAAGAGAATCAATTGGTTGATGATGAGTTAACGAGTTTTTACGATATTTTCGCCAAAATAAAACAAAATTTGACTATCAAATCGGCCCTATTTCGCCATGCTATCAGAATGAGTATTGTGCTCTTTGTTGGTTATGGTGTCATTTATTGCACCGATCTTTCACATGGTTATTGGATCATCCTGACCAGTCTTTTTGTCTGCCAACCCAACTATGCCACAACAAAACATCGACTAAAATTGCGAGTATTTGGCACAATATTAGGGATCATCATTGGTATACCTTTAACCTATCTATTCCCGACTATTGAAGAACAACTTATCTTAATCATTATTACTGGTTGGTTGTTTTTCTTATTTAAAAATTCACAATATGCTTATGCGACAGCGTTTATTACTTTACTGGTCTTTTTCAGTTTTAGCTTAATTGGAGAAAGTAGTATTGAGGTCGCATTGTCCAGAATTATTGCAACCTTAATAGGCTGTTTTATTGCCTGGTTTGCGGTAAGTTTTATTTGGCCCGATTGGAAATTTAGAAACCTTCCCAAATTAGTTGATCGGGTTTGTCACGATGACAGTCACTACTTAGCATTGATTGGTCGTCAATATCTGTCAGGTAAAACAAATGATCCTCAATATCGATTAGCAAGACGATCCGCCCACGATAGTAATGCAGATTTATCATCATTAATTAGCTTAATGACTAAAGAGCCGCATATGAATCCAGCCTTAATTGATAAAGGTTTTCGATTATTAACTTTAAACCATACGCTAATCAGTTATTTATCAACATTAGGGGCACATCGTGATAAATCTATTTCTAATCAGACATTAGAATTGTTTGATGATTTGTCGGTTTATATCATTAATTTATTGACTGATAAACAGTTAAATAGCGAATATCAACCGATTAAACAATCGGTCGCAAATTATATCGAGTCGATTTCGATCCAAGATGAACAAGCCAATAATGATTTACTCGTTATGCAACAATTAGCACTAATACTCGATATACTGCCGGAATTAATCAGTCTTGTTAGCGAATTAGACAATAAAACGACTTAGTCAAAGCGTACTAAATAAAGTGATTTGCTAACATGAAAATATTTATGAGTAAAGATGTTATACACCCAAAATATAGAGAGAACTGTATTTTTGCATATTCTCATCAATCCAAATGATTAGGTCACTAATCATTTGTGAAAAACTCAATTTATATTTCAGAAAATTTTTTGACATCTCTTTTTGCCAAGTTTTATCAAAAATAAATGCAAAATCAAACAGATCATCTCGCAGTTCAGTAAAATTTTGCGCTTTTATCACTTTCTGTTTCAATTTGAATAATTGAGGTTTTATCAGTAACCATTGTTGTTGAGTAACCTGTGTTGCTCCCCAATGTCCAAAATTCTGATAATTAGGAACATTATAATAGATAATACCTTCAATAAAGCTAAATGCGCTTTCTGCCAGATATTTGGACGTTGCATTCCAATGAGTATTTTTGAAAGGAGGGGGCGCAAATTCAAAATTTAGCCCTTGCATCTCTGATTCTAACGATCGTAATTTAAAATTTATCATATCTCAAAACAAAGCTATAACGTTATTTATCGAAGAATTACACCATTTTTGACTGAGCTTAAACCGGCGAAAGTAGATAGAATTGATCACAAATTAAAAGAGTAACCATCCCCCCTCAAGAAATTTATTTCGCTCAGATATAGCAGATATTTTGACTATCCTTTAGGCTTATCGAATTCAAACTTAGATAACTTTGCTGCTAGTTTCAAAAAAAATTGGATAATCATGATGATGTCACTTATTACGTGAATGTAATTAAATCAAGACTAAAAATCACTTAAGTTAAAGCCATATTTAACCTATTGAACCATCAATAGATTAAATACAGCGTTATTGATATCACTTAAAAGTCAGGCACGGTAGCCGTTTTACTTAGACCATAACTATTAAAAACTCCCTCTACCGCAGTTGAGCTTTTTTCTTGTTTTATCCATAAAATAAAGCGTTGCTCAGTGCTTTGACTATAAAAATGTAAATGCGGATAAGTAAGATTAACACTTCCCCATTTTTCTATCATTTTTTGTTGTACATCGCTAGACCATTTACCTTGAGCAGTTAAGCGTTTTTCGGCACGTCTTAATGCACTTTGTCCTTTAGGGTTAACCCGAATTAAACGTAAATAGCCCTTAACTTCAGCTGGTATGGCTGTGATTGGCAGAATCAAAACATAGTCAGCAATGGCAGCCTGTTGTTGTAACGTACTTTTAAATTCCTGTAACTGGGTTTCAGTACCAAAAATGCGAATAATTCCGCCTAGTGTTCGGCGCACATTATAACAAGGAAAACTGATACCAATATTACCTTGAAAATTAACCAAGACGTGATGCAATTTTTGCATCACTTGATTAATCAACTGCACTTCAGTTATTTCAATTTGTGGTATGGCGCGCAGTTCAAAATAGTGTGTATGCATATTGCTTACTCCTTACCACTCGCCCCAAATACACCGCCACGAATTAATACGGCAATCACATAATGTTGTTGTTCCAAACTTGGCTGCTCACCTTTTAAAACCCAGTTATCAAACAAGTTATAAAAGTCCAATTTTTGTTTAGGTTGACGGAAAGCATGTCCCATAGTGGTTACCGAACCATAAGGTTCAATCGCAATTGGAAATTCCGCTTTTTCATCATACCAGGTATCAATAGTACGAATTGCATTACTCACTTTTTGAGAATGCATCGCTGCTTGACCATTTTTGTCATAAAGCACTTTGCTTTTTTCTTTACCAGTATCTAAAATTAATTCTTGCGATGGGTAAACTTCTTGTCCTAAGCCCATTTTTAGTGTTGCGGTAACATCAAAGATCACAAATTTTTTATTGGCTAATCCTGCTTCAATAAGATCGGTCAATGCTTGAACAGATTTATCATCATAATCAAAACTGTTAAGCTGATAATTTTTGGCATCAACGTTAGCAACGTCAATTATCTTAGCCTCATCTTTATCATTGTGCGCTTGATAACTCACGATAATATTAATTTGCTCGGCTGCCATACGGTTTCGCCACAACCAACGACCATTTAAAATATTAATGGCATATCGTTTTGCTAACGCTTTTAAGCCAACATCTTTAATATATTCTTGAGTTGTCGTTGTTAACTGTTCTTGATATTCAACATCATTACATACTGATGGTTTACCGGTAAAAGGTAACACTTTACAGCTCCATGTTACCACTAAAGTATCTTTATCGGCATCTAAAGCCGCAACATCGACGGTTTGTAAATTGGCTTTTTGAATTTCGGCATCTAATTTAGCGGGATCGCTAGCAAGGGCATTTTTAAGGCGATTCGAAATGGTTCCGCGTACTGATTTTTCGGTTAATCGAATTGGAGATAATATTTTAGGATTCGCAGAACTTGGCTGTGAAAAAACAGCATCAGAAATATCAAAACTACGTTCAAAAGCTAAAACGGATGCGGTAGTGATTTTACTTTTACTCATAATAAATTCCTTATTGTATAACTTTAAAATTATTTAATTATTTTTTTGATTAATGATGTAAATCTCTGCACCATTTGATTGCAATGTACTGCATTGATAGCGCCAAAACGCTTGTGATAAGTTTTCCTTTAAGCGCAATGGAAATACCCATTTACCCAGTCCATAAATACATTCAACAAATTGTGATTGATGTTCATTACTTCGAGCTTCTTGCAACTTACCAGCAGCAAATAACGGTGATATTGCTTGATACCCTAATGGTATCGGGACTAACCAACCTCGCCCCTGTTTGACTGATGTGGTTTGCCAGTGTCCTTTCTCTTGTGGATGATGATGCAACATCGCTGTTTCAATTAAAGTATTAAGCGCTGTCGCATTGGGGTCTTTTTGTTGTAACTCAGCCGTGATCTCTTGCAGATCTTGCTGTGCTTCAACTAATACAAAAGCAGGTAATAACAAATTTGCTAATGTTTCGTCTGATGCATCAGAGGGAATTAATTTTGCATCACCAATTTCTAACACATGACCGCCAGCAATGCGCTGTTGGTACAGTTTTTGTTTCATCTGATTAATAAATTCATTCTTTTGATCGTCATCATAAAGTGCTTCAAAATTTTCTATTTTTACTTCAATCAGCAATGAAACATCAAGATGCACTCGTCCCTCTTCGATAATTGCGCGGGTATCACCATTTTTAGCCACTGGATTGCGGGTTAATCGAAAAGTATAATCACTATAATCATTAGGTCGATAAACTTGTACATCACACTCATGGCAAGCAATCAATACTCCATCTAAATAAATAGGATCAGTCGATTCAATTTTACGGTTTAATGCATGAATAGCACCAACAAAACCCGAAATAGCGGGAAATCCGTAGGTTAATGGGCTGGATATCGCATTAGCATTATGAATTTTGACATGATCAAAAAACAGATAGTAATTTAATGTTTCCATTAAAAAATCCCCTCTTTTCTACGTTGACTGGCTTTTATTGCCGAACGAAATTCTCGGCGCCATTCTTGAGATTCAACTTCTGATAATTCTTTTCTTATATTATTGAATTTATGATCTAATGCATTATCAATCCAGAGAGAAAAATCTTTTTCTAAACTATGTCGCCACTTACCTTGTTCATACTGTTTTTGAAAATCTTCTTCATTCTCTAAATCTGCACGTTCTGGATCCAACCAAAGTTTTTGATGATTGAGGAGAGAATATTGACGACTCCAACCTGCTGGCATGGTAATTTGAATATGCCTGACAAATTTAAGCAGCGAAGATAAGATTGCAGCAAAAGCATTTTTACGGCTATCTCGTTCTTTAACAATGTTTTTAGGAGCTTCAACCATCTCAAAAAGCAACCTAAAACCAAATCGACAAAAATATTGCATTGAATTTGTAAAAATGGTTTCTTGTTCTGTAGTAATTGTCGGAAAAGCGGATTTTTCAAATTGAGGGGGTATTGACGGTAATAAAAAATTACGTCCACCTTGATTACTGGTTAATTGACTGACACCTTGCGGATTGCTGCCCCCCAACTTAACCACGGCTAAGTGATGAAACGAAAAATAAGATTGATGTTCAATCCCTTTGATTCTTCTTTGTTCTCGAGCCTTTTTATTCTCGTCAGAAAATCTTGTTTGTACTTTTTGATAAACCAAGTGACATAATGATGATGGATACAACGGAATTAACAGACGGTAATGATTATCAACCCCTGAAAGATAAGTATCTTCACTATTTGGCCAATATAACTGTTTATTAAGTTCTGATGCTTTTGGATTATCAAAATTATTAAAAATCGCTTTTTTTAAATTAGCTAAATAAACCGCTGCCTTTTGCTCATCATCCGATAACGCCGGCAAAATAGCAGGATGATTTTGTATAATTAATTGCAATAATGTTAAATCATCTTTTACAAACTGATTAAGTAAAGAAAAGATATCGAGTGCTGCAGCATTTCCAGAACAATTGATACTTAAAGTTGATGGTGTCGCTGACGACACATAATTTGACGTAACCGGTTGATTTTGTGCAAAATAATTGATATCATCAGCTGGGCTAGATGGATGCACCCCGCGACTGATATGGCTTCCAATCCTTATCCATTTTACTCGTCTTATTGCGGCATCTTCCATCCAAGTTTCAAAATCAAATCGTTTAACTAAATCATTAATTTTTTGTTGAGATTCATTAATTGCCGATACATCATTTGCTTGCTTAGCTTTATCCAGTTTTGTCACTTCACTTTTATAATTAGCATTATTATTAAGCCGCTGCTGAAGAAAGTCGACAATAACCTTTCTTATATCTTGCCAAGAAATATCTTCCATTGGCCCTCCTTAATTTCCTTTTATTAAACGAAAAAAGTCCATAAAAATCATGGACCTTAATAATTATAATTATGATGCTTTAAATCTTATATATAACGCTAATAAATTAAGTGCTTTATTGCTATACAGCCACTTATTAGTAGCATTAAGATATCGGTACTTAGGTTGATCAAGTTCTAATTTCTTAATTAAATATTCGATTTCTTTGGTTGTCGAAATATTTAATATTTTCATTAGTTCTGTAATTGAAAAGTCTTCAACCGATTCCGGCAAATAAATTACAGACTCATCATTAGCAGCCAAAGTGCTAATTGCAAAATTTTGCAATTTATTTAACACTAACTTATCAGTCAAAAATTGACTTTTAATAATCTTAGTTTTATCCTTAGACATAATTTTGTCCCTCCTGTGAATTTTTTAGGATAAAATTTTAAACCTCAGTTGCCTGCTACGCTTCTGGGGTTTTATTCTATTTAACACTATGTTATTTATAGTGCACTTTTTATATGTAATATGCATTACATGGATGCTATATTATGCCCACAAGAAAAACAAGTCAATAATTTTTTCAATCTAATGTCATGGGAAGCATAAAAATAATTTATTTATTAACAAAATGAAACCGCCTATTCGGCGGTAATAAAAAATTTATTCAAAATAATTTCATGTTTCTAAGCTACCTATTCGGTAGTCGATGTTAGTATAGTTTAATTATCTATTTATATCTAGCTATAACCAGTTTGTTTAGATATTTTGCGTACAACACTTATTTCTGGATATAAATTTCACTAGCCACTATTTTTAATCTGATAAAAACCCAAATTTGGGTGGAAATACCAATATTTTTCACTATTTAAAGTTACACTACAAAATTCATTGGTAAGTTGATATAGGTTTTGATTAGGGAAATATGTGGCCATTTTTGCTAAAGCTTGCTCAACAGAATTAGTCAACCAAAATGAGATCTGTGAATTATCAAATAACCACTTATCATCTACCATTATATTGTTTTTTATTTTCTGGGATTTTTCATCTGGCGTCAGGTTGGCTTTATCACTATAAGTAAATAATAGTTTTCCATTGTCATCCAATTGACAAATAAATTCATCTTCTTGATGATTTTGCATTCTAAAAGGTGAAATTAATTGTAAATGCGAACAATGATGATGCGCTAAATCGGGTTGCCAATAACTCGTAACATAATTACTATTTCGTGCATTAAGCGCAAATAGATGTGCCATCACTTTATGCTCCAATTCGCCAAGTGTAAGCTCATCTTGTGTTGAATTAGTTATGCGTGGTGTGGCATCAATATTTGTTAATTGTTGTTGTGGTATCAATTTATTGGTTTGATGTGTCGTAAGTAAAAAAGGTTTTTGTTCAAAACCAGGCTTACAAAAACACGCTGAACCGGCACCATAGTTCACACCCTGCTTAATTGATTCAATATTACTGCCTAAAATAGCAACATTCGGACTTTTAGCAACTTTATTGGGGCGATGGCGCCATACACGACCAACTAGCTGTATAATTGAACGCATTGATGACGGTTCAATAATGGCCCAATCGTAATCATGATCTCGCCCGACTTCGGTTACTGGTGTGCCTATAACAATAAAAATATGATTTTTTTTGTCACTATCTTTAATTGCTTCAATAATTTCTGGTTGCTTAAAAATTGCTTTTGGATCAGTACGATTTAAAATTCTATCTAACTTTTGCTCTAATTGGTTACGTAATAATAATAATTGTCTTGCATGGTAAACCACAATATGAAATTGAGTATCTACAGCAAGATCGGTTTGTTGATAGATTTGTTTAGTTAAGGCAATCACATCTTCAGTATGAGCAAAACGGATTAAACCAATACTTATTTTTTTTTGTGTTTTTTCATCGAGTTGATGATGATTTAAATGAAAATCATAAGATTGCCTTAACAGTTGATTAGCTAATAAATAGTAATTTAACTTTTCGTTTTCTGGTTTTTTATGCTGGTAGTCAAGTAATTCTAGAATATATCCTTGACGACGCACTTCGCCCTTAGCAAGTTCATTAATGCGCTCACTGACAAATAGCTGATGTTGTTGGCTAAATGCCGCATTATCAGTAATTTGCGTAATTGATTGCTGATACTCATCAAACCAACCACAGACGATCGAATCATTTTTACGTTGATGGTTTTGATTCCATATTTTTCGTCCCGCTTGATAAGCCGCAAATAAACCCGCAATTAAATCAGGCGTTAAAGTTGCCGATGACAATAACACTTTACTCCCATAAAGTCCGGCTAAATGAACGAGCCGCGCCAAAGCTGGCAAGTCATTTTGGTCAAAATCATCAGGCTCATCTAAAATCAAATCTGAGGTAAGTAACCTTAAGGTCGGCGCAATATATTTGCCACCTCGTATGCATTCGCTGGCTTGAATAATATGATCAATAGTACATGTAACAATCGGCGCATAAATTAGTTGACGAGCTTTGCTATTTTCAACAATTGTGCCTAATTCACTATCCGCAATACCACTTTCTGCCACATCAACATAGTCATCGACCAATGATTCTATCGATTCGCTACCCTCTTGCTCTAAATTATCTTTTGAGATACTCTGCTGTTCTAAATTTGATTTTTGTAACTTTTCTTCATTCTCTAACTCAAATAACGTTTGCGTTGCTCGCCCGCCAACTAAGATCGCTAAATGTTCATCGCCAAGCTGTAGTTTTTCTCGCAGCGCTTTACCAGTTTGCAAGGTTAAAACACGTAAACCTAAGGCAATGGTAAATCTAACGCCACGTTTAGGATTCGCCAGTGCATACATAATTCGACCATTGGCAAGCGTTTTACCGCAACCAGTGGATGCCATATTTACACCAAAAAAGCCTTGTTCATCGCTTAATGATTGATAATGCTTAGCGATATCATATGCATGATTTTGCCATTGAAATCGATCGATAGTCGTCCGTTTAGTAAAAGGTTTATGGTGATTAATGGCTGGTAATTCATCAACCATTTTCGGTAGTAAACGCGCAAAGCGTGCAGAAAGATTTGCTACGCCAATTAAATGATCATCTAAACACTGTTTCGCCTTTTTAAGATAATTAGTGTTAGCAATCAGAATTTCATGATTTTCATCTGCTTCTTCATTCGATAAAGATAAACTTGAATAATTGTGATCTGCCACCATTAGGCTTAAACGCGACATATGCAATAAAAAGGCATCAATATTCGTTAATTGCATTAAAGGTGGATGAGTTAGCGCCTTATTAGCATAACGGCTGAGTTTTTTTAACCATGCTTGACTTAACGTTATATCGCTTTTAAGTTGCCAAAACTGATTAGGCGAAGGATGTTGGCTAAAACTATTTTTTACCCATTTTTCAACAGCCGTAAGGGTTTTATAAAAACTGGTTGTTTTTAAACCTGAAATATATAAATCTCTGGTTTGTTTCTTATTTTTATCACCATTTAATGAATCAATTAAAAATGGCATTCGGTGATGCGATACAATCAACCAAGCTATCCACTGTGTTAATAAAGGCCACTGCATCAGATCGGTTTTTTCAGTTTTGTTAAGTTTTTGATACCAATTGGGGTATTGCTGCTGATATTGAGAAAAATTTGCCAAACGTTCAAAAACAGCTTGATCTGTTGAGCAGTCTTGAATCATTAATAAAAATAATTGTAACGAAATCCATTCATGACGGTATGGATCGCCAGCCACTTTCTCTGTTGCGCGTAATTTAGATTGAAAACCAATAGTCGCTTTACCAAGATCATGTAATAAACCGGCAATCGTTGTGATTAATTGAATCGTTGTTGCATAATGCCAATTACTTTCATTACCACTTTTTAATATATTGCATTTAGTACGATTAGTTGGTACTCGACCTTGCTGATTAAATTGACTACGATCGCCAACAATCCATAGAAGATCGGTCAAATTTTTACCATGAGTCCAATAACAAGCAACGGCTGTATTTTTGCGAGCCGTTTTGCGCAACAATTTATATAAGGTTTGTAATCCATCTTCGGTCATGGCTGTTTGCCATGTCCGTTCACCACAACGCTCAGCAAACTGATCAATAATTCGTCTGGTTTCGGTTAATGCCCGTTTTTTACATTGGCTTATTAATAAAATATTCATGCTTTTTCTGCTATCTGTTTTAATGTATCAATTATTCGATCTAACGCGCCTAGCTGAGCAAATTGTGAAATGCATGCTTGCCGAAACGCTTTTTCACTGTCGCCTTGCTTTGCAGACAAAAAAGCTTGCGGTAAGACTATGCCATCTTTAATAATATCAGCGGCATCAAACACCAAGCCACCACGCCGAGTTTTACCATGCAAAATCGCCAATCCATGTGGTAATCCTAACACCCAACAAGCGGTTGCGCCAAGCCCATAAGCTAAGTAGTTGCCATGATCTAAAAATTGGTTAGCCGGATCATAGCTTTTACCACGGGTACCTTGATCACGTTTAAATTTATTATCGCTTAACGTTAATTGATTCGCCATACCATACAATGTTTTACTTAAACGCCCTTCTGCTGCGAGCAATGCTTGACTGTTATTTATATTAGCAAATTGCGTTATTGCATCATTTATAATACTGTTTAATTGACTTTGATCAATCGCCCAATCAAACTTTGACCAACACTCGCGAATGATTTCCAGGCGACTTTGTTGCAACATTTTAGCCGCTTGCAATCTACGTTCATCGTCAAACCAAAATTGACACCAACGTTGTAGGTATTCCGTTGCACGATATTCACTTTGAGGAGAGAAAAACTGACACGCAAATTCAGCTTCGGTAGAGGAAAAAAGTGGCGTTCCACCACCACCGCAAAACCCAATCATCACGCCAGCACGGGAAAGCTCGCGTACAGCCGCTTGCGTTAAAGAGGTACCGGTTCCTAACAAAATACAAGTAGTATTAGCAATCGGAATATTCCAATAAAGCGATTGTTGCCCCTGATCGGTAACATACTCAACGCGCCCACCATTAACCAATACACGGCAATGCTCTAGGTAATAAATGTTGGCACGTTTTGAATGTAAGATGGTTTTAAGATCGGAAGAATGAATCATATCCATGTTTTTCACTAACTTAATTCAATTTAAATATTGACCATAAATTAGCATGATAATGCGCAAAAAACGAGGTAAAAATAATCAAAGATAAAACAAAATCAAAGCTAATCTTTAGCTTATATAAATAAAAAGACATCAAAAAATCGGAGGTTAAAACAGTAAATTGTTTAATCCACTTATGCAGTGTTGAACGAAGAAAAACAAACTACTTGCGCTAATAGATTTTTCTAAACCACTTATGCAGTGTTGAACCATTTTGGACTGAATATGACTTAGCTGGTGAGTTTCTAAACCACTTATGCAGTGTTGAACATAAAGCGGTGCCGCTGCCAGTAACGAACATTTTTCTAAACCACTTATGCAGTGTTGAACAAATGGAAAGTCTATTAAAAATTATTAAATCATTTCTAAACCACTTATGCAGTGTTGAACTAGAAACCGGTATACTATAAACTCTGTTTATAAAAAGGCAAACAAGATTTTTGTACTCAAAAACCCTTTTTTAATATATTGATTTTAATCAATTTTAATTTAGTGTAAAAAAAAGGGTTGATTGGCAAAAAAGTAAATCAAGATTTTTATATTGAAACGTGTATATTTGCTTAAACTTTTTACAAAACTTTTATTGCTGTAATCTTCTAGCCAGCTTTAATATACTTTTTCAAAATGAGTATTTGCTTTTTGTTCGATTTAATTCTACTTTTTTACTCTTCTTCAGCATCATTCCTAATCATAATGGGTAATTGGTAATGCGCATTCTGCATGAGATGGCATAGGTACACGGCTTGTAAAATATGAACGACTTCGATGTTTGGGTGGTTGCCTATTTTTGTCAACACTTGACTTAATGTGTTTAATCCTAAGGTGTCGCATTGATTTTGCAATTGCGCTAATTGCTTTTTATCGTCATTGTTCAGTTTAAGTCGTCCCGAACTCGTTATTGTTTCACAAAAATTGAGCGTCGGCTTGATAATGTAGATAACAATTGGATCGTGTTGGTAAACAATCTGCTGAGGTTGTTTTTGAAAGAGTATTTCGGGTTGTTTACAATAGTCATCGCTGTTATTCGATATTTGGTATAACGATTCGTTGTCAAAATCCAGATTTAAAATATTGATATCATCGGTTAGTGGCTGTTTATAAAATAGTGCAAATGGTTCAAGATCTAAATTATTATCATTTTTTACACATTTTACTAACACGGTTAAGGGTTGCAACTCTATTTCGTGTAGCAAATAAAGTGATTCAATACGTTGTTTTTGTTTACCATCCCAAAAGATGCGTAATAGTAGGTCATTATTCTGTGAATCTTTAACACACCACACCAAGCATTGTCTGATTTCGTCCAAATAAGGTTTTTGTGCTTTGGTAACGTGAATAAAGAGTACTTGGTTGAACAGTGAAATATTAGTATCGTAATTTTGTAAATAGTGACTTAGTAACGACCAGTTATCAAAGCCAACTTGTTGTTGAAATTGCTGATACTGCTGCAAATTCCAACCTGTTGGTTGTAATTTTATGTGTGAACCACGACTTGATAATTTACCATCATGCGATAAACGTGGTTCATATAAGATAAAAGCTTTATTCATTAAGTCACAAGGCATCGCTTGCCAAATTGATGCACTTTGCCATAGGCTTTGTCGATTAAAGTTGATATCTGAATTATTAGGTCTGGCTAAGGTTGTCTCATAATATTGTAGCGCTATTGGATCCCAAAAGTAAAAGGTCGCCCCAATTGCGCCGGTTTTGCTTTGCCACCAATAAGCTCCCAATGGTAGCAAGTCAATTAATTGAGCATCATTTTGGTAATGACGTTTTTGCCCCCCACGTACTGTGGTAAGTTGTTCACCTTGATAATGTGATAATTTTTCCAGATATGCTTTAAGGCGAGCTAAGAATAACAGTATGTCTTGTTCGTCAACGGTAAAATGTCGATTGGCTTGTTGTTCAACAAGTTGGCAAAGGTGTCTTAGCATTGCGGCTAAACTGGCAAGATTTTGCGATCGAGCAGACATATTAAGCAACTGTAATTGTGTCGCTTGGCTTTGACTCACATGGGATAATCCATGGGTGATTAATGTATAAATATGTTCTTCAACTTGCTTAATTAATGCTATTTCATCAACGCTTAACCGATCAATCGGTTTATCCGTTAAGTTGTTTTCGATTGGCCAAGTCCATGGCTGGTGATGTTGTTGAAACAGGTACGCAATAACCGCTAAATGTACAGCTGTTTTCTGTTTTTCGGGTAGCTGTGAAATCATCCCAGCAAAACCGGTCCCAGTCATATAGATAATCGGCATGTCACTTTGTGGTATTTGAATACGTAATTGCCCTTTTTGATTTTCTACGGTTAATGTCGGCAGTTGCTGCCACTCAAAAACCAATTGATAAGCAAGGCGCACATTGGCTTTACCTGCTTGTTTAAGTAGCGCGCCAGCATCGATTGTCAGTAGCTCGCTTAATGCATCTTTTAATGGTGGCACTGACCGTTCAGTCGCTGAATTTTGCGATAATGTTGCATTATTATCCGTTTGATGATTGTGCGGAAGTTGTAACCATAAAATGGCCGCAATAATATGTTTGCAGTGTCCACTAGCTGGGCAACTGCAAGTTGCTTTTTGAATTCCTTGCGCAGTAAGTTTAACCTGTTGACCATCGACCATAAACAGAAGAAAATCGGGTTGCTCTTCTTGCAATAGGACTTTATCGGCTTCGATATCTTTGCGTGCACGGCGAATTAAACCAATATTGGCATAAAGTGCTAACGCTTCTTGATCATAATTTAAGTAGGTTTGTTGCCAACTCATCGCATCACCTCGGCAAGCCAGTTAGCAAAATGCTCGGGAGTTAAGGCGGCAATTAGCATACCGCGATCAGCAAGTTTTTGTGATATTTGCATATCATAAACAGCATTAGCTTGATAGTCTAAAGCAGCTAAACCCAGCATTTTTACTCGATTAGCATTAAGACGAGTGACAGTTCGATATAAATGCGTTACATTTGCGCCTTCATAAAAATCACTCACCACCACTACCACCGTTCGGCTCGGGTTTTTAATTTTTTGTTCAGCATAATTAAGTGCTTTACCAATGTCTGTTCCACCGCCTAATTGTACAGTCATGAGCACTTCAACCGGATCTTCGGCTATATGTGTTAAATCGACAACTTGAGTATCAAACACCAGTAAATGCAAATTAATCGCCGGTAGTTTAGCGATGATAGCGGCACAAATTGCTGAATAAAGAATTGAACTATCCATCGATCCACTTTGGTCAACACATAAAATAATATCCCAAGGTAATTGTCTTATTTTTCGTGAATTGAAAATTGCTTTTTCGATAATAATTTGCTGTTTGTTCTGATCAAAATGCCTTAGATTAGCATTGATTGTTGCTCGCCAATCAAAGTTCTGGTTATTTTTGATTAAAGAGCGCCTAAATCGATTTTTTTTACCAGTGATCGCATTGACAAAATTCGTTTGAATCTTTTGTAAAATTTCGTCCACCACTTTTTTAATTAATATCCGTACTTCTTGACGAACGTCATAACTCAATTTACCCCGTAAATTCATCAGTAAACGTACTGAGTTTACACTAGGTTCAAGATCTCGTATGACTTTCGGATCGTCTAAAATTCCATCCAAGTGATAACGCTCTATCGCTTGATTTTGCATCCGTTCAAAGGTACTTTTAGGAAACAATTTACGTGTCAGTTTTAACCAATCTATCGTGTTATAAACAGAACGACTTTTATCACCCGCTTTTAGTTCTGAATCAGCTTTGTCATTGGTCAATAAACCTCGAGCACGATATTCGTGTCGATAAAGATACTCTAATGATTGATCGATTTGCTTATCATGCGCATTAAAATTAATTTGACCTAAATCCTCATCGGCATAACTTCCTAAAATTAAACGCCAACGTTTAATTTGTTCATTGGTAGTTTTATCATCGATGTGATTATCGTTAGTCATACGTATTCCTATTGTTTAAACCATGTTTGCAAATGCTGTTGTTGAATATGTTTGGTTATCAATAATTCTAAAGAAAGTGCTTTGTTTAACTCTTTTTCACTAAAGTTGTATTGGTAAAAATTTAATTCATCATCGACAATATGATATTTTTTAGCAATCTGACTAGCCAACGAAGCATTCTGTGTCGGGTTTAATTGAGAAAAGGCATAACGTAAATCAGGCAATATTTCAATAAATCGCTCAGGTGACCAATCAATCATTAGTTGATCTAAGCTATCAAGTAGAAAAGTTGAATGAATAATCAATTGCGGGGTACACTGCATAATAGCGATAAAATAGTTAATTGCGTGATCATTTGGTGTTGTTAAACTGAAGTTATTTTTTATTTTATCTTCTAGTTGTTGTTGGCTTAAGTATGTATCTAAGTAGCTAAGACTATCAATAGCACCACAGATTAATGGCAGTTGGGCTAACTCAGGTTGTAAACGATGCAAATTATGATAAAAATCGTGTTTAAATTGTTTAACATTAAGTTGCTCTGGTAAATAATTTAGTAAGTCTCTAAATGAAAGTAATATTTTGATATTTTTTTGTTGCTGTTCTTGCTCTGGTTGTTTTAACTTGGCTAACAAGAAAAGACTCTGTTTAATTATTTTAACTAATAATATCAGTAACGTTGCGGTATTTTTCAGTTGTAAAAAATTTTGCCCTTGCCATAAGTAAAGTAAGCGATGGCCACAATTGATTAGATTGTCCAGTTCGTTATCGTTCTCAATACAATTAGATAGATTATTTAATAAATAAGCAAAACAAGATTCAAGCCCCATCAAAGCGCCTTGAATTAACTGTTCAACTGCCACAATACTTGAAAAACCAGTACTGTTTTGCCCAAACTGTTCAGTCGCTAATTGTAATTGCTTTATTGCGATTTGCTCTAACTGCGTCCCCTGTTCAGATAATTTAATTAAACGCGCTTCGACCATGGGGGTCCAAGCATAACGCCAATCTTCAAACATAATCGATAAGCGTTTACCATGAATATAATCAGGACCATCTATTCGATTGGCAAAACCCACTTGTAAAAAAGCCAATAAATGTAAATAACGGCTACGTTGCCGATGCTGTGATTTGCGATAAATATCGATATGCGTAAGTTTAGGACTGGAATAATCTAACTTAAATCGATATTTTTTTAGCGTTAAATATACTTCATTCACTAACGGAGGTTGTGCAATACCTTTAGGTATTTCACCCAACAAATTGCCCGATAAGCAATTTTGCACGGTTAACCAAAACTCATGACGAGAATCATTGATACTCTCTTTGATAAAGCAGGATTGAATCGCATCAAGCAGATCATATCTTCCTGGTCCATGATGTTCTCGTAAGTTGGCTAATAACATTGATTGTGCTATTGCAGAACGAAATGGGATAAAACCGATAATATTGTCACTGTTTTGTTGTCGTAATTTATCAACAATATCGGTAAGCATATCAGCAGTTAAAGATTGGCGAAATGCGATGCAAGATTTGCCATTGGTGGTTGATTTATCATAAAGTAACATTGACTGCCATGCCGCTTGATAATAAGCGGGCGAAGGCATTCCTGACGCATAACCATTTAAGGAATCAAGGCGATCAAAGCTATAACGAATTAGCCAATTTTGATCTTTATCACCACTTTTTTGTTGGTGATTAAATCGAGTCATCTCTGCTTTTTTAGGTAGCACAAGCTGATCGTGCCATAATCCTTCCAGTAAAGGTAAGGTATGAAAACCACCTGTTACGACCACAATTTTTGCATCAGGTTGAGATTTCTTTAATTGACCTATCGCTGTTAACATATACTGTTCACGCTGAACTGAACCCTCTGCGGCAAGTGAAGACGGTGAATAATCAAGCCTTGCCATTGCACACCAAATAAAGGTATCAATAAAGAAATTTTGCCAATCAGCGATATCATTATAATCTTTCAGTTCAAAAAGATGTTCCCACACTTCATCATGATCACGACAATGCAATTTTTTCATTAAATATTGAATGTATTGGCTGTGTTTTAGATAAGTTTCGGAAAGTAGCGAGCGACTTTTATCAAAATCAGCAGCGATTTCTTGATCACATTGCAAAGCCCAAGGCAGATCAATGAATTGTAGTGTGGCATGCTGCTCTTTTGCCATTTGTATTGCCACCCATTCTGGCGAGTAATGACAAAATGGGTAAAAAACCGAACAGGTAGATTGTTTCGATACACTATCATCTTCACTTTCTGTTACTAACGGTATTGTGTCAATTTCTGTCTGAGAAAGTATCGCAATGGGCGGACGTGTATCATCATGTAACAGTTGTTCAATTAACGGTGTAAAACTCACTGGCGCTTCAATCAATATATGCGTTGGTTTTGTTTGCTCAATCAATTTTTTAAGCGCAAAACTGCATGATGGGCTATGATGACGTATCGGGGCAAAATAGATCTGCTCTTGCTGCAAAGCAGCAAGTTTATTTAATGCTTGTGATAACCTATCGGGTAATAATTCTTGGCTAAGCGTCATGTTAAGCCGTTATTTCCAGAACGTTTTTGATACTTGATAAAAACTGTGCCATGTCTCGGATTTTTTTGCGCGTTCACGCACAACATTATCCATATAAAATTGGATTCGTTTTATATCATCGGCATTATCTTTTAGAACCACACCAATAAGCTGTTTGGCGATTTGTCCTGCATTTAAGGTTCCATCGCTAAAATAATAAGCATCTAATGCTGAAGCATAGGCAATGTTTACCGCTTCTGCCGTTGACATCACGGCATCAGGTGTTTTTATATTTGCGCCATCTTGAGTTTGACCTTGCCTTAACTCTTGAAAAGCCGTAACAAGTAAGTCAATGACATCAACCGGAATAACTATTTGTGTTTTTAATTCACCTAATTCTTGTTCAAGTTGCCTTTGTATCAATTCAATCTCAAAATCTTTATTATTTATTGGATTAACAGTTTCAAAGTTAAAACGTCGCTTTAATGCAGCAGACATTTCATGCACACCACGATCTTGTAAATTAGCAGTGCCAATAATATTAAAACCGGGTTTAGCACTAATAATTGCATTTGCTCCCATTTCGGGGATCATCATCTGTTTTTCAGACATAATCGAAACAAGGATATCTTGAATTTCTGGTGGACAGCGAGTTATCTCTTCAAAACGAACAATTTTACCTTGTTTCATGCCTTGATAAATTGGCGAACCAACTAATGCACGTTCGATTGGTCCTTCGGCCAGCAATAAGGCATAATTCCAAGAATATCGGATATGATCTTCACTAGTACCAGCCGTACCTTGGATAGTCAAATTTGAATCACCACTGATGGCGGCGGCCAATAATTCGGATAACATAGATTTGGCCGTACCCGGTTGACCAACCAGCATTAATCCTTGTTTACCCAATAATGAAACAATAGATCGATCAACTAAAGGATCATCACCAAAAAATTTACGGCTGATGCCCAAACGATCGTTACCTAAAATAAATTGACGCACCGCTTTAGGGGATAAAACCCAACCTTCAGGTTTATTATTTTCGCTATCGGCCTTAATCAGTTTTTCCAATTCTTTACTATAACGTTGTTCAGCACTTAACCTAATAACTTGTTGTTTTGCCATAATCCTTTATTCTCCCAATCTGAATCAAAACCAGCTGTTCTATCAGCTACTATTCTATAATTACTATAGCTTTCGACCAGTAACAAACTGGTAATCATTGAGTATTTTGGTTCAGCCTTTTAAACATACATTGTGAGTATTTTGCTAGCTATATTTAGTCAATCTTACCAAATTAACTTGTCTTGCCAATTTGGATCAAAACCGCTTGATGCATCTGCTACCGCCATATAATCGGCATAGCCTTCAGCAAGTAACACGGGCGGTAACTCATCAAGTGCAATTAATCTATCTTTAAACGTTGTATTTTTACTAAAGTACAAATTGAAAAGCGCTGCCGGTATATTTTCTTCAGGGACAAAGCTACCACTGAATTCAATATTAATATACAGTTTAAGGCTAGCAAAATATTTATAATAACTATCAAAGTAACCCGCATCTTGTATATCATTACGTTTATAACCCAATTTAGTTAGGATTTTTCGTATGGTAAAACTATCAGTTAACCAACCATAACATTTATCAATCATGTCATCTTTAAAATGACGAATATCCGGTAATGGATGATTGAATTGATCGAATAATTGAATAATTTTGTAATCTTTAAGATGAGTTTGCCAATGTGCTGTGATATCAGCGGTTAATAGCGCTGAATGCGCAACGGTAATATGATTATTTTCGTTCAACACAATTTCGTCATCTTGATTATTGACCAAACTACCATCTTCAGTTGGTCTAAAGCTATTAACAATATTGCCGTTTTCATCGAGTTCCAACCATACTAAGCGTTGAATAAGTCGACCCACAATTGGATGCGGTTGTAGATAGGTTTGCCAATCATCAACTCGCCAGCGGCGCTGAGTGCACATCGCTTCATAAAAACGATTAATTTGCATATCCAGTAATTGAGTCAGTTCTTTTTTACTGTTACTAAATTGTTTTTTCGCATCTTTTACTAAAGCTGAATCTTCACTTTTACGTGCTTCCGGTAAGGCTTTAATTTCGTCACCATCGGCATTTTTTAAGTGCCATTTAAACTTATCATCTAACGTTGCGCTAAAGGTGCGTTCGCCATAATCGAGAGTTAACACACCACTTTCATCCAACCCAGCTGTTGATATAGTGCGATCGGCTAATTCGTCTAATGTCCAACCATTACGTTCAGCAATAGTTTCTACTAAGGAACGTGCTTTTTCTTGTATTGTTGCCATGCGATGACGTCGAGCTATTGAGAGCAACAATTGAGTAATCAGTGGATCATCACTTTGTGCAAGGGGTTCTAGCATCGCTTCAATTTGAGCACGCCGTTTTTGGTGATGTTTCATAAAATCAAGTAATAACGAAACAGCAATACGCCCTTCAATACCGGTAGTTAACGCTAATACACCCTTTGCTTTAATTGCAGAACCAAGGTAGGTAGCTAATGTCTCTTTTTTTATCTGTTCAAATACTTGTTCCAATGTAATATTGGCATAAGCAGGATATAAACTCGGGTATTGTTTATAATAACCTAAGTATTCTTGCAAGCGTTGATTAGCCATTAGGTTAGCTTGCGCTTCGGCTTCGTTAATGCTTGGCCTTAAAGTATCTTGCTTGATAAAACTACGTAAAATAAACTCAGCTAATTGTTGTTGGCTTGGTTTACTTAACAATTGACTATAAATCGTTAATAGTGGGTTTACGGGCTCTTTTAACTTAACCGCTAACCAAGCCCACCACTGGATAATTTGTGGTTCGACCGCCTCGCCGCTTTGCCAAGTAAGTGCAGGCATTAAGCTAATATCAAACCAGTCAAATTCATTAGGTTTTTTACCTTTTAGACCTTGTTTTGCTTCAGCTAATAATTTTTCAGTGGTTAGTTGTTGACTTATGTCTTCACCACATTTTTCTAAAGCAATCAATAGTGATGCTTGTATAATTTCGCGTTTTTCTTTTTTTAATGCATGATGTAATGCTTTAATTGACGATTTTTGTCCTAATAGTGCCAACCAATCTGCCGCTGCAATTCTCTCTTCTTGTTTGGGCGATAGTAAAGCTTGTTCAACTTGATCATGAATATTAGGAATGACTTTTAGAGTGTTTTGTGCTGCATGCCGTATTAGTTTGTTTTCTTTTAGTGCGAGTTCAAAAAGATAATTAACATATTTAGTCGGCAGACTAGGAAAAAGTTGTAATATTTTTATTGCACTAACTTTATCAAGTTTAATGTAGGACCAACATTTATTGCTCTCAGCAAAGCCTAAAACTTCATCAAGTAAAAATTCATGTTCAGCAAAAAATGGCCATAATTTATCTGGTTGATTTTCATAAAAAGGATGATAAGTCTCACTGGTTAAAAATGGTAAAGCAACAGCATAGAGCACATCTTGACAATAATCAATTTTCGCCATTACATCGGCGATTTGCCTAAGATCGAAATTTTTAACAACGTCATTTTTTATATATACCCTTTCAAAACAATAAGTACCACCATTTTGATCAATTAATCGCATTGCTCTAAATAAGTGATAAAGGGTGAATTCGGGTAAATTTTGTAGTCTATTTTTAGTCAGTAAAAAATGATAATCGACGTTTTTATTAATCCCTTGAAGTAACGTCGTGTATTGAATTTTAGCATTTAAATAATGATAAATATCATCTAAATTTTTTTCAGTTAGTGTGTCATATGATTCATTATGTTTTAGTTTGTGATAGTCTTGATAATTTTGCCGTAAAATGTCTTGTGCCATCGATGGTAAATCGATATCGATAATGGGTTCAAAACTAGGAATAACTAAATTTGTTTGTTGTTTTGCATTATTAGCAGTTTCAAGTCGTAGCAAAGCGCTTTCAATGGAGCCAATAACGGTTTTATTGGTTTCACTTGCTAATGCTTGTTGTAATATTGCAGAATCTGATGATATTCTTGCCAGTAATTGAGCGGCATTACTACGTTGTTTAACCGAGCCCGACGTTAAAAAGTGTTGTAGTTTTGGTTGCACATCTTCAACAGGAAAACCCATTAGCATATCTGTCGCTAATTGACTGACTTGTTTGGCAGTATGTAAGGCTTGCTGAGTAATAAACTCAATCAGTGGTAGCTGAAGTTCAGAATGCTTTTTTATATACTTTAATTGTTCTACCTGCCCCAAAACAGCAATATCCTGATCGGGTAGCTGGCTAAATAATTTAAGATGATTTTTAATATAAGATAATAATCCATCGATGTTGTAAAAATACTGAAAGTCACTTAGGTCATTGCTCGTCATATTTTGCCGATCAAATATCGCCAATAATAACTTTTCACCCAATCCAGTTTGTTCCATTTCGAGTAGTTGGTGTAATTGTTCAATTGACCAACTTTTTCGTTGTTCAATGTCTTCTTCATTTTTACAAAAAGAGGGCATTGTGCTAATCAAACCATCATATAAAAGATATAAAAACCATGCCGGCAACTGTTGGTTAATTAATTTAACTAAATGCAAATGGTAACAAATTGCGCTCAAAACACATCCAAAACGCCTTATTTGTTCAAGTGTATAGTCATCAGTCCAACGTTGATAAAAATCTATTCTGGCTTTTTTAGGTGGTTTTGGTTTATCGTAAAAGCTTGTTCCATAAAAATCACAGGGCCTATATAGTAATTCAAAGAGTTTATAAGCGTTATCGCTAGTTTGACATAATTGTTCTAAATCACTTAAAACGTTAGCTTCATCCCCCTGTAAAACATATTGAGTAATACGCTCTGGCAAACTCTTATCGATTGTGGTTAGTGGTTCAAATATAGTTGCAATTAATTGTTGAGCAGATTGAGCATGTGTTTCTTTCATATTCCTTGGTTCTCCTATACAGGATATTTTTTATTAATCATTTATATTAATTAAGTAGCCATCTTCCGCTGGTCTAAAGCTAGTTATAATTTGATTGTTTTTAATGATTTCTAACTAAACCAAGCGTGTAATCAGTCGTTTTCTTATTAATTATAATTATCCATCCATTGTTCATAAAATCCGATCCTTGCATTAGGCGACGCGCTATCACTATTGTAATAATAACAATAATTGATACCGAGCCAAGAACAGGAATAAGACATAAAATCCATTATGTCATCAATGCTATAATGGCAATCTTGCGTTAATTTATTTATTCAAAATTGCGTAATTATCTCCTAGCATAACATATCTTAAAATGTTTTCAGGGATTGTTTGATTGCGTTTTCATAAAGATTCAAAATAGTTAATATTAGCTGTTCAGACGGCGTATCAATCTCTTTTTTACTGACCTGCGATTGAAAACGGCTAAACAGTGAGGCAATTTTACCTTTTACTTTATTAAACATTCCCTATTCTTAATATCTTTATTTTGTTTTCGCTACTAAACAATAATCGGCATAACTTTCAGCTAATATAATTTGCGGAACGCGATCAAGCGGAATCGTTTTTTCAATTGTTCCTATTTGCTGAGTAAAATACAAATCATAAAGTTTTACAGTCTCATCACTATTTGTTGTTGTACGATAAAATTGGCTGACCATAATACGTGCTCGAATCCCTAAGCTTGAATATAATTTAGCGAATCCATCAATACAATCCCAGTCAGTAATGCTATGATAGCCTTTCGAGTATAATATGTTTTTTAAAGTATTTAACTTGATAACCTTGCCATAATAATCATTTAGTTTATTGTCAATCACTTGACTCAAATCAGGTAAATGATTAGCAAATTGAGTAAATAGAGGCGTAACTTTGTAATCCTTAAGATGATTTAACCATTCTTCTACTTGATCATCTGACAAATAGACGCTATGCGCTAACTTAATATAATGCTCAGGATTTAAAGTGACTTCATCATCATTTATGTTAATCAAGCAACCATCTTCTGTCGGCCTAAAACTGTTAATGACTGTGTTGTTATTATCGACTTCAAGCCAGATCAACGATTCAATCATTCTATTCATGATAGGATGTTGGTATAAATTGGCAAACCAATCTTGGTAAGACCACACTTGCCCAATAGACATCATGTCATATAACCGCTTTGTTTGATTGTTGATAACTTGTTTTAACTCTGTTTTACTACTGGTTAGTAATTTTTTATATGCTTTGATTTGTTCAACATTTTCGCTATTTGTTGCTTCTGGTAACGATTTGAGTATTTTACCCGCTTCATTTTTTATCACTAATTGTAAACAGTGATCGAGCTGTGCTGTGAATTTACGATCTCCATAATCAAAATCTAATACACCTCGCTCGTTTAAATTAGCTGTTGGAACCATTCTTTCAATGAGTTGTTCAAGGCTGCATGCTTGCGCTTGCGCAAATTCTTCAAGTATTTTTTTGGCATTTTTACGAACAATATTTGAACTATAACGAAGCGAAGTAGAATAAACTAGTTGAGTAATTACCGCATGATTAATCGTGACAATCGCCTCAAATACCGCTGATATTTCACTACGTTTTGAGGAATGAAATTTTAAATAAGGACGCACAATATCAGCAATTTGATAAGGTTCACTATATTTACACAAAGCCAACATGCCTTTGGTATTTAGTGCAGATCTGACATAACGTGAGTACTTATCGGATGTTAGTTCTGTATCTTGTATAATGAACATTTGCACCACAAAATACCCAAGTTTTTGTTGGCTCTTTACATCTAATAATTTTAAATAGAAATCAAACAAGCCATTATCAGTGGTTTGTTTTAATTTTACCGCTAAGATGATCCACCAATAAATAATTTCAACAGCAACTTTCTGACCATTTTGCCACATTAATTCTGGTAGCATATAAGGTTCAAGCCAATCAAGACTGACTGGTTTTTTGGTTTTCAATCCTTTTTTTGCTTCATTTAGCAGATAATCAGGCGATAAATAATAAGAGATATCTTCACCCAACTGACTTAATGCGCTGAGAATAGATGCAATTACCGCTTCTTTTTTCTCTATTGATAAAGCACGCTTCAGTGATTTGATCGACGAATCCCCCCCTAATCTCGCTAACCAATCACTCGCAACTATTCGTATATCTTGTTTTGTTGATAATAATGCTTTTTCAACTTCTAGATGGATATTAGGAATTTTGTTTAAAATAAGCTGTGACTGTAAACGAAAGCGACGACCAGCGCCTAGAGCCCACTCCTGTAATAGTGGAATATACGGTTTAGGTAACTGTGGAAAAAGGGAAAGAATCGCTAAAGCATTTGCTGTTTTATAACATTCTAAATTAGTTTCACCGAATAGTCCCAATGCCTGATCAATATAATGCAAATTTTCGGCAAAAAATGGCCAAATAAGATGTTCTTGATTTAGTATATATTTTTCTAAAAAAGGTAAGGAAAAATAAAATAAAAAAGCACCGGCAATCTTATCTTTTATTGTCGTGCTACCAGTAATACTTTGTAATACATCAGCTAATAATCGCAGATCAACTCGACAATATAATTCTTGTTCCAATAATGATGAGAGATCTTTGTTGACATATTTAGGCTTTTCTAAATAATAAGCTCGTAATACATGCCATAAATTACACTCAGGTAGTTGTTGCAAACTATCTTGGTATAAGGCGAGTGACAATTCATATTTATCAAATATATCTAATTCATTATTATCCAAATCTAAATTGTTTTTTGGTACCAAACCATTTAAATAAGCAAAAACATTATCAAGATCGTTCGAGGTTATTGATTTCAATATGTCACAACGCTGCTGTTGGTTTGAAAGACTAACATTACAAGTTTTGTTAACTGCTTGTTCATCCTCAACCTTTATTTTTATTATTGCCAATTGCCTATCAATATTTTGTTGTAAGGTTTGTCGAAAATTATCTGGCAGCAGGCGTTGAGGAATGGATTGATATGGAGTTATATCGTTATCTTTAGCTTGTAATGTAGATTGACTCAAAGTATTTCCTTATTTCACTTATTTCATATTATTATAATATCTTGAGGATTATTTAACTCCTCACCCAAAATTTAAATACAACTTATATGACTTTTTAAACAAAATTAAACCTAATATTATTCAAGACAATAGTATTTTGGCGCAAAAAACTGATGCTTTAGATTAATAAATTGAAAAAGAGGTGCGCTGCCATAAATAAAATCAAAAATAACAGGGGGTTCATTTTTTAAAAGTTTACCTGTCCATTGTTCTATTGGTTCATTTTTATCTGCTAAATTATTCAATGGTTTAAAACCACCACCTTCACTATAACAAAGACTAACATTGGTTATCATATTCGAATCCGAATCTAAAATAATCAAATGCTCTAAAACCGTATCAGGATCGGATGGCTTTTGATAGTCTTGTAGATAAAATTGTAAACCATTTACTTCGGACAAATAGCTATCCCCTTTTACTAAGTCATCTGTCGGCCAATGACATCCAATAGAGGCAATTTCAATATTTTTATCAAGTACTGGGAAATCGTCTTTGCTAATTTTTTTCCACGATAATGGCGTTAATTGTTCTTGAGCGAATGGATTCTCTTTACCAAAAGACACCAGATAATCTGAATGGTGATCAAATAGTTTTTCATCTAATTTAAAACCATATATATAATCGTTCTGCTTAAAAGGAGCTTTATAATAAGTCGTATCCACCACAGCAAAAGCATTTAACTGACTAATCGGCAATGATGTTAAGTCATTATGTTTATAATCGTATATAAAAACCTTATCGTCTTCTGATAAACCCGCCAACTCAAAAAATTTAGCACGGTATGAATCTGTCAGTAAATATTGTTCATTTTGGTAACTCTCTTTTTCATCTCCAGGAATTAAAATAATAGCTTGTTGATTATTCTCATCATATAAATGCACATCATCAGATAATGAAACAAAAGTAGATTCAGGTTCATTTTCAATATTATAAACAGTAAATGGGCTATACATGCGAATATCCGACCGATATTGAGACTGAATTGTTGTTTTATCCCATTCTATTAACTTGTTTTCGCCAAGCATTGCCGCATAACTATAAGAATTAAGGGATGATAAAATGAATCCCCAAAATAAACCCTGTAATAAAAATTTTTTCATGCTGATATCTGTTCTTTTAGCCAAGCAATTTCTTGAGCCCAAATATCAGAATTTATGGTTTCTAAAATTAAAGGTATTTCATCAATTCTTGAATCTTGCATGATATATCTAAAAGCAGTTTTGCCAATATTACCTTCACCTAAGCTATCGTGACGATCGACATGGCTAGCCAGTTCGCTTTTGGCATCATTTAAGTGCATACCACGTAGATAATTAAACCCAACAATTTTTTCAAATTCAGCAAAGGTTTCTTGGCAGGCTTTTTCAGTGCGTAAGTCGTAACCGGCAGCAAAAGCATGACAAGTATCAATGCATACACCTACCCGGCTTTTATCATCAACTTGATCGATTATTTGTGCTAAATGTTCAAATTTATAACCTAAATTAGAACCTTGTCCGGCTGTGTTTTCAATAACGGCGACCACATTTTTGGTTTTATCTAAAGTCATATTAATCGACTCAGCTATACGCTTGAGGCATTCATCAACAGTAATCTGTTTTAAATGACTGCCCGGATGAAAATTTAACAGTGTTAAACCTAACTGTTCACAGCGCTGCATTTCGTCTAGAAAAGCAGTGCGCGATTTTTCAAGTTGTTCAGCATCGGGATGACCTAAATTAATTAGGTAGCTATCATGCGGTAGAATTTGTTTACTCGTGAAGCCATATTTTTCACAACGCTTTTTAAAGCTATCAATCATTGCCGGTTCTAGCGGTTTTGCATGCCATTGCCGTTGATTTTTGGTGAAAAGCGCAAACGCTGTTGCACCAATTTGATAGGCATTAATCGGTGCGTTGTCAACACCACCCGAAGCACTCACATGTGCACCAATGTATTTCATACTGTTATTCATCCTAATAGTTAATTTGAGCCATTGTTACGTTGCAGTTGATCCCGTAAATTGGGTGGAATACCTTTAATCACCAAAGAATCAGTTTGTGGATCCCATTTTATGCGTTCGCCTAATAGATCGGAATCAAAGCTAAGGGTTAAT
Organism: Gilliamella sp. B2969; assembly: GCF_026536195.1. Taxonomy (NCBI): domain Bacteria; kingdom Pseudomonadati; phylum Pseudomonadota; class Gammaproteobacteria; order Orbales; family Orbaceae; genus Gilliamella; species Gilliamella sp. B2969. Next base: position 61,923 of record NZ_JAFNOP010000006.1, read on the forward strand.
CCACCACCACTGCCTGAAAATTTCTTTAATTGACGTAATGCGCTACGATCAACCGGGAAGGTGTCTTCTAAATCATAATCACTGTTTTTAACAAATTGCATAAAGTTGTTATCGTCACTGACTGGTAATTCACTGGCTAGGTTTTTGAGTTCTATCTCTTCGCCTGCTTGTAATTGACCTTGACAGTAGTTATAAACATTTTCACGCGCGGCGTTTTTGTCTTGTTTATCAAATTGCATCTCTTGGCAATAATCATCAACCGCTTTAACTAACGTTTTATTTTGCGCTTTGGCATCTAATCCTTCACTAGCGCCTAAATAATCCATAAAAAAGTCCGATACTTTACGCCCAACTCGCCCTTTTAAAAAAGTCAAATAGCGTTTTGAATCAGCTTGAGTTTCCCATTCTGTTATATCAATTCGCGCAATAATGTCGGCATGATCGATATCTAAATATTGGGTTTCGGAAATATCCAAATCTTCATTCACAAGCATACTTGAACAGCTATTTAACACGGCAATAATTAGATATTCCACCGCTAAATAGCGATAATGACAAAATACGACTGTTCCCCCTTCGGCAAACGGATATTTGGCAAGTTCATTGCGTAATTGTTTAGTTGATTCTTGACTAAAGTGGAGAAAATCTTGATTACCTAAACGTAATTCTTTAAGCGATTGTTCAAACAAACTTTCACTATTAAAAAGTCCATAAGCTTTGCTTTTGTTGTTATAGATACGATTGATATCTTCAATTAAATTTACCACAGCTTGCTGATTGCTTAACATTGAATCACGAAGCTGTAATTCGATTTCAGTGTCACTTTTTCTAATTAATTTATGTAATATAACTTTTTCTATTTGCACACTCATTTTAAATTCCTATTGGGATAATAGCGTTTATTTGCAACTATTTTATCAAAGCGTTCAAAAAGTGCTATCTGCAATTATAAACAACAACAATAAACTAAGCTTATATCTATTTGAATATTCGATTCTTTCTGCCATTCACGCTTTCGTATAAATATTGCCAATCACATGGTTTATTTTTACTATAGCTTTCTGGTAGAACCTAGCTTTTATAGCTAATAATGACAATACGGTATAATGATAACATCCACGATTAAAAGTGGAATGACGTTAGTTACAGAAAATTGTAAGAATAACAAAAAACAATTAATCGAAAAGTGGAACAAACCAATTCTTTGTTATGGCTTTTTTCTATTTTTGCATTAAATGATCTGAATTTTTTGTAAATAGTTAATCTGAAAAATAGACTGTTATTAATTTTGTTTTATTACTTCTATAAATAAAAGTATAAGATGCATCCCCACCATCAATTTTTGCGGTATTTCAAATTGATGTTTTGCAATCTATATTTGACTTCAATATTAAGATCATCATAAATATCGGTAAAATTTTGTGCTATTTTTTAGTTTTTCGAAATACGCTAAAAGCCCCAAAAACAATATTTTTATACATAATCACCGTTGTTTTCTTAAACTTGTTAGCAAAATTAATCATTTTTAAAATGGGGAGGCGGAACATTTATCTTCAATTAATCAATAATATTAACCGGGCAAAGCATCTGCTTAACAGCCCAAAAAATCAACTCTAAAAAAACCAATAAATAACGGCGGATCACCTAATGGTGTTAATTCCCCGCCAATGTTAGCAACGAGAAAGATGAAAAAGATAATAAGAAGATAAAAGCGCCAATATGTGATTAATACAGCTATCTACTTAGCTGTATTTTGCTGCAAACTCAGCACTGTTCTTGCATTCGATGCACTGGTAGCAATAATATCAATTACCCCTGATCTCAACGCACCTAAAATAGCGGTTGATTTGGTGTTTTCCGAGGCAATAGCGATTACGCAGGGAATATTACGTAACTCTTCGATACTTAAACCAATGACCCGATCATTCATTACGGTATCAACTGGGTTGCCATTAATATCGAAAAAACCATAGCCAGCAATATCCCCAATCACCCCTTGATTTAATGTCGCATAGGTGATCTCTTGTGGGGTAAACCAACCTAATTGCACCATATAACAATTTTCGTTCATATCCCCTAAGCCAACTAAAGCAATATCAGCTTTAGATGCACGTTCTAACGTATCTTTTATGACACGATTTTGCATAAAAGCGTGTTTAAGCTCGCGGTTTTCGACATATGCTGGTGCATAAAGCGTTTCACTGCTGGCATTAAATTTTCTAGCTAGGCTTCGACTAATATGATCAGCATCAATAATTTCACCAACTCGTTGCGTTCCTCCTATTCCACAAATGAATTTACATTGTTTTTCAGGAAACACCCCAACATGACTGGCAATAGCAGCAACATTTCGACCTTGCCCTACCGCAACAGTCATACCATTTTTTAAATTACTTGATAAATAGTTAGAAACAAGAGCCGCAACTTGCCGTCGCTGTTCGTCTTCATCTTGATGATCTAAAGCTATCAGTGCACGCTTAATACCAAAATGGTTAACAAATTGTTGTTCAATCCGTGAACTAAATATTGGATGATATTTGACATTGATTTCAACAATCCCTTCAGCTCTAGCTTTTTTTAACAAGCGACCGACTTTAATACGCGAAATGCCAAATCGTTGCGCTATCTCTTCTTGAGTTTGTTCATACTCATAATAGGCAACAGCTATCTCGGTGAGTAGTTCTGCTTCTTGTTTATCGTCAAATCTATCCATTAGTTCGCCTTGTTTCTCAATATTATCGTTGCTGATTTATAGCGGATAATATATTACAAAAACCTGTCGCTTGCCATGCACTACGACCAATAAATAGACCATCAATATTGGGCTGAGCAATTAATTGGGTCGAATTTTCAAGATTGACACTACCACCATAGAGTAAAATCATGTGATTAGCCACTTCTGAACCATAGAGATCAGAGAGCGCTAAACGTAAATTATGATGAATAAATTCAGCCTCTTGAGGTGTTGCCGGTACGCCTTTTTCACCAATTGCCCATATCGGCTCATATGCAATCATAACCTGACTAACTTGATTATGATCAATTCCCGATAGCGCAATCTTCATCTGCTTTACAACAGTTTCACTCGAGACTCCCCAAGATTTTTCTTGAGCGCTGTCCCCAACACAAACTAATGGTGTTAATTGGTGTTTGAGTGCAGCATGAACTTTTTTATTTATTGTCATATCGGTTTCACCAAAAAATTCACGGCGCTCAGAATGCCCTAATTCAACTATTTTAGCACCGGTATCTTTTACCATAATTGGAGATATTTCACCGGTAAAAGCACCCGATTCTTCAAAATGCATATTTTGGACACCGGTTAAGCAATTTATGTTGTGTTGATATAAGTATTCCGCCACATCTCGAACACACGTAAAAGGAGGAATGACAAACGGTTGGATATGACTTTTTAAATCTTCGGGATAGTAGGTTTTTAGTTGTTCACAAAATAACAATGCTTCGGCTAAGGTTTTATTCATTTTCCAGCTGGTGCCTATGAATATTTTTTTCATAATTTGTCCTTTTATTAATGTGATTTTTTATCGCTTTTTTTAATAGGCTTCCAATAGTAAAAATGGGTTGAAGAATAGTTATTGACTAACCTGACTATTCTTCCCCATTTTTTTATCATTTATCTTGTTTTAGTAACACTCTCATTATTACGGCAAAAAGCAACTTATTTAAGCAATAATGATAGTTGACCTAAAAGCACGTGTTGTTTTGGTGTTAGGCGATACCTAAACGTTTTTTATAACTCTTCACATAATAATCTGTTGCTTTGATAGCTTGTATCACATCATCAGCCGTCACCGCAAAAGGCAGACTATGGATAGTTTCAACAGGAGCAATGGCTTTTTCGCCAATTAATTGAAACTCTTCTTCTGTAATTTTATCTAAATGCACTTGCTCTAACGTGATGGGTAAATCCAACTTAATATATAAATCGATATACCTTTCAAGCTCAGCAATTGGTCGACCTTCTAGCACTAGTTGAGCGATTGTGCCATATGCCACTTTTTCACCATGCGTTAGATGATGCACATCACCTGATACGGCAGTAAAACCATTATGAATAGCATGAGCTGCACCTAAACCACCATTTTCAAAACCAAGGCCACTTAGTAAGGTATTCGCTTCAACAATAGCTTCTAATGCAGGAGTAACAAGTTTTTTTTCATTTGATTCAACAGCAAGTAATGCATACTCAAATATGGTTTTTTCACACTCTCTGGCAATTGCTTCACCAGCAATTGTTGCAATACCACCAGCATCCGTTTTATGGCAACTACGAATGGAGGTTCTGGCTTCAACCCAAGTTGCCAGCCCATCAGCTATACCTGATTTTAACGATCTAACCGGTGCATTTGCAATCACTCGAGTGTCAACTAATACCAAATCTGGATTTTTATAATGGTGCCATAAAAAGTCAAAAACACCATCTTCAGTATAAACGACTGAAACTTTAGCCGTTGGTGCATCGGTTGATGCAGTTGTTGGTACACAAACTTTAGGTATATTATATTTGGCGGCAAGTGCTTTAGCCGTATCAAGTGTTTTACCACCTCCTACACCAATAATTGCATCAAATTTTTTTGATTTAAACTCATCAAGTAATCGGTTAATTTCTACCATTGAACATTCGCCGTTAAAAATGGCTTTAGTAATCGATAGTTCGGCTTTTTCGAGTGAATCGGCGAGTTGATTGGCAGCAATATTCCAAATATTCTTATCTGCTAGGATTAAAAAATTGGTCCCAAAGGGTTTGATGTATGCTTCTGCACGAGTCAGCAAATCTTTACCTTGTACATATCTATTAGGACTAACAAAAACCTTATCCATATTAAAATCCTCTTATAAACACATTTACTAACTAATTAATTATTATTAATTCAATTAAAATAATTAATTTACTTCTGGAGAATTACTTCTCGAGTTTTAATTGCTGTAAAAATTCATTCATAATCATCCAAGCTGATTCAGATCCCGCATCCTTGTGCCCTATCGCTCGTTCACCTAATCGCATGGATCGCCCTTTTTTAGCAACCAATGGAATAGTTAACTCGGAACCTTTTTTCATTTCATCAACGCAAATTTCTAACGTTTTTACAGGGTCATCACCCTCTTTATAATTGTTTAAAACATTTAGCCCCGGAATCAGTGCATCTATCATTGTTTTATCATTAAGTTCGGCTTTTCCTCGCATTTGTACAGCTTCAACACCATCTTGATACATTTGACAGAACTCTTTGAATGTTACTGCTTGTTTTCCAGTTGTATGGTTTGCCATTTTCATAAAAAAACTACCATATAAAGGCCCTGATGCTCCGCCGACTTTGCTCAATAAAATCATTCCTACTTTCTTCATTAATTCAGCAATATCTGCTGTTGAGTCAGACAAGAGTGGCAGTTGCTTTTCTACTTCACGAAAACCTATGGTCAAATTAATACCATGATCACCATCGCCAATGTCAGAATCTAATTTACTGAGGTGGTCACGGTTTTTTTCGGCCATATCGGCTATTTTTTTAAATGTTTCGATAAAATAAGATTTATTTAGCATCAGGGCACTCATTTTTCCTCTCCTTGGTAGTTAATAAGCAATTTTAAAATAAGGCGCATCACATGGATGGTCTAATAGCTGTTTTAGTTCATCATCTAACTTGATAACAGAGATAGACATCCCTACCATATCCATTGAAGTCACATAATTGCCCACCAGTGGTTTATAGATTTTAATGCCCTTTTGTGCTAATAAAAGATGTGCTTTTCGGTAGCAGATATATTGGTCCATCAATGCCAAACCACCTAATCCATTAATCAGTAATTGCACTTCATCACCTGCTTTTATTTTGGAGTCTTGTAAAAGATGATCGATTAATTGGCTCACAACGACATCGGCCTTTTCTAGCTTAGTTCTTTCAATACCGGGTTCACCATGAATGCCCATGCCAACTTCCATGTCACCTTCTTGCATATCAAAAATGACTTCGCCGGTAACCGGTAATGTACAAGATGATAGTGCAACACCCATTGAATAAGTATTGGCATTAGCTTTTTCAGTTAAAGCTTTAACTTTATCTAAGTCATAACCTTTGGCGGCAGCACTGGCAGCGACTTTGAACACAAATACATCACCCGCCACACCACGGCGATCACTAATGTTTTTTGAAGAATAGATATCATCAGTCACTGTCACCGTTTCAACCCGGATACCTTCATCGGCAGCTAATTCAGCTCCCATATCAAAGTTCATAACATCGCCAGCGTAGTTACCATAAACAAATAGGCATCCTTTACCAGAATCAACCGCTTTTACTGCTTCATAACAATATTCAGGAGATGGTGAAGTGTTCACATTACCGACTGCTGCCGCATCCGCAAAATCTTTGCCAACATAACCTAAAAATGCGGGTTCATGTCCTGAACCGCCGCCAATAATTATTCTAACTCTTGGCTCTGTACTGATTTTTTTACTTACGATTACGCGATTACACGCTTTTTTTAATTCGACATATTCACTATGCGCTAAGCAGTAACCTTCTAGCATCTCTTCTACGACATCATAGCCATCATTAATTAATCTTCTCATTACATCACCTCGGTCTATCCTTTACATGTTTTACTTGTTACTTAACTCACTAAAAAAAGTGATAATACATACCCACCAACAATACCTGCACATACTGCTGCAACAATATTTTTAACTGATTTACGTTTGCTTCCACCGGTTAAAGCTGAGGCTACCCAAATCCCAACACCAGCGGCTAACCCTTGATCGACCCATACTGAACCACTTTGCGTAATCATTGGCGTTGCTATTCCATGATTAATACACCAGACTGTTCCAACAATAAATGCTGCCGCCATCCAACCACCGATTGGTCCCCAATTGTCAACCATACGCCCCCATGCCATGCGTATAACAAAAGGGAAGATAAAACCACCGATTATTGTTGCAATAGCCAATTTAATTGACATCATCATTTGCTCCCTATATTTCAGCTAATTATTTCTTTTTTTGAAAAACTTTGATTTGTTTGCTACGCAAGATCTTTTCTTTTGCTTCTTTCAACTTTTCAAAATCAGAACGTCTTAAACCAGGTTCTCTTGGATTCTCATTAATAAATTCTGTTTTCTTCGCCATATCTTTTTCAATGAAAGCAGCAGTAATTCCCCCTAAAGTAGCGCCGACAATCACAAGCAATATGGTAGGTAAAGAAGAGACAAATGCATGCCCACCTTGAATAAAGGTATCGCGCATAATGCCACATACTGCAATAGCAAGTCCCATATCAACAAAAGCAGCATCATCTTCATTGCCAGTCAGATTGATATAATGATTCATGTACCACATTGGACCAATAATGATTACCGCCGCCAAAAAACCACCGAAAATGCCGTAAGTACCTAATTGTGACCAAACTGACATTACAATCATTCCAGCGATACAATAACCCACAAAGCTTCGAAAAAATTTCATCCTAACGCTCACTTTTTAAATATTTTGTAGTTCAGCTAAAATACCTTCAACATCTTCATCAACCATGGCTTGTATTGACGCAACAAATGCACCTTCAACAAGGGGGGCATCAACTAACGTCACCTTACTTCTTAAGGCTTCATCTTCGATAAGGTCAATAGCGGTTTCTGTGCTTAAAATGGCACTACCTATATCAGCAAATATCAGTATATTTTTGTGATCTTTTGATTGTTCGATGATGTTATAAATCGCAACTGAATCTGTTCCCAATCGTCCATCCTCTGTTCCGCCTGCTGAATAAATTTTTACATCACCGGTTGAATCGACCATCTCTTCGATCATTTCTTTTAATCCATCAGTAATTTTTTTACTGTGAGAGACTAAAATAATACTAATCATGCTTACCTCTTGAACATATGTCTCGTTAATAATCTTTTGTTCAATTATATCGAATAAAATTAAGGCGGAAATTGTTTTATAATAAATTTGTGATTCAGATCTAACTTTTAGATAGTGATAATTTTGACAGCAAAATAAAATAGAATAATTAGCTATATTAGTGTGATATCTAAAAAACAATACCGTTAACAGATTGATAGTTGATGTCAAATATATGATCAACGTTATTTTATTAAAATGAGCATAAGTTTACATATAAAACAAAAGATTCAGGTATTGATTAGCAAAAAAGATAAAAAGCATCACTCTATGCAATATTTTACAGTTGTATGGGTAACCTAGCTTAATTCGCTACGCTTGATAGTTTAAAAACAAAATAAATAAATTGCTTTTAAAACTGAGTAATGAAATGAATAAGTTGATGTTGATGCTTAGAAGAGTTTAAAAACTATTTAATATTTAGACAAATGACCCGCTAATTTAATTCAGCTTTTTACTCATTGATCCAACTCAATTAGTCAAAAAAGTTTTTAAATGAGCCTGACTGATTAATGAGTTAAATACAACTAATGCTTTTACCATTAAAATCCACCATAATTAAAAAGTGTCATTAAAATTGGCATTAATAAAGTCAATACAAACCCTTGTACAATGGCTGGTGGCACAATAGTGATGCCGGCGCCTTTTTGTAACATTGGTAAAGTAAAGTCCATCGAAGTTGCACCACACAAACCTAACGCAGTAAGTTTATAGCGTCTTATTAAGGTTGGAATAAGAATTATTGCACACAATTCACGCAAAATATCATTTAAAAAGGTTGCACTACCAATGATTGGACCATGCGCTTCTGTCATCAAAACTAAGGACAAAGAATACCAGCCAAATCCCGATGACATAGCAAGCCCAACACGAGTTGGAAAATCCAAAATGAAAGCAGCTAATATTCCACCTAAAAAAGTGCTTATGACCACGACTAAAGATGTCGTCAAACCAATTTTATTTAACAAAATCTGTTTAAACGAGATATTGTTACTACGTAGCTGGATACCAATGAGCAATAGAAGTAAAACTAACACTATTTGAATAATGCTGCCAGTATATTGCCAAAAAAACAAAGGTAAAAAACCCGCAATAAAACCGAGTATCAAGGCAATAAATACTTTTAAAGATTCAAAAATCAATTTAAAACGAGATTCAAACGACGAGCCGGTGTTAGCTGTTTTCCAAGGCAAAAATAGATCAAATAAGATTAATGCCAAAAAATTGCCACCAAAAGTACAGACAAAAACAACAGCGGTATAGAGCAAAATATGCTGTAAATTTGTGATTAAATTGTCTAACTGAGCTAATTCAGCCCCCATGATAAAAAGAATAAAATAGACCATATAGCCAAGTATCTGATTAATTTTGGCTAGCCATTTTTGATCTTTAATTTTAATCAAATAACCTAAACACAATGGGACAAATGCAATCAAAATACCATAATACATTTTTATTCCTTTCCATGTTCATCTTCATATAGTATTGTTATAAAAATTAGAGGTAAAACTCTGCTCTAATATATCCTCATTATCAACGTAATGAGGATAAACTTTCCTCAATGCTAACTTTAAGCTGATCTAATAATGCATAACGATTACGATATTCCGAGCGTTTTTTACTCGCTATTTCGTCAATCGATTTTCGATTAATTTCGGTCGGTAATATAAATAAGTTTCTGGAATCTGGTTTACCGTCAATTGTTAACCAAAAATCATCGTAATCCGATAAAATTCTTTCTTGTCGGCTATTATATCGCCAGTTATTGTACACATGTGTGTTATTGCCAACAGCAATCACCTGTTCTAAATTAAAATATTTAGCAATAATTAATGCCGCTTCTACCGCGACGCGTTTTGGAAAAAGTCCATAGCACTGTTTTGTTGCTTTTTGTACGCGTGTTCGTGCTTCATGATGCCCTGTTCCTTGTAAACCAGCAATAAATAGCGTAGATTTGTTTTGATATTCGACAAGGGTGAAGGTTAAAGTTGCTAAATCAATACCGTCATTATCATAAAAATAGAGACTCAATTCACCTTCACGCGCATATTTATTTCGCGCTTGAATAGCTATTTGTATGTTTGTTTCGTTTTTAGCGTCGATATTAGCCAAAATATAAGGCGATTCTGGGTTATAAAAAGCCTTAGACATATTGCCGGATTGCTTTGATAAAAAATCATAATGATAAACTAAAGCAGCTAAACGCTCTTTTTGTGTCAAACATGATGATAAATACGGCCGTTGTAATTTACAAGGTAAATTGGTTTGGCAGGAAAGGTAATAACCAAGTAAAGGATATTGTCTTAATTTATCAAGCAATTTGAGTGTAATTGGACTTAAAAAAAGTGTGCGAAAAAAGAACTTATATCGATAAGTTGGTTTAAGCCAAAGTTCATTAAGTGGAAGTTTGCCTACACAAAGCCAGTGAAAAAGTTGCCACTTACTTTTAGGCTGGGGCATATTTGTAATATTATTCATAATCAGAAAAAACTAAACTCGGTTAATTTAAAAAAATATAAAATGACTCAAGTATTACTTAATATGCAATATTAAAGATAAGTCATAAAATCAAGGCAATAAGGGTACAACACAATATAAGTCAGTGCAACTATCCTTATATAAGGTTATATTAAATAAAATGAAAATAAAAAACGGTGAATTTATCACCGTTTTTAAATAACGATTAATTTTTGTTAAAAATTAATTATTGACCTTTAACTTCTTTTAAACCGTTAAATGGTGCTTTAGAACCTAACGCTTCTTCAATACGCATTAATTGGTTGTATTTAGCAATACGATCAGAACGGCTCATAGAACCAGTTTTGATTTGACCTGCTGCTAAGCCAACGGCTAAATCAGCAATGGTTGAATCTTCTGTTTCACCACTACGGTGAGAAATCACAGCGGTATAGCCAGCATCTTTAGCCATTTTAACTGCTGCAATTGATTCAGTTAATGTACCGATTTGGTTAACTTTAACTAGGATTGAGTTAGCAATGCCTTTTTCAATACCTTGTTTGAAGATTTTGGTATTAGTAACGAAAAGATCATCACCCACTAATTGGATTTTGTGACCTAATTCTTTAGTTAAGTATGCCCAACCTTCCCAATCGCTTTCATCTAAGCCATCTTCGATAGAAACAATTGGATATTGTTCACTTAAACTTTCTAAATAACGAGTAAATTCTTGAGCAGTAAACTCTTTATTACCTTCGCCTTTTAATACATATTTACCGGTTTCTTTGTTATAGAATTCAGATGCAGCACAGTCCATCGCAAGAGTAATGTCTTTACCTAATACATAACCTGCTTTTTCTACTGCTTCTTTAATACATTCTAATGCTTCAGCATTTGAATCTAGGTTAGGTGCAAAACCACCTTCGTCACCAACTGCAGTATTCATACCTTTAGCGTGTAAAACTTTAGCTAAATTGTGGAATACTTCAGAACCAATACGAATTGCTTCACGCACTGTTTTTGCACCAACTGGTTGAATCATGAATTCTTGTAAGTCGATGTTATTATCAGCGTGTTCACCACCGTTGATGATGTTCATCATTGGTAATGGCATAGAGTATTGACCTGGAGTACCATTTAAATCAGCGATGTGTTGATAAAGTGGTACACCTTTAGCTGCTGCTGCTGCTTTAGCATTTGCTAAAGATACAGCTAAAATTGAATTAGCACCTAAGTTAGATTTGAAATCAGTACCATCTAAATCAATCATGATTTGGTCGATAGCTGCTTGATCTAAAGCATCTTTTCCTAAAACAGCTTTAGCAATAGGTCCATTAACATTTTCAACAGCTTTTAATACGCCTTTACCTAAAAAGCGAGACTTGTCACCATCGCGAAGTTCTAGTGCTTCACGTGAACCAGTTGACGCACCAGATGGAACAATTGCTAGACCAACAAAACCACCCTCTAAGTGCACTTCGGCTTCAACTGTTGGGTTACCACGAGAGTCGATCACTTCACGACCATGTACTTTAACGATTTTTGCCATGTTTTTTTCCTCTATATGACAGATATATAACTAATGTAAAAATAAACTATTTTTGCTGCTGATCTTGATACTCTTTAGCAGCTTTCACAAAACTACTGAACAATGGATGTCCATCTCGTGGTGTTGAAGTAAATTCCGGATGGAATTGACATGCGACAAACCAAGGGTGTTCTGGAATCTCAATAATTTCAACTAATTTCTTATCAGTTGATAGTCCAGTGATCTTCAATCCAGCTTTCACAATTTCCGGTAATAAATTGTTGTTTACTTCATAACGATGACGATGACGTTCAGTGATCGACTCTTTTTTATACATATCAAATACTTTAGAATTTGTATCTAAATGGCAAATTTGCGAACCTAATCGCATAGTACCACCTAAATCGCTGTTCTCATTACGTTGAACCACATTACCAGATTCATCACTCCATTCTGTGATCAACGCGATAACTGGGTTAGCGCAATCTTTAACAAACTCTGTAGAGTTGGCATCTTTAATACCAGCCTTATTACGAGCATACTCAATTAAAGCAACTTGTAAACCAAGGCAAATACCTAAATAAGGAATTTTATTTTCACGCGCATAACGAGCTGCCATGATTTTTCCTTCAACACCTCGATAACCAAAGCCACCAGGAATCAAAATCGCATCTAAACCTTGTAATAATTCCGTACCACGAGATTCAAGATCTTCAGAATCAATATATCGAATATGAACAGTTAAACGATTTTTTAATCCGCCATGTTTTAATGCTTCGTTTACCGATTTATAAGCATCAGGTAGAGCAATATATTTTCCAACCATACCAATGGTAACTTCACCTATTGGGTTGGCTTCTTCATAAATTACCTGTTCCCATTCAGACAGATCAGCTTCTTTACATTCAAGGTGAAAGCGATTGCAAACAAATGTATCTAAATTCTGAGATTTTAATAGTGCAGGGATTTTATAAATAGAATCAACATCTTTTAATGAAATAACTGCGCGCTCAGGTACATTACAAAATAGTGCAATTTTAGCACGTTCATTAGCGGGAATAATGCGATCTGAACGACAAATTAATACATCAGGTTGAATACCAATTGATAGCAGCTCTTTCACTGAATGTTGTGTCGGTTTGGTTTTTACTTCCCCAGCCGAAGCTAAATAAGGTACTAACGTTAAATGCATAAATAACGTATGTTCACGACCAACATCAACGGCTAATTGACGAATTGCTTCTAAAAATGGAAGTGATTCAATGTCACCCACTGTGCCGCCAACTTCAACAATAGCAACATCAAAACCTTTTGCACCTTCAATCACGCGTGATTTAATTTCGTTAGTGATATGGGGAATAACTTGAACAGTTGCCCCTAAATAATCACCACGTCGCTCTTTACGTAGTACATCGGAATAAATTCGCCCAGTAGTAAAGTTATTTTTGCGTGTCATTTTAGTGCGAATAAAACGCTCATAATGCCCCAAATCAAGATCAGTTTCTGCCCCATCTTCGGTAACAAAAACTTCACCATGTTGAATAGGACTCATTGTGCCCGGATCAACATTAATATAGGGATCGAGTTTGAGCATGGTGACTTTTAAATTGCGGGCTTCTAAAATTGCAGCAAGAGACGCTGCGGCAATGCCTTTACCCAAAGAAGAAACGACACCGCCTGTAACAAAAATATAATTCGTAACCATTAATACCAGACCATTATTAATTTATTAGAATAATATTGTGCGTTTTTAAACCATAAAAACCAACACAATATACGAAGAATCAGACGGGAAGATAGTATAACAGAATCAAGTATAGGTCTCAATTGAATAATTACGTTTAGCTGTTGTTTAGGCTGAATGATTTGATTAATCAGTATTTTTAATAGTAACTTGATTGTTGATGTAACTTCAATATTACTACCGTTTAGAACATATCTTAGTTTAGTGAAAACCTTAAGATCAAAGACAATTAAAACAAAGTTAGATGTGCGAGTTTAAGCATGATTTATTGATGTAACATGTCATAATATTTGAAAAATTAACTAAAAATAGCACTTAACAAGGCACTTAAGGTACCTTGTTATAAGCAAACTAAATACATAACTATTTGACTGTTTTTTCACTACGCGACAAACCAATAATCCCTGATCGGACTGTTTCCACAATATTACATGTTTCTCTAATTGATAATAAGAACGAATCAAGCTTTTCACTGGTGCCCGATAACTGAACAATATAATGCGTTGCAGTCACATCAACAATTGATCCTCGAAAGATATCGGCACATCGCTTCACTTCGTCACGTGCATCTGAATCTTTAGCGGCAACTTTAACTAACATAATTTCACGCTCAACATGAGGGCCTTCGGTTAAATCATTAACACGGTATACATTAATTAGTTTATGAAGTTGCTTTTGAATTTGTTCAAGTACATGCTCATCGCCTGAGGTTTGAATGGTCATACGATGCATGGTTGGATCTTCGGTTTGCGCCGTTGTGATGGTTTCGATATTAAAACCACGTTGTGAAAATAGACCAATTATTCGAGACAATGCACCAGGTTCATTTTCAGTTAAAATAGATAATATATAACGCATTAGGTTCTCTCCGTTTTACTTAACCACATCTCACTCATTGAACCACCACGAACTTGCATTGGATAAACATGTTCTGTAGCATCGGTCATCACATCTACAAAAACAAGTCGATCTTTAATTGCTAACGCTTGTTTAAGTTTAGATTCAAGCTCTTCACGCTTATTAATACTTATGCCAACATGACCATAAGCTTCAGCAATTTTAGCAAAATCAGGTAATGACTCCATATAAGACGAGGAATGTCGCCCTGCATAAATCATGTCTTGCCACTGTTTAACCATACCTAAAAAACGATTATTAAGATTCAAAATCAAAATAGGTAAACCATATTGTAATGCTGTTGATAGTTCTTGAATATTCATTTGAATACTACCATCACCGGTTACACAAACAACTCGATTTTTTGGGAAGGCCAATTTAACACCTAGTGCGGCAGGTAAGCCAAAGCCCATGGTACCAAGTCCACCTGAAGTAATAAAGTGTCTTGGTTTATCAAACGGATAATAAAGCGCTGTAAACATTTGATGTTGACCTACATCGGTAGTGATATAAGCATCGCCTTTAGTTAATTTATATAATACTTCAATTGCTTCTTGCGGTTTAATACTGTTACCTTCATGACTATAAGCAAGGCAATGTCGAGCTCGCCAATGATCGATCTGTTTCCACCAATCAACCAAGGCATCTAAGTCACGCTCTATGTTTAGTTCATCAATTTGATCTAACATAGTTTCTACAACAACTTTAGCATCACCAACAACAGGAATACTTGCCATGATGGTTTTAGATATTGATGTCGGATCGATATCGACATGAATTATTTTGGCTTTAGGACAATATTTTTCAACATTATTAGTTGTTCTATCATCAAAACGTGCACCGATAGCCAAAATAACATCCGCATTATGCATCGACATATTGGCTTCATACACACCGTGCATACCTATCATGCCTAGATAATGTTTATTTGTTCCGGGGAAAGCACTAATGCCCATCAGCGTTGAAGCAACAGGCAGATTCAATTTTTCAGCAAACAGTTTGATCGCCTCACTTGCATTAGCAGATATCACACCACCACCAATAAAAAGAACCGGTTTTTTAGCTGTAAAAAGTGTCGTTAGCGCTTTTTTTATTTGTCCTTTATGTCCTTGTATTGTTGGATTATAAGAACGCATCGATACTGATTTTGGATAATGATAATTATATTTATTAGCAGGATTGACAATATCTTTTGGTAAATCAATGACAACAGGACCAGGGCGACCGGTTGACGCAATATAAAATGCTTTTTTGATAATTTCTGGAATATCTTGAGTATCTTTGATTAAAAAACTATGTTTAACAATCGGTCTTGAAATACCGACCATATCGCACTCTTGGAATGCATCATTGCCAATTAAATTACTTGCTACTTGTCCAGATAATATAACCAGTGGCACAGAATCCATATAGGCAGTTGCAATACCGGTAATAGTGTTAGTCGCGCCTGGCCCCGATGTAACTAACACAACACCAACATCACCCGTAGCTCGAGCGTAACCATCAGCCATGTGCACAGCTGCTTGCTCATGACGGACTAATATATGTTCAATACCACCAAGTGTATGAATTGCGTCATAAATATCAAGAACACTACCACCAGGATAACCAAATATCTGTTTTACTCCTTGATCAATCAATGATTGAATGACCATTTCTGCACCTGACAATTTTGCCATGCTTATTGCCTCCAATATAACTTTTTTGTCATCTATTGATTTATTGTGCATTAACTTATATATAAAATCAATTAAGTCAATAATATAACTTTTAACTAAATCACAATAAAAAAATAATGGTGTAAATTTGCAAAATCAAAATAAAGGGAGTTTAATAAAGTAATCAAAATATTATATATTGATTTTCCAGTCATTTTTGTTTTGTTTTAACACTTTAGAAAATTGGAACTCTAGTGTTACTGATGTTAAAATTCTTTATTTGTAAAAGGCACTATTATGAGCAATTTCTCAATTAAACCCATTTCACTTGCCGATTGGCAGTTAGTAAAAGTATCTGGAGTGGATAATCGCAAATATTTACAGGGACAAGTGACGATTGATATCGATCACCTTTCTCAGCAAACTGCCTTGTTTGCTGCACATTGTGATGCTAAAGGCAGAATGTGGAGTAACATGCTATTATTTCAACGAGGACAAGATATCTACTATATCTTACGTAAAAGTGTTGCTGATGTGCAAATTGCTGCTTTAAAAAAATATGCCGTATTTTCTAAAGTCTCTATCGAGCAGGTTAATGATTTAAATATCGTTGGTTTAGAATACGATGCTATACCCGCAGATATTATTGACCAATTCAATCATCAAAATTGTATTACCCATAATAATATTACTTATATCAAATTAAATTTACCTCATACACGGGCAATTAGGGTATCTCCTCAAACTATCGATGAGGATTTACAACCTTGTAGCCGATGGGTTCAACTTGATTTAGAAGCAGGTTATGCCATTATCGATAAAGAAAATTGTGAAACATTACTGCCTCAAGCATGTAATTTACAATATTATGACGCCATCAGTTTTGATAAAGGCTGTTATTGTGGTCAAGAAATGGTAGCTCGAGCTCAATTTCGTGGCGCTAATAAACGAGGGCTTTATTTATTAACGGGTAAAAGCGATAGTTTACCCAATATTGGTGATACCATCGAATGCCAGATTGATGGCAATTGGCGTGAAAGCGGTCAAGTCCTTGCAACGATGAAATTAAATCAAGACAACGATATTTATGTTCAAGTTGTACTTGCTAATGGCATCGATCTCAACACACAATTTAGAGTAAAAGGCGCTGTAGCGAGTAAACTTTGTTTTCATTAATTGATTAAGGCTTGTTAAGATCAGTGAAAGCTAATCAGTTAACATCTACATTTAAAAAGATAGTTAACTGATTAGTTAAGTAAATTTCTGATAACAATTAAAAAATGTTAGGTTGAGTTATCCCCCAAGTTCTTGATTGACTATTTCAATAAAGTATTGCGCCCCGGTTATTAAAACTTCATCGTTAAAATTGTAGGCTGGATTATGTAAATTAGCACCTTTGCCAGCACCTAGCCACACATATACGCCTGGTATTTTTTGCAGCATAAAAGCAAAATCTTCCGAGCCCATTGATGGTAAAGGATCGATAATAAGACCATTTTCACCAACAACGTTTTTAGCAGCTTCTATCGCAATATCAGCTTGCTTAGCATAGTTAATTGTTGCTGGGTAACGCCGTTGATAATCAACCTCAGCCTTAGCTTCGAATGTGCTGGCAATACCTGTTGCAATCTGTGTAATGCGTTGCTCAGCCATATCTTGTACATCGGCGCTAAAAGCACGAACTGTACCACGAATTACCGCTTGTTGTGGTAACACGTTCCACGTATCGCCACTATGTATTTGCGTAACACTCACCACAAGAGAGCTAATAGGATCGACATTGCGGCTGACAATGCTTTGCAAACTATTTACGATTTGTGTTGCCGTTAAAATTGTATCTTTACCAAGATGAGGAGCGGCAGCATGAGCGCCAACACCTGTTACTTTGATTTCGAAAACATCATATGATGCCATCATTGGTCCATGGTTAATGTAAAAATGATTTAATTTCATATTCGGTTGATTATGAATACCATAAACAGCTTCAATTGGAAAACGATCAAACAAGCCATTTTCAACCATAACACGAGCACCGCCTTCGTTTTCTTCAGCTGGCTGGAAGATAACAACGACTGTACCCGAAAAATCACGGTGTTCACTCAAATATTTAGCCACGCCTAATAATGTTGCAGTATGACCATCATGACCACAGGCATGCATTTTACCCGGGATAGTTGAACAATAATCTATTTTATTCTCTTCTATAATATCTAAAGCATCAATATCGGCACGCAATGCGATAACTCGCCCTTCTTTTTTGCCTTTAATAATACCCACAACACCAGTTGGTGCAAAATCGGTATAGAGCTCAGTTATACCGAAAGATTTAAGCTTTTCAATTATAAATTCCGTTGTTTTCTTCTCTTCAAATGCGGTTTCTGGGTGGGCATGGATGTGATGACGCCATGCAATCATCTCTGATTTCAATTCATTAATACGACTCATTATACATTCCTTATTCATTCTCAATTGTAAACTTAATCAGTTTATTGATTAGTACTATACTGCTATTCTAGCTTTTATAAAAATAACTATTTTTACTATGATTAGTGATTTTAGTTATATATTAAAATACAGATAAGTTAACTGATGAACTTTGAAAAAGAAGCAAATATTTAATTGATTTACGTTATATATAAAAATTAGATGTGTATGAGCAAAATTTGACCATTTTAATCATTTAATTAACTAAAATAGCAGCAGCAATACGCCGAAATTAATAAAAATGGACCAAATGGAATAACTTTTAATGATTGTCGATAAAAAAGATAGTTTAAGATCAGAAAATAAAAAATACCCAATATTGAAGCCATAATTACTAATAAAGAAATTAAATGATAAGGAATCCATGCACCTATCGCAGCAAGTAATTTTATATCTCCCCCGCCTAATCCATGCTTGTTTGAAATTAAATAAAATAAACTAGCCGGTACTTTTAATAAAAGATATCCGCATAAAATACCAATAAATGCATCGGCTAATAGTATATTGCTGATATTCAAATATGCCGCCAATAAGCCTCCCCACATTAATGGTTGCGTAAAAAAATCCGGCAATAAATAATATTTAAAATCGATTAAGGCTAATAGTAAAAAATAACAACCCAACATCATTAACACAATACTTTGCGCAGTAATACCTTTATGCCAATAAATCACCATAAACAACACTGACATAGCTAACTCTAGCAAAAAATAGTGAGCCCGTATTTTAGCCTGACATGCATAACAGCGTTGCCTTAATAGCAAATAAGACAACAACGGAACTAATTGCCAAACTTTCAGTTTATTCAAGCAATTTGGACAAGATGAACTTGTTAAACTTATGGCCGATAAATAAATAAAAGGAGAATGTAATGGCGAAAACCGACTAAAAGCAACGCAAATAAAACTGCCCATACATGCACCTAACATCGCAATAATACAAGCTATCATTAGTTAATCACCTCGCCAAGTTGAAAGATAGGCAAATACATAGCGATTATTAAACTTCCAATGATTAGCGCTAGTATTAACATTAACAACGGCTCAACTAATTGAGATAGATTATCAGTTAATGTTTGACTCTGCGCTTCATAGTAATCGGCTAACTTGGTTAGCATTAAATCCAGCGTACCGGATTGTTCTCCTATGTGGATCAATTGACGACATAAAGTTGGAAAACACGGTTGTGTTTGTAAAACATGACTAAATGAAAGCCCTTTTTCGATTTCGGCTATCATATAAAAAATACTTTTTTGATACACGCGATGCATAATCGTATTAGCCGAAGTGGTCAAACCTGCAAGTAAAGGGATGCCAGCTTGTTGAGTTGTTGCTATTGTTTGAAAGATATGTGTTAAACAAGTAGTAGCAATTACTTTACCGATTATAGGTAATTTTATTGTATAACTATCAATCACATCTTGATAGCGAAGCTTAAGATAATACCGATACAATAAATAGCTTAGTAATAGAGTAATTAAAACAACGAACCAAGCCCGTTGTAAAAAGTATGACAAATCGATAACGCACTGGGTAAACAACGGCAATTGAGCATCAAAATCTTGATAGATCTGAGCAAACTTAGGTAAAACCACTAATAACATTATCACTATCACAATTATAGATACCGTGAGTAAAAAGCATGGATAACGCATGGCCTGTTTGATACGCTTTTGTAGTTTTATTGATTTTTCAAGTTGTAACGTTAACTGTTCAAAACTTGAATCTAATTGTCCTGTCATCTCACCGATTGCAACAATTTCACAATAAAGTGTCGGAAAGACCAAATGATGATGAGTTAAAACTTTTGATAAAGGTTCCCCTTTTGCAATCTGTTGTTCAATTTCAACAAGAAGATATTGCCAATGAGGATGAGGGTGCTCTTTCGCTAAAATAAGTAAACTATCAACAATAGAAAGACCTGCTTTAAGCATCGTTGCTATTTGTTTAGTAACAACCAGTAACTCTAAACGAGTAAAACTATGTTTATTAATATATTTAACTGCTTTTATTTTGATGGCAATTTTGCCTTGTAATAATAGCTGTTTTTTCGCGTCTTGCTGAGAAGACGCAATTATTTTATTTTCATTAAAATCCAAATCATACCATACGTAGAGCCTTTTCATAGATAATCACCCAAAACACGTTGCAATTCTGCAATGGTGGTAACACCATCTTTAACCAGTTTTTGTCCTGCAACTTTAAGCGTTATCATATTGGTAGGCGAAATCATTTGGTCACGGAGTAATTGATGTTGTATTTCTGCCGTTATTGGTAAAAATTCATATAATCCTATGCGCCCATGATACCCACCAAAACAATGTTCGCAGCCCATAGCAATAAAATGAGCTGTTGTTTCTCCTCCTAGCACTATTAATTGACTTGCGACAACCTTACAATACTGACAAAGCTTACGAACAAGACGTTGGGCAATAATTAATTTTAAACTTGAGGAAACCAGATAATTTTTAATTCCCATTTGATTTAATCGAATTAAGGCTTCTAAACTTGAATTGGTGTGCAATGTGGATAAAACTAAATGTCCTGTTTGCGCTGCTTGAATAGCAATCTCTGCTGTTTCAGGATCACGAATTTCACCAATCATTATCACATCGGGATCTTGCCTAAGTAAGGCTCGCAATATAACAGCAAAGGTTAAACTTGCTTTAACATTTATGGCAGTTTGATTAATGCCATCAATGGGGATTTCTATCGGATCTTCAACGCTACAAATATTACGCTCAGGTTTGTTTAACTTTTTTAATCCACTATATAAGGTAACCGTTTTCCCGCTACCGGTTGGCCCAGTCACTAAAATCAACCCTTGAGGATAATCTAAAATTTGTTGAAATATTGAAAGATTGTGTTGTGTTAATCCTAAATCATCAATGGTGAGTTCCGATTCATTATTGTCCATGACTCTCAGCACGATTTTTTCACCATTAATGACCGGTAACGTAGATATCCGCATTGCATAACGATCTACTATCAATTGACCATCTTGTGGCAAGCGTTGCTCAGCAATATTTAACTTTGCCATAATTTTTAACCGAGCGGCAATTTGTTTTGCTAAAGCTAATGGTGGCATAAGCATATCTTGCAGCACACCATCAATTCGCATGCGAATACGATAATGATGTAAATAAGGTTCAAAATGAATATCCGAAGCCCGTTTATCTAATGCTGACAACAATAATTTATCTAAACTTTCAACTAATTGCTCTGCATTCATCACATATTCCTTGTCAATCGTTTTAACGATCAAAATTTAAAAATAGCTTCACAAGCTTGTGTTAAAGACGTATCTATCGGTGTTGTTAAACAATTTCGGGTCCAAACTAAATTACCTTCAGTGGTATTAATTGTCGGTGTTAAGGTTGTGGTTAATCCCAATAAAGCGCTCTTGCCAACCAAAGTAATCACGCCGTTAGTTACAGAAACAGATGTGACATAATTCGATGATTTACTGATGGGCACACCATTATTACCATTACTGCAATGTGTTAAATGACCTTGTTCAATTGCACATATTTCAATAGCGGTTTTATAAGCTGTCATAGTCTGTAGCATATCGGTTAAAGCCGCCTTTTTTACATAACCTTGATAAGCCGGCAAGCCAATGGCTGTAAGAATAGCAATAACAACTATTGCAATCATAAGTTCAAACAAGGTAAATCCTGATTGAGCTGTCATAATTTTCTCGTGAGTTAAAGTTAGTGAATAAGGTAGTGACTTTATAGCAAAACAAAAAAATGAAATAATATGTAAAAATTCATTTTGGAAGTAATGATTGATATTTATTGCAACTATTTAAGATGCAAGAAGAATGTTTGAGAACGTTATCGCAAAATTAAATTTTATCCTCACTGTATAAAGCAAAGTTTATTGGAGTCCATATGTCACTTAATATTGTTAATGGTTGGTTACAGGGTGTAAAACAAGTCATTTCACCTTATTATAATGATCGCCCTGCTAATGAAGAAATTTCATTAATAGTGATTCATAATATCAGTTTACCGCCAAATCAATATGGTGGTCCTTATGTTGAACAACTATTTACGGGTAAACTTGATCCTAACGAACATCCCTATTTTGCAACAATTTATCAACTAGAAGTATCTAGCCATCTATTTATTCGTCGTGATGGTCAGATAATTCAATTTGTTCCATTTGATAAGCGAGCTTGGCATGCTGGGCAATCACGTTTTGAAGGTAGGGAGAATTGTAATAATTTTTCGATTGGCATTGAAATGGAGGGTTGTGATACAGATGATTTTACGGATTATCAATATCAACAATTAGCCGCTGTTACCTTATTGTTGCAACACACGTATGGCATTAAAAATATTACTGGTCATAGCGATATTGCACCAGAACGTAAAACTGATCCTGGACCTTGTTTTAATTGGCAATATTATCGCAAACTTATTGATGAATTGTCACAAGCCCAAAAAATAGTAAAACAACTTGAGTTAATCAAACTTGAATTACAAAACATTCGTTTATGGCAAACAACGCCACCACCAACTGCTGCTTTTTTAAGCCAAGAACCTTTTGCAATTGATACTATGCAAAGTCATGAATGGTTACAATGGATTTTTATTCCGCGGATTTTGGCGCTTATCGATGCCAAAACCAATATTCCGACATTTGCACTTCATCCTTATTTTGAAGAAGCCTTAAAAGAACATCCTGAAAATACCGTTCAACTGTTACATCTTATTAAACAGCTTGACAAACTATCCACCGAAAATGAACGCAATTAAACCGTTATGCTTACATTTTTGGAATTTGTTATAGATGCCGCATACTGATTTATGCGGCGATGATAGCGATAAGATTAATTAACATCACGCGTTAATTTACGGTATTCATTTACTGCTTGTTGATGACTACCATAACTATTGGAGAACGTATGACCACCGTTGCCTGTTGCCACAAAAAACAGATAGTTGGTCTTAGCTGGGTGAGCAGCGGCTTCTAAAGAAGCAAGGCTAGGCATAGCAATAGGTGTAGGCGGTAACCCCTCAATAACATAAGTATTATACGGATTGTTGGTATCGGTTAGATCTGAGCGCCTAATGGCACCAGTATAATTATCACCTAAGCCATAAATGATCGTTGGATCAGTTTGTAATTTCATTTTTGCCTTTAATCGATTCACAAATACCGAAGCAACATTCGCTCGTTCAGAACTAATGCCCGTCTCTTTTTCAATAATTGAAGCTATGATTAACATTTCGTAAGGCGATCGATATGGCAAATCTTTATCACGATTATCCCATACTTTTTGTAAATTATTTTTCATGGTCAGATAAGCACGTTTTAATATACTTACATCTGTCGAATCGGCCGTATAAAGATATGTATTTGGTGATAACCATCCTTCGATTGAACCATCAATACCCAATAATTTAGCAATTTCTTCATTGGATTTGCCATCGAGTGTTTGTTGAATATAAGGTGTAGCTTTAAGCACATTAAGCCAATCTTTAGCGCGTTTACCTTCAACAAATTGAATAGAAAAATTACTCTCTTTTCCAGAGACTAGTAACTGTAAAAATTCTTCAACTGTCATGTGAGCATGTAATTGATATGTGCCAGCTTTTATCGAACTCAACGAAGGATCTAATTTATAAAGATAAGGTAACAAATAAGCTTGTTGCATTAAGTTGTTTTGTTTTATTTCAGCAACTAATTGATGCAAAGTTGTTCCCTTTTTAAGCACAAATATTTGGTTGTCATCTGTGACTTGCATTTGCTGTTTTGAGAATTGGTGCAGAAAATAGTAACTAATACCAATTGCACCACCTATAATAATAATGAGTGTAAGAATCGTATATAAAAATATTTTTTTTGTCATAATGATTAATCTATATAGTGAATTTTTGCGCGGGAAGTTAAGCGCGTTAAAAGCTCATATGCACTGATACCGGTGTGTTTAGCAATCTCTTCAACAGGTAACTGTTTACCCCAAAATATGACCTCATCACCGGGTTTTTCTAGACTATCGATCCCTAAATCGATCACAATCATATCCATCGAAACTCGCCCCACAATTGGCACTCGGCGTCCGTTAATAACGACAGGCGTATTTTCCGCAATATTACGTGGATAACCGTCACCATATCCCATAGCAACCACGCCTAAAAGCGTATCTTTGTGGCTTGTCCAGATTTGACCATAACCGACAGCTTGACCTTTTTTATGTTTACGCACAGCAATTAATTCAGATTTGAATGTCATTACAGGTTTAAGATCCGCAATAGGATCGTTGAAAGGAGAAACACCATACAACGCAATTCCTGCTCTTATCATATCACGATGAGAATCCGGCCAATGCAATATTCCTCCAGAGGCAGCAATAGAAAGTTTATTGATCAATGATTTATTACCTGAAGAATGAATAAACGCATCTAATCGTGCATTTTGTTTGTTAGTTTGTGCTGAATCAAATTCATCCGCTGAGCTAAAATGGCTAATAATGTTTATCGATTTACGTATCACTTGACAATTAGCAAGCCGATTAAATTCGGCTTGTGCTTCATCTAAATGAAACCCTAACCGATGCATTCCTGTATCAACTTTAAACCATGCGGTAATTTGATTGTCAATGGCAATATTATTTAAAGCATCAATTTGCCAACTAGCGTGGATCACCGGTTGCAAATTAAAATCGATCAAATCCGCCACATCATCATGAGGAAAAAAACCTTCAAGTAAGACAATCGGTGTATTAATACCAAGTTTTCTTAAAAATAATGCTTCAGAAACTCTTGCAACCCCAAAATAACTGACTTTATCTTGCAATAACTTAGCGATGCCCTCAACACCATGACCATAAGCATTGGCTTTAACAATAGCCATTAGTGCGCTTTGCGGTGCTTGATTTTTTAAAACGTCAAGATTATGCAGAATTGATTTACGATTTATTTCAACAACAGCGATAGACATTGTGTATAACCTAACTGATATATCAGGAAGATATTGTAAATTTTGTTGTTGAGAAGCACAATAAAAATATTGGTTTGATTATTTATGATATAAGTTTAGTAAAACTAGGCGGCACTTTGTAATAAAGTCAGTAAAATAACTTTATCATCAAAAATTTTTAAAAATAATAATTAAATAACCTTAACAGATTGATTAATTATGCTTAATTACAAAACATTATATTATCTTGTGTCAGTGTCTATTCAATTATTAAATTTTTTAGATCTGTTAAAAACGCGTTCGTTTTCAAAATTAATCAATTAAAATTCAGCTTGTTTTGCTAACGATGATGTAATATGAACACAAATCAAATATTTTTTTCTAGACAATAGCAGTTAGCTATTGTCTAGATTTTGCTCAAATATAGTGCGAGCTCCGACGCCGACGGCTCGTCGTTGATAACGACTCGGAGTCGGCTTTTGCCATTTCGTTCATTTCATTCTCTTCAAGGCAACGTCGCGCAAACCATTGACCATAATTCGTTAAATCAAATTCACCAGCAATTAGGTAACCAAAAGAGGTTAAGGTCGCTCCCGGTAAACGTTCGTTTATCTTATTTGCCGGAAAGGCACACTTAACAATCCATTGATTTCGAGCACCTGTAGCTTGATAAAATTTCAATTTTAGCTGTTGTCCAAGTATCTCATTTAAAATGTAGGCAGACTGATTATACGCACGTAAAAATAATCCTTCACGAAATAATAAAATACCTTGATATTGACTCAATAAATCTAACTTCTTATCAATTTTCATTTTTATACCAACCAAACAGATAAAAAGCCGTTATTGTCGACAAACCAAATAGTCAGGAGCCCCTACTGCATCAGCATCTACCCCTAAAAGACCTGAACTTGAATTAACATCAATATGAGTACCATAACTACTTTGATAATATAAATCTTTTGTCCAATATCTATCGCCTTCATCTCGCCATGTTGAATCAGGATAAGTTTGTTGAGTTGAATAACCCCATTCGGGTAGAAGTCCCTGACCAATGGCTCTTGTATAACCATTTATAATTTCAAAAGAACCATTTAAACGATCATCAACAGGTGTATTGGTTAACTCCGAGTATGAGAGCAAATTATTTATACTACATCTTTGAATAGCAACACTCCAAATATCAAAAAAATCTTTAAGCGGATTCGCCCAGACACTGGTTGGATTAAATGTATAATCAAATTTAATTGTTGGATCTCGTTTCAATGTAGCCCGTACAGTAACATTACCAGTTGGTTTGCCTTTTAGTAAGACATAACCTTGTTGATCAATAGCCACTTGCCCCCCAGGATTATTGGGAATACTAAAACTATAATCAGTTTGTACGCCTGCGACTATTAGTTGAAACTTGGCACCAGAAAAGCCGGTAGTAGGAAATGTTTTCCCTCCCGATTCGGTTGGATTAGTTTTAAACCCCTTATTAGGAACATAATCTGCTGTATAGCCACCACCAACAGCTGTCCTTGACGTATAACGTGAATCATTCCATGCAACGAATGTATTACTACTATCAAAACTTAACCACTGAAATTGTGGCATTTTTTCAATAGCATAGGGTTTAGCATAACAAACTTGAGGTTTAAAGGAAATTTGATAACGCTTAGTTATAGGCACATTGTCGCTTTCATTTGGTATGCCATAGGTTGAAACCGTCTTCGCACTCGTGGTTATCTCTAAAGTTAAGGGCAGCGAATATCCACCTCCACAACCTAGTTTTTGACTCAAATCGGTGATTACTTTTCCATTACTGTCATACCATTTGTAACTCGTATCATCGATTAAAAATCGAATATATGGATTCACCTTATCGCCATCTTTATCTCGATAATTTATTCCAACCTTCAAAGTATCTATACCAAATTCTTGTATCCTAAAATCTTTTAGCGTCAAACTGTCATCATCAAATTCCTTTACCACATTGCCCTTTAAATTTTTACTCGCTTCACTATAAAAGACACCGCCCACTCTAAACCCATGATTATTCGCGGCCGAAACTGTATTTATCACTTCCGGCGCATTGCCTTCTATCGCTTTCGCTGTCAATGTACTTAATGCTTGGGCTGGATGAATCGTCAATAAAATAAAAAATATCAATAAAGAACATTGCGCTAATGTTGATTGAATTAATTTAAAATAATCTTTTACATATGAATTATTTAACGAAATAATGCTCGAAAAGTGTTTAAGGAAATATAAAAATTTTAAAAATGTGAAAAAAGAGATAAAAGTCGATAAGTGCGAGGATAATCCACTGACGCGATGACTTGTTGTAACTAGACTATCTAATAATGCCCGATGCCCGATGCCCGATGCCCGATGCCCGATGCCCGATGCCCGATGCCCGATGCCCGATGCCCGATGCCCGATTAAGACCACATTTTAACATATTTTTACCATTCCTTGTAGTTAATTTTATTAACTTTTTCAAAAAATACAACATATTAGCTTTTATATATATCATCTAATGTAACTCATTTGTACGCGATAATATCAAAAATTCAGTCTAATATTAAAATAGAATAATCAAATTGTAATGTGTATTTATGTAAATGTTTGTTAAGAATCTACGATAAGTCGATTAAAATGCACGTTAAATCTATATTATTTTATTGACTAATCTCACCGATTATTAATCGTTAGTTTATTGAAGATCTACAAAACAAAAGAAAAAAAATAGTTATCCTTTCATTAAATAATGATCTCACTTAAGATCTGAACAATTGCCGCTGTAAACTAAGCATAAATTGTTGGGTTATTTTGTTATTATCACTATCAGGCTGCCAATTTTTTAGAAAAATTAATTGATTAGCATTAAGATGCAGCGTTGTTCTTACAGTTTTTGGGGATAATTTTGGCATTATTTTAGGTTGTTGTGATTGATTTATAATTTTAGATTGATGATGAACTAGGGGATTGGCTCTAGTATTAATATCTTTCTTTGATAAAGTAAAAAATTGATTAAACCACATTTGATATCCACTTAAATCGAAATCTCCAGCTATTTGATAGCCCCATTCCATTTTTTGAGCGTTATTAAAATGCAATGAAAGATTTCTTTTAGGAAACCCGCAATAAACTATAGGGTAATTGTTCAATTTACCTAGGATATTATGCATTATCTTCAACTTCTGTTGATATAGCTCACTAATGATATAAGCTGATTGATTATAAATTCTTAAAAAACTCCCCTCATCAATTAAACTTAGATAGCCAAGTCGACGACTAATTTCTAACTTTTTAGTAATATGCATGCTCATTTTTTGTTCTTCAATTTTGGCGTGCTAGCGACTTCGCGCTAACACGCCGGTGACTGGGTAACTTTCTTTAATTAAAATAAAAGTTAATGTTATAATTTACTTCAGTGAAGAATTAACCTTTGCAAACTGCCCTAAGATATTTTCTACTATCTACTAGATCAATATCACTGTTATTGCCCATAAAAGAAACTGCGCCATCGCCAGTAATAACAATAAAGTGAGAAAACGCATCATGAACTTCTTTAGTCCAATAATGAGAATAGGAATAACCAGCTGTACTTGCTAAGGTTTGAGCTCCCCAATTGGCATCAGGATAAGACTTTTTGCCTTCAATATATCCCCATTCTGATAAAATACTTTCACCAATAGATCGTGTATAAACATTATTATGTAACACCCAATTTAAAGGGGCTGATTTAACAGGAGAATTCGTTAACTCACTACGTAAAAACATATTTTGTTCACCACCACATTTAATTTTGACCTGCTCGTAAGTACCATAAAAGTCTCCTTGTGGAATAGCCCAAACACTGGTTGGATTAAACGTATAATCAAATTTAATTGTTGGATCTCGTTTCAATGCAGCCCGTACCGTAACATCACCGGTTGGTTTTCCTTTTAGTAAGACATACCCCTGTGGGTCGATAGTCACTTGCCCACCAGGATTATTGGGAATACTAAAACTATAATCAGTCTGTGCGCCTGAAACAATTAATTGAAATTTTGCACCAGGAAAACCTGTCATTGGGAATTTTTTGCCAGCAGATACCGTTGGATTTACTTTAAACCCCATGTTAGGCACATAATCTGCAGTATAGCCACCCCCATAGACAGGATTTGGAACTTTGTACGTTTCTTGATTCCAATCAGCAATACCACCTGTAGATGAATTAACCCCACGCCATTGATACATAGGAAATATTTCTAAAGAATAAGGTTTAGCATAACAAACTTGAGGTTTAGAAGAAATTTGATAACGTTTTACTATTGGCACATAATCACTTTCCCTCGGCATGCCATATTTAGAATAGGTCTTTACTTGTGTTGTTATTTCAAGCGTTAATGGCATCGGATAACTACTTCCGCATCCCATCGTTTTACTAGTATCTGTAATTAATTTTCCATTACTGTCATACCACTGTTTACTGGTAAATGAGAGTAAAAATGGCTTTGATGTATCTATCCCATCACCATCTTTATCCGCATAATTTAATGTGTTATCCAATGAATTATAGTAAAAATTCTTAACGATAAAATCAGCAGGGCTTAACTCACCACTAAATTCCTTAATTACATCACCCTTGATATTGTTGCTTGCTTCACTGTAAAAAACACCATTAACCGTAAATCCTTGCTTATTCGCTGCCAAATCGATATTTATCACTTCCGGCGCACTGCCTTCTATCGCTTTTGCTGTCGTTGTACTTAATGCTTGAGCGGTATGAGTCGTCAATAAAATAAAAAATATCAATAAAGAACATTGCGCTAATGTCGATTGAATTGATTTAAAATAATCTTTTACATATGAATTATTTAACGAAATAATGCTCGAAAAGTGTTTAAGGAAATATAAAAATTTTAAAAATGTGAAAAAAGAGATAAAAGTCGATAAGTGCGAGGATAATCCACTGACGCGATGACTTGTTGTAACTAGACTATCTAATAATGCCCGATGCCCGATGCCCGATGCCCGATGCCCGATGCCCGATGCCCGATGCCCGATGCCCGATGCCCGATGCCCGATTAAGACCATATTTTAACATATTTTTACTACTCCTTGTAGCTAATTTTATTAACTTTTTCATAAAATACAATATATTAGCTTATATATATTATCTAATGTAACTCATTTGTGCGCGATAATATCAAACATCCAGTCTAATAGTAAAATAGAATAATCAAATTGTAATGTGTATTTATGTAAATGTTTGTTAAGAATGATTAACACCTAAAACAATCAACCTCAAATAAATGATTTATTTTTATCACTGGCAACTTTAACCCTATCATGATCAACCTATTTTCAAACGACGTTTAACAATAAAACTAATAGCTTTATTTTTTTAAATCAAACAAATTTTTATATAAATGCTTCAATGCCATAATCGGGTGATAAATTAGCATTCTTGGACCAGAAAATCGCATCACTTGTTTGATTTTTTGTTGGTAATCTTTACGATAACAATGTTTAGGGCATTTTTCGCAAGTTGTTTTATTTTCGCCAAAGCGGCATAAGATGAGTCTTCGCATCGCATATTGCAATAGATCATCACATTCATTACACAATTGATGCTTTTCAGTATGATGTTTTTTGTGGCAATATAAATGAATCATTACCTTAATCGTTGCTTTTTCTTGCTGTATTTTAGGACCAGTATTATTGGCTACCATAATCAAAATATACGCTAATATAAAAAGTGGTAAAATAAAGTTAATTATCAATTATAATCACAAGGATTCGTTACAATGGCAAGAATTATTAATAAAGATACCATAGTTTGTATGTCACTTTCTGCAAGGCCAAGCAATTTTGGAACCCGTTTTCACAACTTCTTATATGAAAAGCTTGATCTCAATTATATTTATAAAGCATTTACAACCAATAATTTAAAAGACGCTATTTATGGTATTAAAGCGTTAGCCATTCGCGGTTGTGCAATTTCAATGCCTTATAAACAAGCGTGTATTGAGTTTATCGATGAATTAGATGTTTCAGCAAGTTCAATCCAGTCAGTCAATACCATTGTTAATACCAATTATCATCTAACTGCTTATAACACTGATTATATTGCTGTAGCTAAACTTATTGAAGAAAATCAGATAGAAAATACCACGCCGTTTGTACTAAAAGGGAGTGGCGGTATGGCCAATGCCGTTATTGGTGCCTTTTACGATAAAGGCTTTAAAAACGGGATTATTGCAGCTCGAAACCAACAAAAAGGACAAGCACTGGCAAAACGCTATGGTTATAAATGGATAAAAGATGAAACAGAAGTTCCTGCTGAACAAGCAAAATTAATTATTAATGTTACACCAATTGGAATGCAGGGCGGTATCGAAGCTGATCAACTATCTTTCCCTACGACAATGATTGAACAAGCCGAAATTGTGTTTGATGTAGTCGCATTACCTGTTGAAACGCCAATGATTAAATACGCAAGCAAATTAAACAAAACAATAATTTCTGGCGCTGATGTAGCGGTGATCCAAGCACTTGAACAATTTGTATTGTACACTGGAATTAGACCTGAAAAGGAGCTTGTTGAACAAGCCGCAGACTTTGCTAGAAAAGGTTAAACATCAATGTTAGATTTATTCCACCGAAACAATCGGTGGAATATAATTCAATTTCTTATAACATTGCCTGATGCAGTTTGTGATAAACAGAAAGCAATTTTTGATGCATTGTAAATTGTTCAAGATCGTTATTTGACATATTAGGATCGTTAAATAAATCCGTTAAACCAAAAAACTTTTTCTCACCATTGGCATATTGCCACATTTGATCAACACAATTTTTGCCATACATTTTATTAAATGCGTCTTGATAATTCTCAAACTGTTTTTTATCCCGATCAATGATAAAACTGACTAATGTTTGCAGACAACGATAAGCATGATTCCGTTCTGAGGTAAAAATTGATTCATTCATTTCAATTGTCCAATCGATCCATGTTTGTGCTTGAACTAAATCTTTTGCGGCTAATGCTAACATTGCTTTTAACTCACCAACACGTAAAGTTAACCATGCATTATCTTTACCTGTTGCAATACCAAGTAATTCACGAACGCGAGCAAAATCATCTAGCCCCTGCTCATCTAGCTGCTCTATAATTGCCAAATACTGTTTTGCTGTCAGCTTTTTATTCGGTAAAGATAAAATCAGATCTCTAAACTCAATTGCCATATTATTATTCGCAATTAAAAGATCTTCTGGCGGATAGATTTCTGACATACCTACAGCTAAAATGCGACAGGCATAAACACCAAGATGTTCATAGTCCATGATAAGAACCTCTGTTTTGTGTCGAGCAAAAATCGCCATAAGGTTATCAAACTCTTGTTCTGTTGTGCCAGAAAAATCCCAGTCAACAAACTCATAATCAGCTTGTTTATTAAATAGATCCCACGAAATTAAGCCACTTGAGTCAATAAAGTGGGTTTCTAAGTTACTTAAATCAGCCACTTCGTCATTATCAAAACTTGGTGGAGAAAACACATCAAGATCTTTCAAACTACGTCCTTGTAGTAGTTCCGTAACCGTTCTTTCAAGCGCGACACCAAAGTCAGGATGCGCACCAAATGAGGCATAACAAGTACCATTGTTTGGGTTCAATAATACGACACAGATAACAGGGAATTCACCGCCAAGAGAAGCATCAAAACAGTAAAGTGGAAAGCCTTCACTTTCAAGCGCATTTATAGCGGCTAAAACAGCCGGATAACGGTTAATGACTTCAGGCGGAATAGTTGGTAAGCTTATTGCTTCAGCAATTATCTTATTTTTAGTGTAACGCTCAAAAATTTCTGATAACCCTTGCACTCGAGCCTCATTACGCGTATTGCCCGCTGACATACCATTGGAAGCATATAAATTAGCAATTAAATTAACCGGTACATAAATCGTTTTCTGATCGGATTGTTGTACAAAAGGCAGTGCGCAAATGCCACGCTCAGCATTACTTGATTGCAAGTCGACTAAATCAGTAGCAGTTAATTCCTGATCAGGATCATAAAACTTAAGTAATTTTTCGGATAAGATTCCTTTTGGCAAGCTATTATCTTGAGGTATTGCAAACCATTTTTCAGTTGGATAATGAACAAAATCAGAATTAGCAACTTGTTGTCCTAAGTAAAAGTCAGAAAAGAAGTAATTAGTTGATAAACGTTCAAAATATTCCCCGAGTGCAGAAGCTAAAGCGGCTTTTTTACTTGCGCCTTTACCATTAGCAAAGCAGAGTGGGCACTGTGTGTTTTGAATATGCACCGACCAAACATTTGGCACAGGATTAAGCCAAGAGGCCTCTTTTACCTCTAATTGGTATTTAGCGAGTTGTTGATGAAAATATTGGATGGAATCTTCAAGGGCGGCATCTTTGCCTGGAATATAAGTTTTCATGTGTTATCTCAGAATATTGTGTAATAATAGATTGCTTTATTCATTTATTTATTCTTAAATGTATACGCTATTAACTAAAATGAAAAGTAATAATCATTAATAATTTTTAATTAAGGAAATAAAATGAAGAAAATTATAAATTCCGAGGGTTTTTCATTAGTAGATTTTTTCTTTTTCAATAAAATGATCACACCAGTAATTATCACTATCCTTTATTGGGTAACATTGGTGTTAATAGTTTTAAGTGGATTAGGTGTCATTATTGCCAGTTTCCATAGTTTTCAATACAGTTTTTTAGGTGGACTTATCGCATTTTTTACAGGTGTCATAGGTCTTATTGTTGGTGTTATTTCTGCAAGAATCGGCTTTGAATTAGTTTGTGTGTTATTCAATATCAATCGTAATATTGAAAAATTAGCCGTAAACCAAAACAGCAGTAACGAAGACCAAAACAGTGACGACAAACAGTAGTGTTTATTTTAACAGTAGGCATTTGTCTACTGTTAAATATCGTTTGATTGAGCTTTAACTAACGTTTAAAAACAATCTTATTGTTACTTTAAAGCACTTAAAGGCCATCTAGGTCTCACCGCAATAGCTAAATCACTATGCTGCCCTTCCTTTAAATGTACCATT
This sequence comes from Gilliamella sp. B2969, assembly GCF_026536195.1. Taxonomy (NCBI): domain Bacteria; kingdom Pseudomonadati; phylum Pseudomonadota; class Gammaproteobacteria; order Orbales; family Orbaceae; genus Gilliamella; species Gilliamella sp. B2969. Next base: position 96,616 of record NZ_JAFNOP010000006.1, read on the forward strand.
CCTGCATAAGCAATCATAGCCCCATTATCTGTACAAAATTCTAATCTCGGATAATAAACTTGTCCTTTGCGGTTTTTCATCAATACCGATAATTGTTGACGTAATGTTTTATTGGCGCTAACGCCGCCGGCAATAACTAGTCGATTAAAGCCTGTTTCATCAAGAGCTCTACGTGACTTAATTACTAAGGTGTCGACCAATGCATCTTCAAAAGCTCGAGCAATATCAGACTTAGTTTGTAAATCAATAGTGCCATCACAAGTGTTTTGATGAATGATGTTAGCAGCAGCGGTTTTGAGTCCTGAAAAACTAAAATCCAATCCAGGCCGATCGGTCATTGGCCTAGGAAAATAGAATCGATTTGCAATCCCCTGCTCTCCTAGTTTTGAAAGCTTCGCTCCACCGGGGTAATCAAGTCCCAATAATTTAGCTGTTTTGTCAAATGCCTCACCTGCTGCATCATCAATCGATTCACCGAGTAACTGATATTGACCTATGCCTGTAACACTAATTAATTGAGTATGTCCCCCCGAAACCAATAACGCAACAAAGGGAAATTCTGGTGGGTTATCTTCCAGCATCGGGGCAAGTAAATGTCCTTCCATGTGATTGACAGCAACTGCTGGCACATTCCAAGCGTAAGCAAGCGCACGGCCGATAGATGCACCAACCATTAAAGCGCCAATTAACCCGGGCCCTGCTGTATAAGCGACGCCATCAATATCCTCTGCCGTTATGTTAGCTTGTTTTAACGCGGCTTGAATCAATGGTACCGTTTTGCGAATATGATCACGTGATGCAAGCTCAGGCACGACACCACCATAATCAGCATGTAAATTAATTTGCGAGTAAAGTTGATTAGCTAATAGACCAGATTGATCGTCATAAACAGCAATTCCAGTTTCATCACAAGACGTTTCAATACCAAGCACTTTCATTAATGTTTTCCTATTAAATCAGAAAGATTATCTTCACTCCAAAGATCGTGTTCTGTGATTTCTTTATCGGGAATTCGATGTTCTTCTGCTGCCCACTCGCCCAAATCAATAAGCTGACAACGTTTGCTACAAAATGGTCTAAATAAACTTTTTTCCGACCATTCCACCTCTTTTTGACATGTTGGACATTTCACAAATTGCATTATTTTTTTGTTCATTTTGACTCTTTAATTTTATGCTATTAACAGCACGCTAATTCAAATTCTATCGTATCGGTACTCGTATTATCACAAGCTTCAAGCGGAATAAATCGAATACTATAACGCGACATATGACCCGATACTTGTGGATAAACATTTTTATCTAACGAAACACGAATACGAATAAGGTTAATGTCACCATTGGTTTCTTGAAAAAAATTATTGGCACAAGTGAATAATTTAAATTCGCCAAGTTGGCGTATCAACTGCATACATGATGAGAGCGATTCATTTAAAATAGCAAGATGCTGCAACCAACTTTGTACTTGTCTATCTCGTTTTTCTGCTGATTGTTTTAACCACAGATAGAAAGAGGGAAGATCAAAACTACAGCACCCGCCAGGAATCATTAAGCGTTGGCGAATTGAGGTAATAAAACGATCATCTTTCAATGCTTGCCCTAATCGAGGTGCTGTATTAAATTTTAGTAAATAATGATCAAATTTATTAAGTAATTCGGTTATTAACTCTTGATCAACGCCTTCAATATTTAACCAAGAAGATAGTTTTTGTTTTTGAGACTCGATTTCTTTAATCAAATCACTTCTAACATCATTACGTTCAATAATTTCTAATAACTCAGACAGTGCATGAAAAAAAAGTAACGCATTATTTTGATCAAAATGACAATGTAGATCTAATTGTTTTAATAAAAATTCAACACGTAACCAGGTACGCATCTTTTCATTTAGTGGATGTTCAAAAATAATCTTATCCATACTTATCCATTATTAATTTTAAGGTTATTTAAGTATTGTTGATGTAATTCATTTACTTGCTCAGTCAAACAAGCTAAATCACCATTATTGATGATTATATCATCAGCATAGGATAATCGTTTTTCACCAGAAACTTGAGATTGAATCATTTTTTGAGCTAACGCTATATCAATATTATCTCTTTGAACCAGACGCTGTAATTGTAGTGCTTTCGGAATATCGATCATCAAAACTCGATCAGCTAAGTGATGTAAATTATTTTCAATCAAAAGTGGCACCACCCAAATTACATAAACCGCAGTCTGTTTTGCAATTTGTTCCTGCGTTTTTTGTTGAATAATCGGATGTAATAAGTGGTTTAACCAAAGCCTTTCATGCGAATTATTAAAGATAATTTCCCGCAATTGACTGCGATCCAATTCACCATCAGGTAATAAGATTTCCTGGCTAAAATGTTTAACAATTTCAAGATAAGCATCAGTTCCAATCTGAACAACTTGCCTAGCAATAACATCAGCATCAATAATCGGCACACCTAATTGTGCAAAAAGATTTGCAATGGTACTTTTACCACTGGCAACACCACCACTAAGTGCAACAATATAAGACATGAATATAGTTTCCGATCTAATAATTACCATGATTAGTATATCATATAACTGAATCTCATTATATATGCTAATTTTTCTTACCTAAAAACAAAAAATACATTTTATTCAGAATATTATAATTTTTTTAATAAAAATCACTTATTGCAAACCAACATAAAAAAATTAAGTTAAGATGATAAAAATGATCACTATTGGAATAAAACAAAATTTATCTTTTTCAATAGAACTTGATTTTATCCAAATGAACAAGTTATCAACATATTGAAAAATTGATCAACCAATAAAAAATAAAATCAACAAAACTGTTGGTTTTATAGTATTAGCTGTATATAATCACATATATCTGTATATAAACACAGGAAATTGATAATGAGACCATTAACAGAACGTCAGCAGCAAATATACGATTTGATCAAAGAAAATATTCAAACAACTGGCATGCCACCAACACGCGCTGAAATTGCGCAAAAATTAGGATTTCGCTCCGCTAATGCGGCTGAAGAACATTTGAAAGCTTTAGCTAAAAAAGGGGCGATTGAAATGATAGCTGGTTCATCTCGTGGTATTCGTCTACTGCTCGAAACGTCCGATGATCAACATGATTTTGAAGGTCTTCCACTTATTGGGCAAGTGGCTGCCGGCTCACCTATCCTAGCGCAAGAACATATTGAAAGTCATTATCAAATCGATCCTTCTGTATTCAAACCCCAAGCTGACTTTTTATTAAGGGTTCACGGTATGTCAATGAAAGATATTGGTATATTAGATGGTGACTTACTTGCCGTGCACAAAACCCAAGATGTAAAAAATGGCCAAGTGGTAGTTGCACGAATTGATGATGAAGTCACCGTTAAAAGACTATCTCGCCATGGTAAACATGTACACTTACTGGCCGAAAATGAAGACTTTTCACCTATTGAAGTTGATTTAGAACAACAGAGCTTTGCTATTGAAGGTATTGCTGTAGGTATTATTCGTAATGGGTCATGGATGTAAATAAAAAGTTAGTATAAAATAGCAACTAATTATTGCTTAGGAGATAACAACATGTGGCTATTTTGGTTATATGAATTTTTAGGATTTGTTGCGATTTTTTTACTTATATTTGCTTATTGTCGATTTCGTGGACAAGGCTTTTGGTCGTTTATTTGGCGACACTTAAAATGGGTAGCATTAGCGATTGTTGCCGTTTGGCTAGTCATAGCCGTGCTCTGTCGTAACGACTTATATAATGCGACACATTGTTACTTTAGAGGTGTGAGTATGCATGCTAATACCAAGTACTCAATCTATTTAGAAGAATGTCAGATCGAAACACCAAGTGGGAGCTATGTACCAATCGATCGCACCAGAGCGTTACCGGGTTCTTCAGATCATGAAGATCATACCGAAGACTATGGCTACCCAGCAGCTAATTAATTATATAAATGATCATTTTACCAAAGCCATTATTGATACAATAATGGCTTAATATTTTGAATATTTAATTAGCTTTTACAGACCAATCTATTTGCATATATGCCAAACAACGCCTTTCTAATTTTCTAAATCCCCAAATTAATGTAAAACTAACACAAAGATAAATAACCGCAGCAATACCAAAGGCATGAAAAGGTTGATATGTTTCAGCATAAATGTCACGAGCAATTTTCATTACATCTTGAACGGTTGCGGTAAATGCTAATGCAGTTGAGTGCAACATAAAAATAACTTCATTACTGTAAGCAGGCAAAGCAAGACGAAAGGCTCTTGGTAAAATAATATATCGATATAATTGAAATCGGTTAAAACCTAAGGCTATTGCCGCTTGAATTTCACCATCGGGCACATTACGCATTGAGCCCGCTATAACCTCAGTGGTGTAAGCACAAGTATTTAAGGTAAACGCTAAAATAGTACAATTTAAGCCACTTTGAAAAAAATCATTAACCCATTGATGATTCTGCACAAAACTCAATGTATAAAGTCCTGTATAGATAACTAATAATTGAACATACAAAGGCGTGCCTCGAAAGACATAGGTGAAACACCAAATAGGTAACTTGATGTATTGATTTTTTGAATTACGACCAACCGCTAAAACTAAAGACAAAATACCGCCAAGGGAAACCGATAAGACCAAAATCCACAGCGTCATAGCTAGCCCAGTGATATTATACCCATCTGTCCATAACAACGCTTTCCAGTAGTCTTGAAGAATCTCTAACATGATAAGGCTCTTTGTTTATAATTTTGCTTTGGTTATACCAATGGAATAATGCTTTTCAAGCCACCACAAAGCAAGATTTGAAATAGTGGTGAAAAACAGATAAAACGCGCCAGCGATTAAAGCAAATAATAGTGGTTGATACGTTGCTTCGCCTACCGTTTTTGTTGCTTTAACTAAATCAAATAAACCTAATAACGAAACCAACGCAGTTGATTTTAAAACAACCAACCAGTTATTTGCTATTCCCGGCAAAGCAAAGCGCATCATAAGTGGAAACATAACATAACGAAAAACTTGAGTTTGACTTAATCCAAGTGCAATAGCAGCATTCAAGGTGTTTTTCGATACTGACTGATAAGCACCTCGGAAGGTTTCAGTAAAATAGGCGCCGTAAATAAAACCTAACGTAATCATTCCAGCTACAAAAGGATTAATTTCGATAATATCCATATTAAAAAAATCGGTAATATTATTGAGCGCAAATTGTAATCCAAAAAATATTAGCATCATAAGAACTAAATCAGGCACACCTCGAATTAAAGAGGTATAAGCCTGACAAAGTAATCGTAGTAATTTTATTTTAGACATTTTGCCTAAAGCACAAATCACACCAAGTAATACAGCCACAATCAACGAAGTGATTGCTAGTCCAATGGTAATTAAAGCACCTTGCAAAATAAGCGGAATATAACCTTGCATTACTTAATTATTTTTTATTGCCATAAACACTAAAATCAAAGTATTTATCATTGATTTTTTTATAGGTACCATCATTTAGAATCTCAACAAGAGCCTTATTAAAAGCCTCTCGTAATTCAGTATCATTTTTACGGAAGCCTAACCCTACCCCAACATCGAAATACGTTTTATCGGTTAATGCGTTGCCTGCAAACGCAAAACCTTTTCCTTGCGGTTGTTTTAAAAATGCATAACTACCGGTTACCTCATCTTGTAATGACGCATCTAAACGCCCCGCCACTAAATCAGAAAACACTTGTAATTGATTTTGATAAGGGACAATGATCACACCGTTTGGACGCCAAACTTCATTAGCAAAATGTTCTTGCGAAGTACCTTGTTCAACACCTACTCGCTTACCTTTTAAAGATTCAACTGTAGGCATAATATTGGCACCTTCTTTTGTGATTAATCTTGAATTAGTCACAAAAATTTCATCAGAAAACGCAATCTGCTTTTTACGTTTTTCGGTCATCATCAAAGATGACGAAATCATATCAATCTTTCTCGATAAAAGTGAAGGAATCAGTGCATCAAAATCAGTAGTTTTAAAGACACATTCAATATTTGCTTTAGCACAAAGTGCCTTTGTTATTTCAATATTAAAACCTGTAATTTCACCATTTGCGTCAATAAAATCGAATGGGGCATAGGAAGTATCTGAACCAATTTTAATTGATTCTGGTAATTTTGCCTGACTATATAATGGTAAACTAATCAAACTAATAAGGGATAGTACCTTTAAAAATATTTTCATAATGATGTCTCTTATAATTTTTTGAGGCGCATAATATAACGTGTTATGAATAAATTTAATAATAAAAAAATCTTTAATATCCGGTATAGTATAAGGATTGATTATTTGAAGTAGTTATTTAGAGTAAAAAGTATCGTATTAAAACTCCAAAAATCACATCGCCATATTAAAATGATAAATTATATCTCTTAATTAAAGACAATATTAATCATGACCATTAACTGCAAGATAAAATTGTTAAACCTATTAAGCTGACAGCAAGATTTTACTAGACTGTAATAAAGTTTACTCATTGCCGTTATAATTAAATAAGGATCAACAACAACCAAATAAATATAAACAAATTAGTGCTAGATGCTTATTGATTTAACTCAACGCAATTTAACACCATGTCTAACATCTGTTTAATAACACATTTGATATATTTTAATTATAATATTTATTAATAGATATAGTGATAACAACACTTACTTTATAAATTAAAGGAAATTTTATGAAAATAGTTATCAAAACAATTATATTAATTCTGATTCCATTTATGCTACAGGCAAAACCCGATGTGTCAAAAATCTATGGAAAAATAAAATTTGTTGATTCATTCCCCGATTACAGGGTGAAAGTCGTGAAAAGTTTTCCCGATCTGCGGGTCAAAAAAACGAATGGTTTTGCAAATAAACCCGGAGAGTGGAAAATAGTCGATAGTTTTCCAAATTACAAAATACAGATAGTCGATTCTTTTCCTGATTTTACTATTCAGTATGTCGATTCGTTTCCTGGAGTTAAATAATAATTAATCGGATAGTTAAACGAATCTATTTTAACTTAATAAAAAATAAAAATTTACAGTGCCACGTAAATAACAGTTATATCCTTGTACAAATAAATAGCTATTTTTTGGCTATTTCATGCTAAATAATATAACAGTTCAATTAGAGCGATTTTAGTTATCGGATATATATTAGAGGATTGAAATCGAGAAAAAGTAGACTCGACTGACCCATCAATATTGAGTGCTTTTATATGCATAAATCCTTGTAATATAGGATATTATATAATTTAGTCAGTCGTTGAGGTTCTATTTAGATTTTATCGTAAAACTTTCAATAAAAACGCTTTTTAAAATCGTTATATTCTTATCAAAATTTGACCCCAGCAGGAATCGAACCTGCAATTAGCCCTTAGGAGGGGCTCGTTATATCCATTTAACTATGAGGTCACAGCGGCGTGTATTTTAATAAATTTATATCAATAATACCAATTAAATAACGAAAAATTTTCTATTTTAAGTAAACATGATACAATCGCAGCATCTCTAATCTTATATTATTTTGTCGAAGATATTATGAAAAAAAGAATCGTTGGCATGATGTTTTCTGTAATGGCGCTTACTAGTTGTGCAACTTATCAACCAGAAACCAATACCTATAGTGATCCATTATCAGGATTTAATAAAGCGATGTTCAATGTAAACTACTACGCGCTTGACCCCTATGTTTTACGCCCTGCCGCTGTTGTATGGAAAGATTATGTCCCTACGCCTATGCGAAAAGGGATAGTTAATGTGTCATCAAACCTTTCCGAACCAGCATCGATGGTAAACAACCTTTTACAAGGAGATGTGCATAAAGCTGGTACACATTTAGCTCGATTCTTTTTGAATACTGTTTTTGGTGTTGCAGGTCTTTTTGATGTTGCAAGTATGGTCGAACCCCAATTACAAAAAGGCAATAAACGTACTTTTGGTGATGTATTAGGTCATTACGATGTTCCTTATGGTCCTTACGTTGTGTTACCTTTCTATGGTTCAGCGACATTACGTGAAGAAGGCGGAGGATTAGTTGATACCCTTTATCCCCCACTAGTTTGGTTAGATTGGCAATGGGCGTTAGTACGAGGTGTGTTTGATGGTATTGAAGCGCGTGCTGTCGCTATTCAATATGAAGATCTTATTAAAAATAGTGATGACCCATACAATTTTATGCGTAATGCTTACTTCCAACGTAATGACTTTATTGCCTCGGGCGGCAAAGTGGACGAAGAAAAGCAACAGCAACGTGAAGAGAGTATTAACAGCTTTATTAACGATATTGATTCACAATAGCCATTTTCACTATTACCAAATAATGAAACCGCCGCTAACATTGGCGGTTTTTTATTTACCTTTCATTTCAGGTAGATATTGCCAAAATCGTTTTGGCATCTGTTGACGTTGCAATTTAGGATTCACTCTTTCTTTAATAGTTAGCGCGTTACAATAACGCAGCCACATGGTTTGGAATAGTTGTTCATCTTTAGTCATATAATCTTGATTGATCATACTGTTAACAACGATATCTTCATGATTAGCTAGCGAGATTCGTTCAATCTTTTCAAGATTATAAAAATAGCCATATTGCCGCTTCTCATCATAAATCGCCCATTTTTGATCCGCATAACGATCTTGAAAAAAATTTAACACTAAGGGTAATGCATTATAAATGGGTGCAATGACCGCAAAATAAATTTTTTCACTTAAACTATTTTCACTGGCGCTTATTGGATTATTTATCGCATTAAATCGTACAAACTGCACTAAATGATGCTTTTCGCGACTCACTTTTTTAGCGATATCATGCACAGTTAGCACATCAGGATCGCCAAAATCGGTCTCAATTGAATGTGTTGATTGAAAAACTTTACAGATATAGCGCAAAATAATTAAGTCACTTTCAGGAAGTTCAGATAACCAAACATACAACAACTGATTAAGTGCGATTTTGGAAATTTTTTTTTCGAGTGCTAGTTGTACCCGTTCGTATTTGCTATTACGAAATTCAACTACATGCGTTTCTGACGCTAATAAAGGGGCTACATCGCCTTCAAGCAATAAACACTCTGGCATTTTTTTTAACTTGAATATGTCAAACACGGCACAAAGTAACCCTTCAAAAGTTTTGTCATAATAAAAGACTATCATCAACTAAAACCCCATGACTAATTGCTGAGGTAAAGAAGCGGCTTTCGCTTCTAACAAAGGCGGTTCTTGTAAAGAAAGACGAATATATTCAGCTGAAGAGTCGAGTAACTTGAATTCTCGCATCTCATGACAAATGATAAAAAACTGTGCACGCTTCAAAACTACCCCTATGCGTTTAAGTGCTGCTAAATTAAGTTTTCGATGGCGCCTTGCCATAACAATAAGTTTGGCCGATTTAACACCAATACCGGGAACGCGTAAAATTTTTTGATAGCTATCGTAATTAATATCTACCGGAAAAAATTGTGGATTACGTATTGCCCACGATAATTTAGGATCAACTGTCAAATCGAGATCCGGATAACTGTCATTCACAATCTCATCCACATTAAAACCATAAAAACGCAAAAGCCAGTCAGCTTGATACAATCGATTTTCGCGAACTCTAGGCACGTCTTGTAATACAGGTAACCTTTTATCATAGCTATTTACTGGCACAAATCCTGAATAGTAAACACGCTTCATGCTGGGTCTTTTATATAACTTAGCGGTCAATTGTAAGATTTGATTATCCGATTCATCCGTTGCGCCAATAATCAGTTGGGTACTTTGACCTGCGGGTACAAATTTGGGAGTCGATTTTATTCTTTTACGATCTTCCACATTTTCCAATAGATTTTGTTGGATATGGCGCATGGGTTGATAAATGGTTTGATGATCTTTGTCTGGTGCCAATAATTTAAGATTTTTTTCTGTTGGAATTTCTAAATTAACACTCATTCGATCAACTAATAATCCAGCTTGTTTAATCAAATCATTACTTGCTCCGGGTATCGCTTTCATATGAATATAACCATTAAAATCATATTCTTTACGCAAAATGGTAACAACTTTGATCATTTTTTCCATTGTATGGTCAGGGCTTCTAACAATACCGGAACTTAAAAATAGCCCTTCTATATAGTTACGACGATAAAATTCTATTGTTAATTGGGCTAACTCTTTCGGGGTAAAACCCGCTCTTGGAATATCATTACTCTGTCGATTAATACAGTAAGCACAATCAAACATACAGTAATTAGTCAACATAATTTTAAGCAATGCAACACATCGACCATCGGCGGTAAAAGTATGACAAATACCTCGACTATGAGCATTACCAATACCTTTATGTTTATTTGATCGAGAACTGCCGCTCGAAGCACAAGAAACATCATATTTAGCTGATTCTGCTAATATTTCAAGTTTATTAATCATTTTGTCATTCATAGCACACCACAATAACTGTTTTTATATACAGTATTATAAGGATTATATTATTGTGTGCAACAATTTAATAATGGTTAATTTTATTTGATCTACCTCATCAGATCAGTAAATTCATCATAATTATTGTCTAAACAACCGGAATGAAAAACGTAGAGTTAATCACGCTTTGTGATGAAAACGGATTATTATCTTTCATCAGCTTAAATAAAATAGATAATAAGGTATTGTTCAGCTTACAAGTGTACGCTATAATCACATCAATTTTTCATATGAAGCCAGATAATTTTAGGAGTAAAGCATTAAATGAAACGTGTTGTAATTACTGGGTTAGGTATTCTATCAAGTATCGGTAACAATACTAAAGAAGTTCTAGAATCATTAAAAGTAGGTCGAAGCGGCATTACTTTTTCACAAGAAATGAAAGATAGCGGAATGCGTAGCCATGTATGTGGAAATGTAAAACTAGATACAACAGGATTAATCGATCGTAAAATTGTTCGCTTTATGAATGATGCTTCTATTTATGGTTATTTAGCTTTACAACAAGCTATAGAAGATGCCAAATTAACCCCTGAACAAGTATCAAATCCTCGCACTGGTCTTATTGCGGGCTATGGTGGTTCAACTAAAACGCAATATAATGTTGTTGCAGGTATGAAAGAAAAAGGGTTACGTGGAGTAGGTCCTTATGCGGTAACAAAATCAATGTCATCGGCAATTTCTGCATGTTTAGCAACGCCATTTAAGATTAAAGGGGTAAGTTATTCCATGACTTCTGCTTGTGCAACATCAGTACACTGTATTGGTCATGCGGCTGAATTAATTCAATTGGGCAAACAAGATATTGTTTTTGCTGGTGGTGGTGAGGAACTCTGTTGGGAAATGTCTTGCGAATTTGATGCAATGGGTGCCCTTTCAACCAAATATAATGATACGCCAGAAAAAGCATCGAGAGCCTATGATGCAAACCGTGATGGTTTTGTTATCGCAGGTGGCGCCGGTATGGTAGTTGTTGAAGAGTTAGAACATGCGCTTGCGCGTGGTGCACATATCTACGGCGAACTAGTCGGTTATGGTGCGACTTCGGATGGTTATGACATGGTTGCACCATCTGGTGAAGGCGCTATGCGTTGTATGCAGCTTGCTATTCAAGATTTAGACGTCCCTGTTGATTATATCAATACTCATGGTACTTCAACACCAGTTGGTGATGTTAAAGAGCTTTGGGCAATCAAACAAGTGTTTGGTGACAATATTCCAGCTATTTCTTCCACAAAATCAATGACAGGTCACTCATTAAGCGCCACCGGTGCACAAGAGTTAATTTATTCACTATTAATGCTAGAGCATGGTTTTATTACACCAAGCATTAATATTGATGAACTTGATGAAGCCGCTATTGGTATGAATATCATTACTGAACCGACTGAACGTGAACTGACAACTGTTATGTCAAATAGTTTTGGTTTTGGTGGAACTAATGCTTCAATTGTGATGAAAAAATATAAAGCATAATTTAGCTGCTTGCTAAAAACTAAACTAAAAACCGTTCAACTTAGAACGGTTTTTTTATTTAAGGTGGCGATAGATAAGCGTAAATAAAATTATCACATCACGTTTAGTGCCTTTTATTTTCAAGTTTTATAGAACTTTACTTAAAAATAACTGTGTTCGTTCATTTTGTGGATGATTAAAGATTTGATCGGGTGAACCTTGTTCTTGAATAATGCCCTGATCAATAAAAATCACCCGAGTAGACATTTCTTTAGCAAAGCCCATTTCATGAGTCACAACAATCATTGTCATGCCCTCTTGCGCAAGTGATTTCATGACCGCTAAAACTTCACCGACTAATTCGGGATCAAGCGCCGAAGTTGGTTCATCAAATAACATTACTTTAGGATCCATCATAAGTGCTCTAGCAATAGCCACGCGCTGCTGTTGTCCACCGGAAAGTTGACTTGGATAAGCATCAATTTTATCAATCAACCCGACTTTGGTTAACAACTTCTCCGCTTTGCTAATCGCCAGATCTTTGGGCATCTTTTTCACGTCTCTAGGTGCTAAAATAAGATTTTCCAGTACTGTCATATGTGGAAAAAGATTAAAGCGCTGAAACACCATCCCTACTGATTCTCGTAATTGATTAATATTGGTTTTAGGATTGTGCACTTTAAAACCATTAACTTCAATTTCACCTGATGTAATATCTTCCAATCCATTGATGCATCGTAAAAAAGTGCTTTTACCTGAACCAGATGGACCAATTACCGAGATCACTTCTTTTTCTTGAATATCACACGAAATACCACGTAACACATGGATATCACCAAATTGCTTTTGTAGATTTTTAATGTGAATCACTTTTGCTCAACCTTTTTTCTAAATATTTAACCAGTAGCGATAGCAAGGATGTCATTATCCAATAAACCAAAGATATGACGAGGTAGGGCTCAGTATATGAGCCATAAGCCGCACCAGACGTTCTTGCAGCGAAAGCTAAATCAGCCAGACCAATAGCTGCACCAAGGGAAGAATCTTTCAAAATAGCAATAGCATTATTACCTAGAGGTGGTAACATTCGTCGAAAAGCTTGGGGTAATATCACCTTTCGCATGGTACTGCCATATCCCATACCTAATGAACGTGCAGCTTCCATTTGTCCTTTATCAATCGACTCAATCCCTGCCCTAAAAATTTCTGATATATAAGCACCAGCATTTAAAGTAATGGCTGTAACGCATGAAATAAATGCACCATATTGAGATCGTAAAAAGCGAGCGGTATCAACCGAAATCAAGTTATCCGATACAAGCAAACCATCTCGTGGGTTAATTAACAAAGGCATAAGGACAAAGTGAACGACCATAATTTGCACAAATAATGGCGTACCACGAAAAGCACTAACATATATTCTAACCGGCCATTGTACACAAAAATATAATGTATATTTCCAAACCCCATATTTTGCTGAAGCAGTGCGACCAATACCTAGCAATAATCCCCATAATGTACCTAAAATGACACAAAACAGCGTACATTCAATAGTCATTTTTGCCCCTTCTATAAATAAGGGCAAGTACTCATTAATTATTTCCCAATTAAACGCCATAAAAAATCCACATTATTCTTTATCGGTTAAAGGTAACGTTGGAACATTATTATCAAACCATTTTGAATAAATGTTGGCATAAGTGCCATTATCGATAATTTTTTTCAGTCCTTGGTTAATCATATTGCGCAATTTATCATTACCTTTTGCAACAGCAATACCAAAATATTGCGGCTCAAAATTTTGATCAGAAATCAGATTAAACTCTTTACCGGGATGCATTTTGATATAAAACTTAACGACACCAACATCGCCAATAGCAGCATTAATGCCTTCTTCATATAATTCTTGCAGTAACAAAGGTGTGTTATCAAAACGTTTAATTGACGTACTGTTTTTTCCTAATACTTTAGATACAACCACATCAGCTGTACTACCATTAACAACACCAACAGAATGAGAGCTCAAATCAGCGATAGATGTGATTTTCGACCCTTTTTGAGTCACAATAACTTGCTCAGCAGGAAAATAAGGTAAAGAAAAATCAACAGAATTTTTACGTTTTTCGGTAATGGTAATACCTGAAATGATAATATCGCGTTCACCATTATCTAAGGTAGCAAAAATACCTTCCCATGGTGTATTAATTAATTTAATTTTAAAATGTTGAACATCTGCAATGGCTTTAATTAAATCGATATCAAACCCTTCAAGTTGTTTTGCGCTATTTTCGTACTCAAATGGTCGATATGTACCGCCCGCTCCGACTACATAAGTTGGCTCATCTGCATACGAAAAACTGGTTGTTAATAAAATGACAATACTAAAAATGAGTGAAAAAAAAGATTTGATCATTGTTTATCCTGCCTTGAAATAAATGGGGAAAAATATAATAACTTTTGAACAAAATATTGCAACACTATATTAGAGCGTATTAACAAATAACGTTAATAGTTATAATAGAGTACTGCGTTTTTTTACTGATTAATCACAATCACTAGCAAAAAATTTTCTAGCACAACCAACGCTTTGGTAATGCATTACAACTACATTAAATCAATTAATAATAATTTAAAAACATGATGTGATTAACATTTTGTTTTAATGATTTATTTTGACTACTGTTAAACTCATTTTTTAGTATTAAATAAAGTAGAGCTAAACATAAAAAAGCTCACAAATGTGAGCTTATTATTATACTATTGATTGATTAATGATTCTGATAGATATCCCAAGCAGCCTGTAATCCAGCACCTTGGGTTGTTTTAAAGCCTACACGGTTTAAGACAGCTTCAAATGCAGTTAACGTTTGCATTACACATTGCTTTCTAGCGTTATATCCCATAGTACCAATACGCCATACATTACCTTTAAGTGGACCAAAAGATGCGCCAATTTCAATGCCAAAATCATTTAACATGAGGTTTCGGACTTCTAGATCATTAATATGTTCTGGTTTTTTAACCCCAACCACATTATTCATTTTATGAGAAATATCACCAAATAGCTCAAGTCCCATAGCTTGTAATCCTGCAACCATTGCCGCACCATTAACACGGTGACGCTCAATAACATTGTCTAATCCTTCTTGTAAAACAATGCGCGCACATTCTCGGGCAGCATAAAGCATCGATGTTGCTTCAGTATGATGATTGATACGTTCAGCCCCCCAATAACGGATGATCATGTCAATATCGAAATAGTTAGAATAAATAATTTCGTCACTACCACTGCTGTCGCCATCTGCTCGAATACCCAATTCCACACATTTTCGTGCTTGAATGATATCAACCATTTGTGGGCTTAACGTTAATGGAGCAACACCAGGAGGGCCACTAAGACATTTTTGTAAGCTGACCGAAACACCATCTAACTGCCATTTATCGACTTCAAGTTCATTACCAACAATAGATGCAGTGGCATCAACATAAGATAATACGCCATGCCGACGACAAATTTCACCAATCTTATCTAATGGTTGCAACAATGTCGTTGAGGTATCACCTTGTACGCAAAGTAATAAGCGAGGTTTGATTTTTTTAATGGCATCTTCAATCACATTTGGATCAAAAACTTCACCCCATGGGACTTCAATGGTATGCACCTCTGCTCGGCAACGGTGAGCTATTTCACAAAGTAATAAACCGAAACGACCAAAAACAGGCACTAAAACTTTATCACCAGGACGAATGGTAGAAACAAGCACCGCTTCAATACCTGCACGAGCGGTACCATCAATAACAAATGTTTGCTCATTTTTAGTTTTGAAAATTTCTCGATAAAGTTCCATGGTTTGATTCATATAATCAGTCATAACAGGATCAAATTGACCAATTAATGGAGCAGCCATTGCTCTTGTCACGCGTGGATCTGCGTTAATTGGACCAGGACCCATAAGTAACCGCGTAGGCGGATTAATTTGATCATATTTGTTTAGGTCTAACATTTATTTTTTCCTTTGTTTATATTTAATTATTTCAATAATCACACGGCATAGTGATTTATCGTTTTTTATCAATATTTTTTAAAAAATTATTTGCTAAAGGATGATGAAATTTGAATAAATTAACAATTTCACTCATAACCTTTCCCATATGAGCTTTTTTCCAAGCTAGTGATAATGGAGAGGGTTTTCGTTCGTTAACCACTTGGCAAGCAATTAAATCGCCTGAATCTAAATAGGGTTGGCAAATCGATTTTGGTAAAAATCCAATGCCAAGACCTTTTAAATGACAAGCTAATTTGGTCGAAATATTCGGTACAATAATTTCTGATTGACTCGGTAATAACCAAGCTACGCGTTTATTCATATGTACTGAAGTATCTTCAACGTTAATGGCTGGGAATTTTCGTAATGATTCATTAGATAATGGCCCCTCAATTTGTGTTACCGGATGATTTTTAGCGGCAACAAAAATCCAACTTACTTCGCCTAACGGAAAAATATTGATCATATTATCTAGCGATTCAGTACCGGTAGCACCAATCGCAAGATGGCATTCGCCATGCAATAATGAATCCCAAACCCCCATATAAACTTGGCGAGTAAAGTTAAAATTGGTAAAAGGGAATTTCTCTTTTAAATGGGCCAACAATTCTGTTACGGCTTCAACATCATATAATAAATTATTAATTGTTACATTGACTTTACGCTCAACACCATCACGGATTTGCTGGAGCTCATCGGGCATGGTCGATAACCAAAGCAACCATTGACTACAATGTTCATAAAGATGTTGACCTGCCAAGGTAAGCGAAACCGATCGCGTGGTCCGTTCAAATAATTGGGTATTTAAGTCAGTTTCTAATGATTTAATGCGATAACTAATTGCTGCTGGCGTTTTATAAAGTAATTTAGCCGCCTTTGAAAAACTATTACATTCAACGACTTTGGTAAATGTTCGCATTGTTTCAGTATCTAACATGATTCAATCCTCTAAAATAAAACGATCAATGCCTAACCACATACCAAGTAAAAGATCAGCGCCAGAGGTATGACCATAATTTAATAATTTATTTATTGATGAATGATCTAACCTATTTTGGTTAAGCGCCTTAACCATCTGTAGTACTAATAACGAAAACTTACCTTCTAATGCATAATTGAGAAAAGATGCACTAATTAACGTTGTTAAAGAATTTAAAGATAACGCTGACAAGCCATGCTTTAGTTGACTTAATTTACCGACAAAACGAACATCGCTTGAAATGACCGCGAGAATCCCCACTAAAATATCATCCATACTAGGTGTTAAACCTGGGCCTAAACCGATAAATGGTGTAATGTCAACAACTTGTCCATCCATCAATTGTTTAATTTTACCACACAATAAATCAAGTTGCGGTGGCGATTTATCAATAATATTATCTTTCAAATTGCCAAACAATCCAGTCGGATAATCGACGTGTTGTAATAGCTGTACAATAGACTGTTTATTGAAACTCAGCTTTTCATCACGTTTGATTTGCAAATGACATTTATGAGTATGATTCATGATTAAAATATCACCGCAAATCAAATCACCATTCATGAGTTGATCTATTTTGAATTCATTGTTTAATAAAACCGATTTAATATAATCAAAATCTTCAGATTTAAGCACCCACCCCATTGGTGATATGCCACTTGCATATCGATGAAGCGCAATTAACTGCTGATGCGTATTAATTAAATTAATCGTGTGCTGATGTAAACTAAATAACGATAAAGCACCTTCGATTGTTGGCGCATGCGCACTAACAAGCAAAGGCTTAATTTTATGTAAGTAATTTTGATTCGATAACATGCAGCTATAACGATTTTTCAGCGTAAAACTCGAGTTTAATAAGCAATTATCAATATGTTGATTTAATCGATTGCCATTAGCATGCATAATGTTCATAAATTATACTTCGAGCTTTTTAGCCAGTGCTTCTAGTGCTTTTTCAAAACAAGCTAACGGTGCACGCACTGTTCCTGCGCCAATTTGACCAACACCTGCCTTTTTATGAGCAATACCGGTATTGATTAATGGTGTGATTCCTGTTTCAACAATTCGGCGTATATCTAATGCCATACAGCAGCCCTGAAAATTCCAAGATGGTATTTGAAATAGCATGTTATGTTCTAAAAATATTTCGCTCATCTCTTCTGATACCTCATACGCAACATCAGCACCACCAGCACCAACAAATCGCGTAACACCTGGCGCAGCAACCATTGCGGCGCCTCCAATACCAAAAGTTTCAGTTATAGCACTGTCACCAATATCGGGATTAGCATCTTGCTGTGAATAACCGGTAAAAAATAGTCCTTGAGGTGTATTTACTGGAGCGGTAAACCACTGATCACCAAGACCACTAACTTTAATACCAAAATCTTTACCATTACGTGTCATCGCTGTAACAATAGTACCAGCTTGAATCTGGGCGGCACTATCCATTACGGATTTACAAAATGCCATTGCTAAATTCAAGAAAAATTGATCTGTGACACTTAAAAAATCAAAGATTTTTGCCATCTCTTCTTGACTACGTTTAAGTACAGCTAATTTTGGTGACAATGTACGTAATAATAATGCAGAAGCGGCAATATTACGTTGGTGAAATTCATCTCCCATAGTAATGGCTTGCGCCATCAATGCAGTTAAATCAATGCCTTTATCAAATAGTTTAAGTGCATCATTTAATGCTGGACCTAATGATTCTTTCATCCAACGATGACGATTTAAGACTTCTTCACCATAAGCACCAAAGCGCATGACTTTACCAATGCCTTCGTTCAAATTACAGTATGCTCGGTTACCATGAGTAACATTCTCAACAACAACCATTGGCATATTAGCAGAGGTAATTCCGCCCATTGGACCAACGGCATTGACTGAATGACAAGGAATAAATTCTACTTTACCTGACTGTAATAACTGTAAAGCTTCATTTTCGTCTTTCGCCCAACCTTCAAATAAACAGGCACCAATACAAGCACCTTGCATTGGTCCTGTCATATCAGTCCAAACAATAGGTGGGCCAGCATGCAATAATTTTTGTCCTTGTGCTAACGTTGGTACCGCTTCTTTTGCTGCAACTACGCCAATCCAATGAGGCCTAGCCGCTTTAATTCGTTCAATAATAGCTTGATTTGCTTCATTTATTGATGTATTCATATTGTCAAAACCTCTTAATTTAATTTCTTCAAAATAGCCGCTAATTTTTGATTACCACCCGCTACTGGTGCCCATTGATAATGCACAACAGGCACATTCGATGCTTGAAGATCGTCAGCAAAGCCTCTAAGACCTGCATTAATCACACTAATATGATCAAGTAATGGGTACTGTTTTAACGAACGTATTTGCTTTAATGGTGAAATGAGTTTTTTTGCCAATAAAATTGCTTCCGGTAAATTGTCCATTACCACAATATTGGCAGCTTTTAAGGCATCAATCTGCTTGCTACGGCATTGTGGATCTTGCTCAGAACCGGTTACAGTAACAATGGCAATTAAAGGATTATCAGCAGCACGTTTAGCACACGCTTTTTGATAACCAGTAATAATGGATTCGGCAGGGTTAGTATTAGCGCCATAGCCAATAACCAAATCCAATAATAGAACACCAACACTTGTGTTATCACCTAACTGACAAATTTCTTGTTCACGAATTGAAGGATCAATCATTGGATGTGGGCGACCTACAGTATAAAAATCATCACCAAGATCAATTATCTTATGACCATTTTGCGCTAACATGATGCCTTTATCATGATTTTTGCTAACCGCTAAGCCAAGCTCGTGAGCAAGTAACATCGCCGCTTCTGAAGCTAATGTGCCGCCAGTATATAAACCTAAAATAGAACGATGTTCCGCATGACTTAATTGAGTTGCACTTGCTTCTACTTTAGCTAATAAACATGATAATCGCGCCGCTTCATCCAATGTTCTGGCAAAATAAATGTTTTCATCTTGTGGTTTATCTATGTTAGAACCTAAAAATATTGCAACAATTGGCTTGTTAATCAACTTCATGGCAGAAATCACTTTTTTACGCACACTTTCTGCTGGTGGCTTAGAAATAAACGTGATCACCTGTGTTGCCTGATCCGCAGCTAGCATATCTAACGCAGTTAACGCACTAATGCCACCGACTTCTTGAGATAAATCCCGCCCACCCAAACCAATAGCTTGAGTAATCCCTTGATTTAATAAGGCAATTTGTGAAATAACTTCTTGAATACCTGTTCCAGATGCACCAATTACACCAATATTTCCCTTTGGAATGACATTGGCAAAAGCTAAAGGTGCACCAGCAATAATGGCAGTACCGCAGTCGGGTCCCATTACAATCAAATCTTTTTCTGACGCTTTGGTTTTCAAGCGAATTTCATCATCAAGTGAGACATTATCCGAAAATATCATCACATTTTTATTATCATCCAAAGCTTGTTCAGCCAACCCAGCAGCATACTCACCGGCTATAGAAATAAGCACCAAATTAGCATCAGGCAATTTTTGATTAGCGCTAGCAAAACGTCTTGCTTTGAGTAATTTACGCCCGCCTTGCTGTTGCTGCGCAATATTTTTTAACGCATCTTCCAATTGTTCACTAATCAACGCCACCACATTACAAGAATTATCATGGGTTTTAATGGCCACACAAATATCATTGGGTGTTGCTTCATTAAACATATCATCCCAAAAACCGGTTGCAGTAAGCAGCGATTTATTGGCTGGGGTACCCATCATGACGGAAACTTCATCAACTTCGTCAAGATTACTGAGTTTTTTTGAAATTAGCATTAAACTAACTGAATCTTGAAAGCTGCCTTTTTTTATAAAAGATTGAATCATGAGATTTGGCCTTTCAGTTATGAAAAAATTAAGTTCTGTTTAGATATAGACAATACTCACTTATTACTTATTGAGATACTTTCATAGACGGGAATGATTGATTTTACAGGTGGCATCCTGTTACCCGTTTTTGATAATTCTGATTGATAACAATAAATAGTATGACACTATCACATCTAATTTACAGATTGTATTTATATATTACGTAAAAAATAGTGAATAAATAGGTTGGATGTCACAAATTGACGATTAATCATAAAAAATAAAACATATTAAAATCAGTAACATAAATGATTATTAAAAAATTTTTTATAATACCAATTCATTAATTTAATTAAATTTTAAAAAAATAAAAAAGCTAGTTTGATCACATTATTATTTGCTATTAATAGTATGGTAGATGACAAATTCACTTTTAATGTGTTTCATTATATATAAAGACACTTAATGACAGTAACAAGTTGAACAACAGGTAAATACACATGAATATCTTATATGATGATGTTGCTAACGCAGTAGACTGGATATCTAGCTTTGGCGGATTAAAACAAGGTGGTACAACGCGCCTACTCTATAGCGCCGAATGGCTCGCTGCCCAAAATGCACTGAAACAAAGAATGACCGAAATTGGCATGCATAGCTATTTTGACGACATTGGAAATTTATATGGACGATTTGAAGGCAGTAAATACAAAAATGAAGTTATCATGTCAGGTTCGCATGTTGATACTGTTGTAAACGGTGGAAAACTTGATGGACAGTTAGGCATTATAGCGGCTTTACTTGCAATGCAATACCTGAAAGAAAACTATGGTCAACCACTACGCACATTAGAGTTAATCTCGATGGCAGAAGAAGAAGGTAGCCGTTTTCCTTACGTTTTTTGGGGCAGTAAAAATGTATTTGCTATTGCTAATCATCACGATGTCGAAACAATACAAGACAGCGAAGGCATAAAATTTGTTGATGCCATGCAAACATGTGGATTTAAATTCAATACTCAACCTGCACGCGACAATATTAAAGCGTTTTTAGAAATTCATATTGAACAAGGTGGCGTTCTAGAAAAAGAACAAAAAAGTATTGGTGTTGTAACCAGTATTGTAGGTCAACGACGTTATAACATTCGATTAGTTGGTGAAGCCAATCACGCCGGTACAACGCCTATGGGATATCGTAAAGATGCGGTGTATGCATTTAGTCGAATCTGTAATGAATCAATCAACAAAGCAATCAAAGTTGGTGATCCACTTGTGCTTACTTTTGGTCACGTAGAACCCAAACCAAATGTCGTCAATGTTGTACCTGGTGAAGTATTATTCAGTATGGATTGTCGTCATACGAATAAAGCCCAATTAGTTCAATTCACCGAAGAAATCGAAGCTGATATGCTGCGTATCGCCAACGAACTTGGTCTTGAAATCGACATAAATCGCTGGATGGATGAAGATCCGATCCCGATGGATAACAAGCTAATCAAAATGTTAGAAGCGATATGTAAAGAAGAAAAACTCAGTTATCGGGTAATGCACAGTGGTGCGGGTCATGATTCACAAATATTTGCGCCACGTGTGCCTACAGCAATGTTATTTGTGCCAAGCATTAAAGGTATTAGTCACAATCCTGCTGAAGATACAGACACAAAAGATTTAGTAGAAGGCATTAAAGCACTCACACACGCCCTATATAAATTAGCTTATCAAGAATAATAAGGAATTAACATGAC
The DNA here is from genome assembly GCF_026536195.1 of Gilliamella sp. B2969. NCBI lineage: Bacteria > Pseudomonadati > Pseudomonadota > Gammaproteobacteria > Orbales > Orbaceae > Gilliamella > Gilliamella sp. B2969. Next base: position 119,175 of record NZ_JAFNOP010000006.1, read on the forward strand.
CATAATAGAAAAAACGGGTGGAATTAAATACTGGCATAAAATCGTTGTATTATTATGCCTAGGTTGGACAGTTATGTGGATTTATCGCCCAGTATTAACCGCGATTTTTCCAGAAGTTCAACAAACTATAGGACCACAATCCAATACTGCTCTTGGACTCATTGCCAGTTGTTACTTCTTTGCCTACACCGCAATGCAAATACCCGCAGGTATGTTAGTTGATAAGTTTGGTAAAAAAGCGGTAGTTATCCCCGGCTTTTTACTCTTCACTATTGCTGCGTTAATGATCGGTAATGCTCATTCAATCACAATGATCTATATTGGTAGTTTGCTTGCTGGTTTAGGCTGTGGTTCTTATTATGGTTCGGCATGGTCACTTTCAGCTGAAAATATTCCGTCAGAGCACCGTGGCTTTGCATCAGCAATTATCAATACCGGCTCGGCTTTAGGTATGGGGATTAGTTTGTTAGCAACAAGCTTTTTAGTCAAATCATTAGGCATGCCATGGCAATACATGTTATACATAATTGCTGCATTGCTACTTTGTTTAGTTGCAGGTTTTGCAATTATTATTAAAGAACAACCGAAAATTAAACAAGCAAAACAACATGAAAATACCGCTAACACACGCTCTGCTGATCAAGTAGAATCACAAACACATAGCTTTTTTAGTAGTCAGATGGTTGCATCATATATCATGTATTTTGCCACATGCTATGGTTATTATATGATTGTCAGTTGGTTACCTAACTTTCTTGAAACAGAACGTGGTTTTACTGGTGGTAGCATTGGCTCTGCGTCTTCTTTAGTTGCATTTGCAGCTATTCCTGGGGCATTAATCATCAGTAAAATTTCTGATAAATACAGAAATAAACGCCTATTATTTATCATTGCACTTGAACTAATCGCCGCAGCAACATTACTAACTACAGTGCAATCAGCAACGATTACTTTCTTACTCGCTGGATTAGTTTTTTACGGTTTATTTGGTAAATTAACTGTAGAACCAATTCTGATTTCACATGTTGCCGAAACTGCCCCTAAAACCAATTATGGCACTTCGTTTGGCGTATTTAACTTTTTTGGTATGAGCTCGTCTGTTATCGCGCCACCATTAACTGGTTATTTAGCAGATTTTACCGGCACCAAAATTACCGGATTCTATGTGGCAATTGCTATTTTAATTGTTGCAACCGTGCTGTTCTTCCTTCTTAACATGCATAAAAGCGCAAATAACAATTAATAATCTGTGCCGATCATTATATTTATGATCGGCAACACACATTTTTCTAAACTAAGCTGTTTTTAATGGCGCGCTATTGTATTACCTAAAAAATAGTCAGCCGAAGTAAAAAATCAATATGTTCCAAGGAGATAATTATGGGATATATCAACAACAACACAGGTTACCCAAAAGACTTATTAGCATCAAGAGCAATTATTAAACGACAAAATTACGCGCTCATTCCGCCTGATGGATTGGTAAAAAATATCATTCCTGGTTTTGATAATTGTGACATCACCATTTTATCAACCCCTAAATTGGGCGCGTCATTTGTTGATTATTTAGTCACCATGCATAAAGATGGCAAAAACCTACAAGGATTTGGTGGTAAAGATCTTGAAGTTTTTGTCTATGTTATTCAAGGCGAAATAACCGCTAAAGCTGATCAACAACCGTTTCATTTACAAACAGGCGGCTATCTTTACTGTCCTTGCGGAGTAAAACTTTATTTACAAAATATGACCAGCTCATCTCGCCTATTCTTGTACAAAAGACGTTATACCCCGCTTGATGGATACCAAGCTCGGGTTGTTTCGAACCATGTTATCAATCTGGAAAATATTCATTATGAGAATATGGATAATGTATTTGTGCAAGACTTATTACCAAAAGAACTTGGCTTTGATATGAACTTTCATATTTTAACTTTCCAACCAGGCGCAAGTCATGGCTATATTGAAACTCATGTTCAGGAACATGGCGCGTATTTACTCAGTGGTGAAGGTATGTACTTGCTTGACAATGAGTGGATACCGGTCAAAAAAGATGACTATATTTTTATGGGCGCTTATGCATTGCAAGCTTGTTATGCCGTGGGTAAAGAGCCATTAAGTTATATTTATTCAAAAGATTGCCATCGTGATGTCGAAATTTAAAGCAGCGTACTATTTTGTTTCTGAAGCCAAATCGGTGAGCTGAGTTAAGCAACTACAGTTACCAAAACAATATCGATAGACGAATAAAGCGAATCTATGAATGACTAAGTAGGTAAATACATCATTAAAAACCAGGTCACTTTCTTATTCGGACAGTGACAAAAAAAGCGGTATTACCGCATTTAATTAGCTAAATATTAACAAGAAAACACAGTGAATGGCGAGTAAATGTGTTAATACTTTAAAACAATAAGCAATTTTAATAAATGATCAAGGATATCATATGGAACTGATTGTTATTGCATTAGGCGGCAATGCAATTTCTAAACGAAATGAACCACTATCAATAGAGAATCAATATCGAAACATTGATGCTACAACCCAGCTTATCGCAAAACTAGCGGGAAAATATAATTTAGTGATTGTGCATGGCAACGGCCCACAAGTAGGTTTATTAGCACTACAAAATGCGGCTTATACACAGGTTGCTGCCTACCCACTCGATATTCTGGTTTCCCAAACGCAAGGTATGCTCGGGTATATGATAGGTCGCAGTTTACAGCAACACGAACATGTTAAACATGTTGTCACCGTGCTGACCCAAGTTGAAGTTGATCCCAACGACCCTGCTTTTAAAGATCCTACCAAGTATATAGGACCAGTATATCAACCAGCGCAACAGAAACAGTTACAAACACAATATGGATGGCAATTTAAACAAGATGGACAGTATTTACGTCGAGTAGTGCCGTCCCCCAAACCGCAAAAAATCCTCGAAATCGATGCTATCAAACAATTACTTAACCAAGACACTATTGTCATTTGTAATGGCGGTGGCGGTATACCTGTCATTAAAAATCAACTTGGTTATCAAGGTATAGAAGCGGTTATCGACAAAGATCACAGTGCAGCGCAATTAGCCATACAACTTAAAGCTGATCATCTGATGATTTTAACTGATGCTGATGCGGTTTACGAAAATTGGGGCACACCACAACAAACCGCGCTACGCCATGTCAATGCTGAACGGTTAAAACCACTGGCAATTGAAGATGGCGCTATTGGTCCTAAAGTCAAATCTGTCATTGAATTTGTCGAACAAACCAGCAATACAGCCTATATCGGTACGCTAACGGATATAGAGTCCTTATTAGCGGGTACCAAAGGTACAATCATTACAAAATAAGATAACCAAACAGGTAAAACATATATTTAAGGGAGTTTACTATGCGAGTTGACAGAAAAACATTACACGATCTAATCGCGAATAAAATGCATAAAGCCGGTTTAAGTCAGGAACATGCAAGCATTGCTGCCGATGCGTTAGCTTTTGCTGATGCCCGAGGCATTCATTCACATGGTGCAGTAAGAGTAGAATATTATGCAGAACGTATTGCGAAAGGTGGCATGACCGTTAATCCTAACATCACTTATAAAGAAACAGGTCCAGCGAGCGCCATTCTCGATTTTGATAATGGCTGTGGTTTGGTTGCTGCCAAAGTTGGCATGGATAAAGCCATTGAAATGGCGAAGAAGAATGGTGTCGCGGTCGTCGGTATACGCCGTATGTCACACAGTGGATCACTGTGTTACTTTACCGAAATGGCAGCTGCACAAAATTTAGTTGCCATTTCAATGTGTCAATCAGATCCAATGGCTGTACCCTATGGTGGAGCCGAAGAATTTTTTGGTACCAATCCAATTGCATTTGCAGCCCCAACGGCCGATGAGCGAGTTGTATCATTTGATATGGCAACTACGGTGCAAGCTTGGGGTAAAGTACTTTATGCACGATCCAAAGGCGCTCCTATTCCGCCAACATGGGCCGTTGATGAGCACGGTGAACCAACCACCGATCCTCATAAAGTCAATGCTTTATTACCGATTGCTGACGCAAAAGGTTATGGTTTGATGATGATGGTTGATATCTTATCGGGGATATTACTAGGCTTGCCTTTTGGTAAAAATGTCTCGTCAATGTATGCAGACCTATCCAAAGGACGCGATCTTGGGCATTTACATATTGTCATTAACCCAGAATATTTTATCGGCCTTGAAATATTCAAACAAACTATGTCTTCGATGCTCGATCAATTAAAAAATGTCAAACCCGCTAAAGGCAATAGCCAAGTATTCTTTCCTGGTGAACGAGGTAAAAAACGTGAAGCAGACTACCTAAAAAATGGTATCGAAATTGTCGATGATATTTATAACTATTTAATTAGTGATGACATCCACTACAACCGGTATGATCATAAAAATAAATTTGCCGAGTAAACACGATTTTTTGACATAGGTAAGTAAAATCCTGTTCGCATACAAACATCATTGCTTATTTATGGTTGATACCGGCTTTACAGGTGTCAACCAAAACAAATATTAAAAGCTTAGTTCTATCGCTTTATAAACAAATTAAAGCCAACTATCAGCAGTAATGATTAACAGAAAACCTACTGGTATTAATTTACTAATCAATAGCAATATATCACGAATAAAATATAGATTGGCAAAATATCACAATTTCAAGACCAAACATGAATTCTGCCTATACGGCAGTGAACCGCTTGAGTTAATTAACTCGATTAAAGAAAAATTTCTAAACTACCTATACGGCAGTGAACCCGATTAGATCAATTGATTTATTCACAATACGTTTCTAAACTGCCTATACGGCAGTGAACGCCCCCCTTCCCACTGGTAACGCTCCCCGCTTTTTCTAAACTGCCTATACGGCAGTGAACGGCAATTCAACACCAGCAGCATCCGCGGGCAGTTTCTAAACTGCCTATACGGCAGTGAACGGTATCCGAAATTAGCAAAAGCATACCCGTCATTTCTAAACTGCCTATACGGCAGTGAACTAGAAGCTAAACCACTATAACTGTTGTTGGCAGAAAGGTAAATGATGTTTTGCTACTAAAAAACCCTTTTTTTTATGTGATTTGTAATGTATTGATTTTATTATTTTTTATATTTGGTAAAAAAAAAGGGTCCGTAAAAGGGGTTAGTCGTATACGCGTTAGCATTCAATTGTGAGTTTATAAACAGCTTTGTCGAAGTTTTTAGGCAAAAGATCCAGCTTGATTCAGTCATGAGAATTGCTATTTAGCAATGCTGACAGGTTTAATTAGCTTGTAATCTACGATATAAAAAATGACTGATGGTATATAAAATAAGTTATACACGCCGAGCATTGGTATTTAGCATTATCCAAGAAACAATTGTGCAATTGTCATCAGTTGATTATATAAAAAATAACAGGTATCAATCCCTTTGGAGGGATGATTTCAACGTTTATTATCCTGATAATATCATTAAATAATAATTAATTTGAAATAAAATATCCGTTTTTACAGATAGTTACCTTAAACTGATCAACATCCTAGTTTCATCGATTTGGTTGCTGACTTAAAAATGCAACCCACTAAATTGTTCAATTTTTGTCTTAATGTTCTTTTTAATCAGCAATTAACACAAAATAGATAACAATTATAATAATCAATAAAGTTGAGAGACAAACTCATCGCTATTTGTATCTATTTTTACCGTATTGAAACTTGCATATTTCTATTTTCTAGTTTAATTTACATACACAAATTGACAATAATTAGAGAGTAAACATGACGATATCATTCAAAGAACAACAACAACGAATAAGCTTTGTGAAACATTTTTTTGCTGATAAGTTAGCCGAAAATTTATCCCTGATTGAAGTGCAAGCACCATTATTAAGTCAAGTTGGTGATGGAATTCAAGATAATTTATCTGGTACCGAAAAAGCAGTTCAGGTTAAAGTTAAAACGATTGCTAATGCACAATTTGAAGTCGTTCACTCTTTAGCTAAATGGAAGCGTAAAGTATTAACTGATCACCATTTTGCTGAGGGTGAAGGTTTATATACTAATATGAAAGCGTTACGACCGGATGAAGATCAGCTTTCACCAATTCATTCCGTATTTGTCGATCAATGGGATTGGGAAAAAGTAATAAGTCCAAAAGATCGTACTCTTACTTACCTAAAGCAAACTGTTGAAAAGATCTATTCAGCGATTAAAGCAACAGAAAAAGCCGTATCAGAAAAATATCACCTTTCACGCTTTTTGCCGGAATCCATTACATTTATGGATAGTGAACAACTGTTAAAACGTTACCCTAACTTATCGCCAAAAGAGCGTGAAAATGCAATTACTAAAGAACTGGGGGCTGTATTTTTAATTGGTATAGGCGGCTATTTATCTAATAACGAAAAACACGATGCCCGTGCACCCGATTATGATGATTGGAGTAGTGATAATGAAATGGGTTCTAAAGGCTTGAATGGTGATATTTTAGTTTGGAATCCAGCATTAAATAGTGCATTTGAAATTTCATCAATGGGCATTCGTGTTGATCCTGAAGCATTGAAACGTCAACTTAAGATCACTCATGATGAATCTCGATTACAATTAGCTTGGCATCAAGCATTAGTCAATGGTGAGTTATTACAAACTATTGGTGGTGGTATTGGACAATCTCGATTAGTCATGTTGTTGTTACAACTAAAACATATTGGGCAAGTACAAGCAAGTGTTTGGGATGAAAAAACCAAACAAAGTTACTCGAATTTGCTATAACCTTATTACATCATACTTTGCCATCATTGGTGAAGTATGATAATTATTAACAGCTTTTTTCTAATCCCATCTGCCAAAAACCAGCTTCAAGCTGGGTTGCCGTTTTAAAAATGGTTTTTAACTGTTCAAAACGTTCTGACTTGATGTTAGATAAATTATCATTAATCCAATTGATTTCATTTTGCACTGCTTTTTGAAATTCATCACCACAATACATGTCGATCCAACTTGTATAAGGATTATTTTCTGCATTATACCAAGACTGGGCTGTTATCCAATTTGCAATCATGCCATAACCAATCAAGCATGGCGCTAAAACAATATGTAAGTCAAGAATATCACCTTTTAAGCCTACATCTAAAACATAATCGGTGTAAGCTATGTTAGCTTTGGCTCCAACTAAACGGGTTAATTCTGATTCAGTGATATGCCATTGTTTACAATAACCAATATGTAAATCCAGTTCTACTTCAACAATAGCTTTAAGGCTATGTAATGCTTGCTTGATTTCTAAAAGATTACGGCTTTTATAAACGGCAAGTCCCCAAACCCGCGAAAAGTTAACCAAAAATAGATAATCTTGCTTTAAATAGTGTTGAAAACAAGACTTATCTAAGGTTCCTTTACCAAGTTGTTCGATAAACTCATGCTGGATATAACTATTCCAATCTGTCTGGCATGAATCAATAAGGGAATAAAATGAAAACATAAAATACTATCACTTAAATAATCAATTTATAAAGGCATAAAACTGATTTTACCTAATAAACACGTGTTTTACGCCTTTTGTCGACATTAAGCAAATCAGATTCAATGGGTATAATTTGAGCCCAAAGCATATTGGATTAATGAGCAGCGTCGAAAAATAAATTAAACAACTTAATTAACAAAAACTCGCTTTGGATATTGAATGTTTAATTCTAATCGACGCTTTATTATCAACATTACTAGTTAGTGGTTGATTCTGATGTTTGGTTAGGACTTGTTTGGTTTTCCGTTTTTTGTTGTTCGCTAGAATCAACTGGCGCTGTCGTAGTTGGAGCTACTGTTTCTGCTTTTGGTTGCTCAGGTTGAGACTTTGTATCAACTGCTTTTTTATCTGTGCTTTTTGCAGCTTTGCTAGCAGAATCATAACGTACATAGACAATATTTTGTTGTCCACGATCACAAGACCCCACAATTTGCCCTTCAATTTGTTGTTGAGATTCATTTGATGAAACGAGTTTCAATTGAAATTGAGAGGCTTCAACACCATTATTTTTAATTTTTTCTGCGATATTAGCGCTGATCTCATCACAGTTGGATGCACTAGCTATCATTGGTAGACTAACGAATAAAACAAAGGCTAACTTTTTCATATTATTTCCTTTTTTATAAATGATATTTTATCGAATGCATTATAAAACTATTGGTTAATCTGTCTATAGTGTTTTTGATAAAGATAAAAAAATATTTTTATTAAAATAAAAGGAACGTTAGCCCGCCTAAAACGCAGTAAACTCACGCAATTTTAATGGTGTTTATCTTCTAATGATTTTAATTTATTGATGATCCATGATCGAATATTAGCTAGTTCTGTTTCGCTCAAGCTATTAACAAAATCTCGTTTTTCATGTAACGTTTTTCGATCATCTTCAGTTAAAACCACCCCATCTAAATTTAACAATACTTCTTTTCGATAAACTGAATAAATGAAGTCTTTTATTAACTCATCTGAAAGATTAATTTTTGTCATAATATTTCCTTCCTTTATCACGATTTTTACCCAGCAAAACGATCATCTTGCCAGATTTGTGGTACGACTTTGCTAATACAACGTTTCTAATTAAACCACTAACATTTATCAAAAATTTTTTGAAGTTGAAATCCAGATAAAAAATCGAATTAATCGCTTTTACTATAATAGTATATAAACGACATGACAATGAACAAATTTTGCACAGTGATAAAACCATTAAAAGGGGATAACTAGCAAATTATTCACTGTACTATTTGATAAGTATTTAACAAACCTGTTGATAACTCCGTATTGTATTGATTTATTTAATCTTATTACTAAGGTTAAATATTAACCTGCTGCTGTATTAATTTCAAACTTTATTAAAATATGCATTCAACATAATCAACGACAGCACAATTAAGAGAAAAAAGGAGAGAAAACTACAGGAATTGAGATCGATTTCACTGTAGTTTAATCAATAATGCGATTTATAAAGCGGTGAAAAAAGCCATTAAGCCAAAAATGACACCCGGTGAATTGGCAATAGCAATTGGCCAATCTTTCTTTTCACGCAATAAACCATAGCAAACCCATAACGAACAGTTTATTGCTGCAGCCAATGGTTGAGTGGGATTAGATTTGTAACCATGAAGATTATCAATGATTTGTGGAATATAAGAAACATACATACCAAGTGAAGCGATAGTAGCAATTACGCCCAAATAATGAAATGCTTTAGGTGAAAGATTCAAGACCTACCTCCCTACTGAGTCGAAAAATAAGGGATTCAACTCTAGCATAGATCCCTTAAAAATTGTACTCATAAACTTGATCCCGAATGTTAATTATTGATAAAGGATTTAACAAGATTTTGCATTCATGACGCCCAGCATCACAAGTTAATACCTTCTAATAAAAAGAGTAATGTGTGCTGTCGAGGTTGATTGTTTAATGTAGGCCAAATAACATATTAAAATTATCAATTTATAAAACAAGCGAAAGACTAAACTCAAAAATACTTTATTTAATCATGCAGATAAAAAATATACCGCAATGGGTAAAGGGAGGATTCAGAACCTAAAAATGATAACAGGCGCAACTCATCTAACCCAGATAAATCTGGCATAACCATTAATCGCATTTTTTAAATGGAATTTTAAAAACTATAACCGCCTACACGTCGTTAAACGTCAGCATACATATGAGCTGCTAAAAAAACAGTTTCTAAACCACCTACACGGCGTTAAACTAGAAACCGATACACTATAACGCTTGTTAGGCAAAAGATAAATGTTTTGTTTTAGGCTTAAAAACCCTTTTTTTACATTAAAATTTAACCTATTGATTATAAACAAGTTTAAATTATAGTAAAAAAAGGGTTTTGTTATGATGTTTATTGAACGTGTAAAGTTACCCTATTTTTATGAGCAAGCCCTTGCTTTAGGTAATAACAAAAAGCCTTTGATTATCATCAAAGACTTTTCAGTTAATTACAAATAAAAAAACATCTAAATTTGCAAAATATAAACTTGATTATTAAGAATATTTTTACGATCAAACTGCTGTTTAATTGCTTGCATTAATTGGCGATTATCTTCTGGTATGGCCTGCTTAAAATAGTTAACTTTAGCAGTACCAATTCCATGTTCAGCAGAAGGAAGCCCGCCTAATTGATGACATTTTAGATACAAAGCACAATGGACTTGTTCTAGTAAGCGTTGCCATTGCGCTTGCTCTCTACCATCGCGTAATAGACATAAATGGATATTGCCATCACCAGCATGTCCAAAAGCTAACATTCTTACACTGGTTTTCGCTTCTAATTGTTTGGTGTAATGAATAAAATCAGCAATTTTATTAATGGGTACAACAATATCAATAGGATCTTGCTCTGTCACCGCTTCAACAGCGCGAACTAGCGACCCGCGCACTGCCCAAATTTGACTAGCTTGTTCTACTGTTTCTGCAATAAAATGTTCACAATCAGTCAAATTAGCCAATAGTTGCTGACGCTGTTGTAATATAGTTTGATGATCAGCACCATCTAACATAACAATAAGATAGGCTTGTGCATTGGGTAATGGAAATTGAAAACCTGAATATCTTTCACCCCACTGCGCAACCTGACGTTCTACAAACTCCAGTGCTGTGGGTGTTAACGTTTGTAATATAGTTGTGATATTTGCTATAGCTAAATCAATACTTTTAAAACCAATAATTAAGGTTTCGAAAGCTTTTGGTTTAGCAATTAACTTTAAAGTGCATTGCGTAATAATACCCAGTGTCCCTTCACTGCCAATAAAGAGATGTTTTAACGAAAGCCCAGTATTATCTTTAACATTTTTACTGCCAAAATTTAAAACGCTGCCATCAGCCATAACCACTTCTATTGCTTGCACATAATCACGGGTCACGCCATATTTAACCGCACGCATGCCACCAGCATTAGTACTTATATTACCGCCAATAGTGGCATTTTTTGCACCAGGATCGGGCGGATAAAACAGGTCTTGCTTTTCAACCCATTGTTGTAAATCCTGTAATAAAATGCCTGGCTGGACAGTAATTGTGAATGTCTCTTTATCCAGTTCAACAATATTGTTCATTAAAGATAAATCAATAATAATGCCACCATTAGGAATGGTTGAACCCACCAAATTCGTACCCGCACCACGCGTTGTAATATTGATCCCTTTTGAATAGGCATATTGAACTATTTGTGAAACTTCCGCTGTTGTTACTGGATAAACCAGTAGTTCGGCTTGTCCATATTTCAATTGCAGTCCATCACTTAAGTGAGATTTTGGAATATTGTTTTGATAAATGATTCGGTTAGGATCTTTAATAATAGTTGTAATTGTATTCATGTTAATACCGATTATTTATAGCTGCGATCAAAGTGATTAGCTAATTTATCCCCTAAAAATTGAATTAACATCACAATAAAAATCAGAATGATAATACATAAAATCAGGATTTCTGTGACATAACGTTGATAGCCGTAACGAATGGCTAAATCACCTATTCCACCACCGCCAACCACACCGGCCATTGAGCTAAAGCTAATGAGCGAAATTGTCGTTACCGTTGCATGGCGAATTAATTGTGCCATCGCTTCAGGAAATAGTATTCCAATAATTATGCGAATATGTGATGCTCCGCTCGCTACTGCCGCCTCAATCACACCTTTATCTATTTGGCTAAACGCATTTTCAGCTAACCTTGCATAAAAAGCGATAGCCGCTAACGACAAAGGAAAGATAACCGCTTTTGGTCCAACAGTCGTGCCAACAAATAAAGCACCTAAAGGTAACACCGTCACCATTAAAATCAAAAAAGGAATTGAACGAGTCGCATTAATGATAAAGTTAGCAATACTATTCATTACTCTGTTTTTGAAAAAAAACGGATTAGACATCAAAAACAGCAACAGCCCGATTATTGTGCCAAATAAAATACCAGCAAGCAGTGACCAACTGACCATAATAAAAGTCTCGTAGGCGGCTTGCCATAACATTTGTGCTATTTCAGCAAGGGTGAGTTTTATCATTAATTTATTTCCTCAATAATCACACCTTGATTGTGTAACTTTGCAATAAGATTTAATATATCATCGGGATCACCAATTAACTCTATCACTAAATTGCCTAGCGCTTGCTCGTTAAAATACTCGATAAAGCCATGCAAAATATTGAAAGCGACGCCTGTTTCAAGCGCTGATTGATATAAAATAGGTTGCGTAGTATTTTCATTAATATAGCGTAGTCTAACCAGTTTGCCTTTAGCATTTTGTCTAATTCGATCGGGAAGATGGGTATTTTCATCAATATTAAGAAAGTTTTGGGTAAAGCGTTGTTTTGGACAAGCAAATAAATTAAATGTGTTATTCATCTCAACAATTTCACCTTGCGACATTACCGCAACCCGATGACAAATCTTTTTTACCACATCAATTTCATGGGTAATAAGAACTATAGTTAAACCAAATTTTTCATTGAGTTGTTTGAGTAAATCCAAAATAGCGCTGGTTGTGGTTGGATCTAATGCACTGGTCGCTTCATCACATAGCAATATTTTCGCTTCATTCGCTAAGGCCCTTGCAATACCGACTCGCTGCTTTTGCCCACCACTAAGCTCGGCAGGATAAGCATAAGCTTTATCGCTCAACCCTACCAATGTCAGAAGCTCTTTCACTCGGTTTTTTACTGCATCACCCTTTTTGCCAGCAGCCTTAAGAACAAAGGCAATATTTTCATAAACGGTTTTTGAACAAGCAAGGTTAAAATTTTGGAAAATCATACCTACCTGAAAACGAAAGGCCTGTAAATGGCGGCCTTTCAAAGTGCTAATATCAACACCATCGATAATAACTTGCCCTGACGACGGTATGGCGAGTCGATTAAGCGTTCTTACCAATGTACTCTTACCTGCACCGCTTGAGCCAATAATGCCAAAAATTTCGCCTTGATTGACATCAAATGAAACATTTTTGACAGCTTCAACTATTTGGCCTTTTGCCTCAAAGCGCACCGATACATTTTTTACTTGGATTAAAGGTGTTTGTTGCATAATTAAAATAATTGATAGTCAGGTTTTTGGAAAGTATAAAAAATACCATTTTTATCTTCGATCACTTGCGCAAATTCAGGTGACTTAAGTACATCAATAATGTCTTTACCTAAAGTATCTTTAGATGAACTTCGAATGGCAATAACATTTTTTAGATCTTTATCTAATACTTCGGTATAAAGTGCTTTAGACAAATCTAAACCGGCACCAATAGCATAGTTACCATTGACAACCGACAATACCGCACTATCTAACGATCTAGGTGTTTGCGGTGCTTCAATTGGAACAATATTTAAACCATAAGGATTTTCAATAATGTTATTAGGAGTAAGATTATTTTTATCCACAGTTGGATCAAGTTTAATAAGACCTGCGGCTTGCAAGATTCTTAATGCTCGTGCTTCATTAGTGACATCATTGGCAATAGTGACTTGATCACCTTTTTTTAATTGAGAAAAATCAGTAATTTTATTAGAAAAAATACCCGCACCAGCGGTAGGCACAAAGCCAATTGCGATAATATCTAAATTGCGTGCCTGTTTAAAATTATTCAAATAAGTGAGATGTTGAAATAAATTAGCATCAATTTCTTTATTCGCTAACGCCAAATTAGGTTGTACATAATCACTAAACTCCCGAATTTCAACACTATAACCTTTCTTTTCTAGCCCTGGTGCAATCGCTTGTTTAAACATATCACCATAAGGTCCGGCAGCAACACCGACAACAATATGATTCTCTTTTTTAGTATCATCACAACCGGTCAGCAAAGTGAATGTTGATAAAATAGCAAAACTTAATGCAATTAATTTTTTAAACATAATAATTTTTCCTTAAATTTGGATAATCTTTGTAAAGCTGCAATCAGCGTTTGTTCTTGTTTAGCAAAATGAAAACGAATATATCGATACTCAGGATGTTTGAAAAATGCCGACCCCGGTACAGCCGCTACGCCTACTTCTTTAATTAACCATTCACAAAATTCAAAATCAGTTTTAAATGGGTTAAAGGCCGAAATATCAACCAAGACATAATAGGCGCCTTGAGGTTCATAATAAGATAGACCTATTTTATCTAACCCTTGCAAAAACAATTGACGTTTTTCAGTATAGATTTGAGTTAATTGTTGATAATAATCCTCACCCAATGATAAGCCAGCACAAGCGGCTTTTTGTAATGGTGCAGCGGCGCCAACAGTTAAAAAGTCATGGATCATTTTACAGCCATCAATGATAGTTTTATCTGCAATAATATAACCAAGGCGCCAACCTGTAATCGAATACGTTTTTGATAATGAACTACAACTAATAGTACGCTCTTTCATACCGGGAAAATTGGCTAAATAAAGGTGCTTGTGCGGGGCATAAACCATATGTTCATACACTTCATCAGTAATAACATAAGCATCAAACTCGATGGCTAATTGACTGATATAGTCAAGTTCTGCTTTGGTAAAAACTTTACCGCATGGATTACTCGGATTACATAAGATTAAGGCTTTCGCACCTTGTTCAAACGCTTGCCTAAGCTGCTTTTTATCAAACTCAAATGTTGGTGGAATGAGTGGTACATATATTGGCGTTGCATCAGATAAAATCGCATCAGCACCATAATTTTCATAAAAAGGCGAAAAGATGATAACTTTGTCTTTAGGATTACAAATTGTCATAACTGCACACATCATTGCTTCTGTACTTCCACAGGTTACAAGGACGTTTTCATCGGGGTTTATATCAATGTTCATCAATTTTTGCTGCTTTTTAGCCAGTAACTGTCTAAATTCTTTTGAACCCCAAGTAATTTCATATTGGTGAGGACCTTGCTCAGCAGCCTGTTTAAGAGCTTGTATCAATTCTTTTGGTGGATCAAAATCAGGAAATCCTTGTGATAAATTGATAGCTTGATATTCATTTGCAATTCGGGTCATCCGGCGGATAACTGAATCAGAAAAGTGGTCGAGTCGATCGGCTAATTTACGCATTTATGTTAGTGATGAAAAAAATTAAGGTTTGCAAGTATAATACAAAATAGTATTTTTCTCGTTAAATAATATATTTATATATATTTATAATTTTTTTTTATAACAAGGTTAATTTTTAATGATTGCCAATCAGTTTACTTGAAAGCTGTGAATTTGAGCTATTGGATAAGAATAGTGATTCAATAACTCAATTTGAACGAATTGAATGGACATAAAAACGGCTAAAATTGAAAATTTGAACCACCTGACGGTAAAAAGATTAGTTTCTTGTCCAAATATCTTTATGCGCAAAACCAAGTAAATTATTGGTCATTTTAATGTACTGTAATTCCAGTGACCAAATCGGCGCTTTCATTAATTTAGCGAATGGAAAAGCTTGATAATACAGTGAATAAGCATGCATAGCTTGTTGATCACTTAGCTGTTTTGCTATTGCAACAAACTGTATACCTTGAATTTGAACAACAGTTTTAGGCGCGATACTAATTGTACCTGCTACCTGTGGCTGATTGAGCATTGCATTAGCATGCTGAGTTTTTAGCTCAGTGAGAAAATATAAATTCATCAAATCTTGATCAAATACATAAAAGGTATTACATGCCCAAGGTTGATTATTCGATAAAATCACACATAGCGAAAGCACATGTTGTTTTTTGATAAATTCAATGATTTTATGATTAGGTTGCCTACAAAATTTGTTGCTCGTCATGTCATTCAATTATTTTACTGTTAAGTTGCATATCCTCACCCCAGCGAGGTAAACAAGGCATATCAATATCAAACAAGTCTAAGGCTCTTGCAACGCTATGAGTTATCATATCATCAATGGTATCAATATGTTGATAAAAAGCAGGAACCGGTGGAAATATTATGCCGCCCATTTGAGTGACGGCTTGCATATTGTTAATGTGACCTAAATGCAGTGGTGTTTCTCTTACCATTAAAACTAAACGGCGACGCTCTTTAAGTACCACATCAGCGGCTCGAGTAAGTAAATTATCAGATAAACTAGTCGCAATAGCAGATAGAGAGCGCATTGAACAGGGAGCAACTAACATACCAAGAGTTTTATAAGATCCACTGGCTATCGCAGCACCAATATTATTAATGGAATAAACCTTATCTGCTAATGCTTGAATCTGTTTTATACTCATATTGGGGACTTCGTAGCGACAAGTTATTTGTGCAGCTTTAGAAATAACAAGATGCGTTTCGATATCTAACGGTTTTAACAGTTCTAACGCTTTAATACCATAAGCAATTCCTGTTGCGCCACTAATACCAATTATTATTCGTCGGTTTGCCATTTCTATCCTTATCGTTTAGTAAAATTACACTTAAATAGTGAAATACTATTTTAGCATTAGCAACGTAAAATCATCGTTTAAGTGTTGAGTCATATATATAAACATAATTTTACCGACTATACCTACCAATTAAAAGCGAATCAAGTATCAACCAGCAATACATCTTTAAACTACTTTTATTTAGATAATAATTTTAGAGATGAATAACATGAAAAAATAGATAGATGAGATAGCTACCAACTGCGCGTTGGTAGCAAAATTGGGTAGTTATTCTTTGGCCATAGGTTGAGTAACAACTTGGGTCTGTTGCGCACCCTGAATTGCGTTGATTTGCTCTTCATATTTGCTTACAGCATCTTTACCCGATAATAAACTATACGTTAAAGTAAACTCTGTACTTTGACCAGGGGCCAATTGACGAACGCGTTTTTGTTCTCGCTCTATGGTCACTGGATAGGCAAAACTGGTACCAGGCTCAAGACCCGTCACATAACCTTGCTTAAGGGTGTCGGTATTTTTCCATAACGAAAGTACCGGTAACTGTTTGGTATTAAAAGCGATACCTGCTGCTTTATCGCCTGCTTTATTGGTGACCATCACTTGTGTGTGATTATTTGCATCCGCAAATGGATAAACGTTAAAGACCATTTCATCAAAATCTTTAGTTGGACCTAAATAAGTTTGCCACGTCGCTAATCCTTCTTTCGCATAATCGTTAAAAGGTGAAATTTCTTTAACTGGCGCAACAAATCTAGCGCCTTCTTCAAGAATTGGCGTACCAAAATTGCTATGATAGATGATTTGATAATCGCGGGTATAATCACTCTTATTGGTTACAACATCGTGTATGGTAAAGTCATTACTTCCTGGCACATAGCTAAGTGATGCCCACGTTTCTAAATGACTTTTTTTGAATGTGTTTTCTTTTATTAAACCTTTAATGTTAATAGTATAGGGTGCTTTATCTTCGATTGTGACAATTAATTTTGATACAGGCGTATTTTGTGCTCGCCCATGAAGCGTATACATCATGCCATCGGCTTGAACGGCATGTCCAGTCCATTCAAAACCACAACGAACCATCATTTCGTTAAAGCCATCTAACCAACCGATGCCGCCGCGACTTTCTAAATTGATATATTTGGGGTTAACAACTTCATTAACAGGCGAATCCCAGCCTAAACGAACCCCCTCCCCTTCTACCGATAAAATACCTAAGCCACGAGTAGGAATTAATTTAATAGTCAAAACATCACTTGTTATTGTTAGTAATTCAGTTCCTTCTTGTTTACCGCCTTTAAGCACCGTGTTTTGAATAGTAAATTTTTCATTTTTTACACCCAAATCTTTGCTTGAAATCGACCAGTTACCTTCTGCAATATCTTTTTCGTTATCGATTAAGACAAACTCTTTTGCACTGGCATTACAGCTAAGCAGACCAAGTAATAGAGCAGATGAAACAATTTTGATTTTCATAGTGATTCCTTATAATGAATAAAACGAAACTGAATCGGTTCAGTTAATATGACACAAAATTGAAGGAATCAATAAAACAATATCGTAAAAATGAGAAGTCATTCACACTTTTTTCAAATCAAATAACGTTAGACAAATTAAGTGATGCCCATAAAGTAACACTGTCTAAAATTAACTTTTTGGTCTAACTTGACCTGCTTTCCAATGTTTACGACAAACTGAGTGGAACTCACTATCACCAAGATGAATTGAATTACCAAATTTAACAATTTTACCATCTTGTCCTTCTAGCAAATTCATTGTTGCTTTTTTACCACACCAACAAACTGTTTTTAATTCGCGAAAATTATCGGCAATTTCAAGTAAGGTTTTTGAACCTTCGAATAAATGGCCCATATAATCGGTTTTTAAGCCAAAAAACATCATAGGAACACCATATTCATCACACACATCCGATAGTTTCCATATAGTACTTTTAGATAAAAACTGGCTTTCATCAATCAATATACAGGCATAATTATTTTTTTTGATAAGTGCAATGATCTCATCAACACTATTATCGTCAAGCAATAATGCTTTTTTACGCAACCCTAATCGCGATACAATTTCTACCGCGGAATCACGTGTATCAACGGACGACTTAAGCAATAAAGTCTGCATATTGTTACTTAAATAATTATGATCTATTTGTAATAGTTCGGTTGATTTTCCCGCATTCATTACGGCATAAATGTAATATATTTTCGACAAAATAAGACTCTCAAGAAGTAAAGTGAAATAGATAAAAAAGAGATTGTTAAGATAATAAAAAAGGTAAGTGCTATACCTACCTTTTTAAGCATAAATTAAATATTAATTATTTTGCTTTACCTTGGTTTGCTACCGCTGCTTGTTTTGCAGCAATTTCATCAGCATTACCTAAATAATAGTGTTTAATCACTTTCATGTTGTCATCAAATTCATACACTAAAGGCACACCTGTTGGGATGTTTAGTTCAATGATGTCATCATCACTGATGTTATCAAGGTGTTTGACTAATGCTCGTAAAGAGTTACCGTGTGCAGCAATAATCACACGCTCACCTTTAGCAACACGTGGCGCAATAGTTGATTCCCAATAAGGAAGCACACGTTTAATCGTTAATGCAAGGCTTTCTGTTAATGGTAATTCTGATTCAGGTAATTTGCTGTAACGTGAATCATGTCCAGGAAAACGTTCATCTGATTTTTCAAGTGCTGGAGGTGTAATTGCAAAACCACGACGCCACAATTTGACTTGTTCATCACCATATTTAGCCGCTGTTTCTGCTTTATTTAAACCTTGTAATGCACCATAGTGACGTTCATTAAGCTTCCAGTTTTTTTCAACCGGTAACCATGCTTGATCAACTGCATCTAAAACATGCCATAAAGTATGGATTGCACGTTTTAAAACAGAAGTATAAGCAAAATCAAAAGTAAACCCTTCTTTCTTTAAAAGTTGTCCAGCTTCAGCTGCTTCTTTTTTACCTTTTTCAGATAAATCAACATCTGTCCAACCACAAAAACGGTTTTCTTGATTCCAAACACTTTCTCCGTGTCGAATAAGCACTAATTTTTTTACTGCCATGAGTATAACTCCTTTGTTTCGTAGAATAAAACGGTTAAATTTGTATTCATAATAATGCACGGAAAACACCGTGCATTATGCGTTTTATATATCAATAAAGCTTACATAAAACTTCAATTATTTTGATAAGTATTTCAATGGATCAACAGATTGTGCTTTATAACGGATTTCAAAATGCAGTCTTACCGATGAAGTCCCTGTTGCGCCCATTGTGGCAATTTGTTCGCCTGCCCTCACTGCTTGTTGCTCTTTTACTAAAATTGATTGGTTATGTGCATAGGCAGTTAAATAATCATCATTGTGTTTAATGATGATTAAATTACCATAACCGGGTAAAGCATTACCTGAGTAAACAACACGACCGTCAGCAGCAGCTACAACTTTGTCACCCAATGAACCTGCAATATCAATACCTTTGCTTGCATTTGAGAATTTTTCAATAATCTTACCTTTTGCCGGCCATTGCCACGCAATATTTGCCACATTTGATACCGGCGAGGATGTTACAGGTATATTAGCTGAACTATTCGCACTGATGCTAGGGCTAGATGTATTATTGAGTGGCTCAGTCACCGTTTCAGTTTTTTGAGTAGTTTTAGGGGGTTGATTATTACCAGATGTGGTAGTAGTCGTAGTAGTGGTTGTTGTCATTACCGGTTTAGTTTTGGCTTGTGCTGCTGCGGTAGTCTTATCATCATCCATGTAAACCATAGAAGGAGAAGAAGTATGATTAGATGTTGTCTTTTGTGTTTGCGTTACAACTGTTGTGCCGCCACTTACATCGAGTACTTGTCCAACATTGACACCATAAGGCTCTTTAATATTATTTTTAGCCGCTAAAGATCGAAAATCATTTCCCGTTACCCATGCAATATAAAATAGTGTATCACCGCGTTTAACTGTATAGGTATCGCCTTTGTAACCACCTTTAGGAATTTCGTCATAATTACGGTTATAAACGGTTCGTTCATTAGTCGTTAACACATTATTATGAACACTGGTTGTCGTTGTAGTAACAGGTCTTGATGAAGGCGTCGAATAAGTTGTTGGTGAACTCACCGGCGTTGACATTCTGCCACCGGTTGAAATATTAGCTGGTGGTTTTTTATAACCCTGTGTCACACCATTACTCGATGATGAATCAGAAATATCTTCAATTTCAGCAGGATTTGACTGTGTACAGGCCACAATCAATAAACTTAAACAACTTAATGTAAGAATCTTTTTCAAAGCAACACCCTTCATTCATATATTTTTATGTGCATATTTTATCGCTTTTATTGTAAAAAGCTATTATATAGATTATTTTTTATGCTGGTCGAATATAATAACCAAAGCAGTTTATATTGTTAGATTTAATTTCTGCTTTATTGCTATTAATTTAGCACAAAAATACCATTTGTTGATCAACAATATCGTTGATTGCTCTACAGATGATTAATATCTTACCAACATTGAATTAATCGATTATTCGATCCCAAATAGGATTTATTTTGAAAGTGGTGAGTATATACAATAAAATGCTAGTTCGTATAGTATATTTATCGTATTTTTCAACCAAAATTGAATGTGACTTAACATAATGACTTTATATATTGTTGCAACCCCTATCGGTAATCTAGATGATATTACGCTCAGAGCAATTGAAACACTTAAAAGTGTTGATCTTATCGCGGCCGAAGACACCCGCCATAGCGGTTTACTTTTACAGCATTTAGCCATAAAAGCTAAACTGTTTTCTTTACACGATCATAATGAACAGCAAAAAGCCCAAATTTTGATTGAAAAACTTAAATCAGGAATATCCATCGCATTAATATCCGATGCAGGTACGCCATTAATTAATGATCCGGGCTATCATTTAGTCAAAGCTTGTCGTGAAAATAATATCAACGTCGTGCCTATTCCTGGCGCTTGCGCAGCAATTGCCGCGCTCTCGGTTGCTGGTCTTCCTTCTGATAAATTTAGTTATGAAGGATTTTTACCGGCTAAAACGAAAGCACGACAAGACAGTTTGGTTAAGCTAGTTAATCAATCACGCACAATGATTTTTTACGAATCGACGCATCGTTTGTTAGATACATTACACGATATGCAAACGGTTTTTGGTCATGAAAGAATGATTGTACTTGCCAAAGAACTGACTAAAACTTGGGAAACCATAGTCAGTTACCCTGTTGCAGAGTTAATTAATTGGTTGAATGAAGATACTAATCGTCAAAAAGGTGAATTTGTTTTGATTGTTGAAGGTCACACTAAAAGCGATGAGGATATCGATGAAAACGTGATTAATACCTTAAAATTATTGCAAAAAGAGTTACCGCTCAAAAAAGCGGCTGCCATAACAGCTGAAATTTATGGGCTTAAAAAAAATCAACTTTATCAACTCGGTTTAACTGTCGAGAATTAACCATAAACAAATAGCGATATATGTCTTACTTGTTGCAATCAACTAAAGCGCGGTTATTGAATAAACCTGCGAATAATTTTGCTAACTTTGCATTCAACATGAAGAACATTGGCACAATCGGCACGATTTAGTATATAATTAGCCTCTATTTTCAAGCTATTTTAGAATAAAAGGTAATTAAAAGTATGGGATTTAAATGTGGTATTGTCGGACTACCAAATGTTGGCAAGTCAACTCTTTTTAACGCATTAACTAAAGCAGGTATTGAAGCAGCTAACTTTCCATTTTGTACAATTGAACCCAATACTGGTGTTGTACCTATGCCCGATCCACGTTTAGATGAATTGGCTAAAATTGTAAAACCACAGCGCACGTTACCCACAACAATGGAGTTTGTTGACATTGCCGGTTTAGTGAAAGGCGCATCAAAAGGTGAAGGTTTGGGTAATCAATTTTTGGCTAATATTCGTGAAACTGAAGCTATTGGTCATGTGGTTCGTTGTTTTGAAAACGACAATATTATCCATGTTGCTGGCAAGATTGATCCCGCAGAAGATATCGAAATTATCAATACTGAACTAGCACTTTCCGATCTTGAAGCCTGTGAACGTGCGATAACTCGTGTACAAAAACGAGCTAAAGGTGGAGATAAAGAGGCCAAATTTGAGTTAGAAATCCTTGAAAAATGTTTACCACATTTAGAGCAAGGAAAAAAATTATTACTTTTAGACTTAAGTAAAGAAGAACTCGAAGCGATTAAATACCTAAGTTTTTTAACGTTAAAACCAACCATGTACATTGCCAATGTAAATGAAGATGGTTTTGAAAATAACCCATATTTAGAAAAAGTGAAAGCTATAGCTGCTCAAGAAAAATCAGTAGTGGTACCGGTCTGTGCTGCTATTGAAGCAGAATTAGCCGAACTTGACGATGCCGATCGTGATGAATTTATGCAAGACCTTGGTTTAACTGAACCTGGGCTTAATCGAGTCATTCGCGCAGGCTACAGCTTACTTAATTTACAAACCTATTTTACAGCGGGCGTTAAAGAAGTTCGCGCATGGACGATTTCGGTCGGGGATACCGCCCCACAAGCAGCCGGTAAAATTCATACCGACTTTGAAAAAGGCTTTATTCGTGCACAAACTATCGCTTTTGATGATTTCATTAAATATGGTGGTGAACAAGGCGCAAAAGAAGCCGGTAAAATGCGCTCTGAAGGTAAAGATTATGTCGTACAAGACGGTGACATTATGAATTTCTTATTTAATGTCTAATCCTGCTTATATCGTCGCCATTAGGCGACGATTTGTTAAACGAATTTAACCATAACTTGATAACAAATCATGTTTTCATTAAAAGGTATTTACTAGTTAACTCTTCTTGTTAGTGAATAACAAAATGGATTTTTAAAATTAAACAAGGCTCATTTTTATGCTACTCACTTTTGAACAAGCCAAACAAAAAATTCTGCAAGCCGTATCGTCCATAAAATTACCCAATTGTGAGCAAGTGAGTTTGCTTGACTCCCTCGATCGGATAACGGCAAAACCAGTAATATCGCCGATGAATGTGCCAAGTTTTGATAATTCAGCCATGGATGGTTATGCGGTAAGATTATCGGATATTGAACACGCCAAAAATCTACCAGTAGCAGGCGTTATTTATGCAGGCGATGATGTTGACAATCTTCATTGGCCGAAAGGCACATGTTTACGAATTATGACAGGTGCGGCCTTACCTAATGAGGCCGATGCCGTTGTCATGCAAGAGCAAACCGAAAAATCGGATTTAGGGATTAGATTTTTAAATGAAGTAAAAAGCGGTGATAACATTCGTCGATGCGGGGAAGACATAAAGAAAGATGCCATTATCGTTGAGTGTGGCACTAAATTAACCATACCAACCCTATCAACCCTTGCAACCCTAGGAATTAATCAACTTACCGTATTTAAAAAATTAAACGTCGCTATTTTTTCTACTGGTAACGAATTAACCTCTATTGGTGAGCCTTTATCTAATAACGCTAGTATTTATGATAGTAACCGTTTCACCTTAAGATTATTATTACAAAAACTAAACTGCGAAATTATCGACTTTGGTATTATTCCTGACGATCCCATGCAAATCAAACAGGCGTTATCTAATGCCGCTAAACAAGCTAATTTAATCATCACAAGTGGTGGAGTCTCGGTTGGTGATGCCGATTATACCAAAATGGCTTTAGAACAATTGGGCGAAATTGATTTTTGGAAAATTGCCATCAAACCCGGAAAACCGTTTGCACTGGGTAAAATTGGCGATGCATTATTTTGTGGATTACCGGGTAATCCGGTTTCAACATTAGTGACTTTTTATCAATTAGTTCAACCAATAATTTTAACCTTAAGTGGACAACAACGCTCATCGATCAATACATCTTTTACCGTCAAAACTGCCTGTGATTTGAAAAAAAGTATCGGCCGCATGGATTTTCAACGCGGCAAACTTTACCTTGATGATCAAGGTGAGCTAGCCGTTACCACAACTGGTCAACAAGGATCGCACATAACACAATCGTTCAATCGCGCTAACTGCTTTATTTTGCTTGAACAAGAACGAGGCAATGTTAAAAAAGGCGAACGTGTTACCGTTGAGCTATTTAATGCACTACTAAAATAGTGCAACTAAAATTGCACCAGCGGCAATCATTAAAACGCCAATACTGGCAAGAAAGGAAATTTTTTCACCAAATAAAATGACGGCAAAGATAACAGCAAAAACAACACTTAGCTTATCTATGGGGGCAACTTGAGATACTTTGCCCTCTTTAATTGCCATAAAATAAAACAACCAAGATAGAGCGCCAGCAATACCACTAAGTGCAATGATAAATAACGCTTTTTTGTCATTCAAAAAAGTGCTTATCAAATTTAGTTTACCTTGTACTACCACAACGCCCACTAAGAAGATAGCCATTACAATTGCTCGAATAGCCGTTGCCGTGTTGGCATCAAGATGTTGTAAACCAATTTTACCTAAAATAGCGACAAAAGCAGCCGAAATTGCCGATAATAATGCATAAATGAGCCAAGCACTCATGTTAATACCTATCTATTTGAAACAAATACTGCTGATTATTACCGTTAGTTTCACACTGTTGTGATTTATTCATCACACCACGGCAATCTTCTAAAACGCCATGTGCTTTTGACCAATGGTATTTTTTGCCTTCATCATTTTTGCCACCACAACCAACTAAAGTCAAACTCATGACTAAGCATGACAACGCAATAAGATTAGATTTCATATGTTTCCTCAATATTCTAGGCCAATGGCTTTTTTAATTTATTTATGTTATTGGTGATTAATATTATTTTAATTCATAATTCTCGGGATTAATAGCTAAACTACCGCCTATTTTCAATAAATAAAACTGACGCGAGTGCTTAAGTGAGCTTAATAGTTCAGGAGGTTCATCTAATGGATCATCGGCTAATTCAAATGTTCCCCAATGAATAGCTATGGCAGATTGACAATTAAGTTCATCATATAACTGCACTGCTTGCGCGGGATCGATATGCTGTGATTGCATAAACCACCTTGGCGCATAAGCACCGATTGGAATTAAGGCTAAATCAATTTTGCTAAAACGTTCATTAATTTTTTTTAAACTGGGTGAATATCCGGTATCGCCCATAAAATAAACTGTCTTAGTTAAGCCATCACAATTAGACTGCATCATCCAACCACACCATAATATTTTATTGGTATCAAATAGTCCTCGCTTACTCCAATGCTGAGCCGGCGTGGCAGTAAACGTAATATCATTTATGTTAATTGAATCCCACCAATCCAATTCTATAACATTTTGTGCGCCCCATTTGATTAATTTATTTTTCAATCCTAGCGGAACAAGCAGTGTAACATTAGCAAACCGCATAATAAGCTGTTTAATGCTAGTAAAGTCAAGATGATCATAATGATTATGCGAAATAACAATAAAATCAAGCTGAGAAAGCTTATCAATACTTATTGCTGCTGGGGTTAAACGTTTAGGCCCCATCGATTGTGAAGGTGATGCTCGCTGTGAAAAAATAGGATCGGTCAATATTATTTTGTTATTTAAACGGATTAATGTTGTTGAATGCCCTATCCACCAAACGCGGTCACCGCTCAACGTTAAATCTATATTTTCACACCACGTTTGTCTAAATGCATCGTACCCCATTTTGGGTGGTAAAACTTTTCGTTGTCGATGCCAACGCCAAATATCCCGCAATTTTATTTTAAATGGTT
The DNA here is from genome assembly GCF_026536195.1 of Gilliamella sp. B2969. Lineage (NCBI taxonomy): Bacteria > Pseudomonadati > Pseudomonadota > Gammaproteobacteria > Orbales > Orbaceae > Gilliamella > Gilliamella sp. B2969. Next base: position 145,298 of record NZ_JAFNOP010000006.1, read on the forward strand.
GTTCATTTTGAAAACCTTTAGCGGTTCGATGGCATTGATTAGAAATGGCATCAGGTGAATTGTTCATAATAAAATCTATACTTGTGTTATTAAAAACGAGATGTCCGTTCAATCACAACCGCTACATTAGTTGCATTAGCAATTGCGCTTGGTTTGGAGACTTTAATTTTTATCCATTTCACGGCAAATTGTTGGATGATTAATTGTGCAACACGCTCAGCAACACTTTCAATTAATTCAAATGCGGTTGAAGTGATAAAATCTGTTACAGCTTGACTCACTTTAAAGTAATCCAAACAAAGTGCAACATCATCATGTTCGCCAGCAGGTTGATTATCCCATGCCATTTCTAGATCAAGTATTAGTTTTTGTTTGATGGTTTTTTCCCACTCATATACGCCAATTGTTGCTAATGTGGTTAATCCTTCAATTAATACCCTATCTTTGCTCTGTACACTCATTATCTCAAATTCCGAAAGCTTAATTGCGTGAAAATAGAGATTACCGAATATTGAGAATTTACGCTATAATTTATTGCAAATAATATTAAATAACGATCATTATGACCCGAATTTTTCAACCCTATACGCTTTCGCAAAATAGCCTAATAGAATTAAATAATGACGCTTTCAATCATCTTATTCGTGTATTAAGAATGAAAGTCGGTGAAGAGATTACCCTTTTTGATGGTTCAAACCATATCTTGCCCGCGACCATACACGAGATTAATAAAAAATCTGTAAAGGTAACAACAAAGGATTTGATTTTAGATGATCGTGAATCACCATTAAATATCCATTTAGGACAAGTCATATCTCGTGGCGAAAAAATGGAGTTTACTATCCAAAAATCAGTCGAGCTAGGTGTTGCAAGTATTACACCTTTACTTTCTGAACGTTGTGGAGTCAAACTCGATGAGGAACGGCTGGAAAAAAAAGTACAACAATGGCAAAAAATCGTGATTTCTGCTTGTGAACAATGTGGACGTAATATCATTCCTAAAATAAATCCAGTTGTAAAATTAGAAAATTGGTGTGCAAATTTAACTGACGGACTAAAACTTAATCTTCACCCTAAAGCTAAGCAAGGTATTAATCAATTAGCGTGCGAACATAACACCCTCAATTTACTTATTGGCCCGGAAGGTGGGCTTTCAGATGACGAAATAAATTTGACTCATCAATATCATTTTACTGACCTATTACTAGGACCACGAGTTTTACGCACCGAAACAGCGGCGCTAACAGCCATAACTGCATTACAAGTTCGTTTTGGTGATTTGGGATAATCAATAAAAAAGCGTGATAATGAATGTTTATTTGCATCTCATTGAGTAACGAGTATGATAGTTGCCAGCATAATTAAATGCTATTTTATAACGCCATTTATCAACAATGTTTCAAACATACCTTATAAACGGTATAAAATCGCACAACGTAATATCGTGTTAGTAAAACCAATAAAAATCAGTAAGGAGTTACCATGATTAAGCTTGGTATTGTAATGGATCCAATTAGCCAAATAAAAATAAAAAAAGACACCAGTTTTGCCATGTTACATGAAGCACAAAAACGAGGCTACCAACTTTTTTATATGGAAATGAACGACCTGTTCTTACTAAACGGTGAAGCTTATGCAACCACTCGTACTTTAACCGTTCATAATGATAACTCTCACTGGTTTGATATGGGAGATGAACAAACGCTGCCATTAAGTGAACTCGACGTAATATTAATGCGAAAAGACCCACCATTTGATACTGAATTTATCTACGCAACTTATATTCTAGAACGGGCTGAAGCAAAAGGTGTACTGGTGGTGAATAAACCACAAAGTTTGCGAGATTGTAATGAGAAGTTATTCACTGCATGGTTTGCTGAATTTACGCCAGAAACACTCGTTACCCGTCAAACCAATCAACTAAAATCGTTTTATCAAAAATACGGCGATATTATTTTAAAACCCCTTGATGGTATGGGCGGCGCCTCGATTTTCAGAATAAAAGCGGGCGATCCTAATGTCTCGGTAATTATTGAAACACTTACAGAACATAATAGCCGTTACTGTATGGCTCAAACCTACATACCGGCTATTAAAGATGGTGATAAACGTGTTTTAGTTGTTGACGGTGAACCCGTTCCTTATTGTTTAGCCAGAATCCCTCAAAAAGGCGAAACCAGAGGTAATCTTGCTGCCGGTGGTCATGGGGAAGTTAGAGCATTAAGTGAAAGTGATTGGCAGATTGCTAAAAGCATAGCACCCGTATTAAAACAAAAAGGTTTACTGTTTGTTGGTTTAGATATTATTGGTGATAAACTAACTGAAATCAATGTAACAAGTCCAACCTGTGTACGTGAGATTGAATCTGAAAACCCCAAACTTTCTATTACCGGTATGTTAATGGATGCGATTGAACGTCGATTAAATAAGTAGAGAAAAAAATGATTAGAGAATTTCAAAGTAAAGATTTAGACACAGTGATGAATATATGGCTTGAAGGTAACCAACAAGCACATAGCTTTATTGATCCGCAATTTTTTAAACAAAATTATGACATTGTCAAAATGTTAATTCCGATGTCAACGGTGTATGTACAAGATCTTAACGGTGTTAAAGGTTTCATTGGCGTAACCGAAAATTACATCTCGGGTCTCTTTGTTGTACCTGAATATCGTGGGCAAGGCATTGGTAAAGCGCTAGTTGAAAAAGCTAAGCAGCGCCATAGTGAGTTACTAGTACATGTTTATAAGAAAAATAGTTCTGCAATTAACTTTTTTTTATCGCAACAATTTGAAATTATAAACGAATCAATCAATGAAGAGAGTAACGAACCTGAATTATTGATGCGTTGTAATATCCAACATCATGTAAAAATTGGCAAATGTGCATTATAAACTATAGAAATGTGAGCATATGAATTTAAAAAATCATTTTATCGTGGCAATGCCAACTATCACTGAGCCAACATTTAGTCGATCTGTTGTATATATTTGCGAACATAATCGTGATGGGGCAATGGGGATTGTTATCAATAAACCAATACAAGATCTTAATGTCGCCGCAGTCTTAGCTCGCCTTGAAATTACCGCAAGTAAAAACTGTGCTGAACTTGAGCATCCTGTTTTTGCTGGTGGGCCAATAGCTGAAGAACAGGGATTTATTTTGCATACGCCGCAACAAGGGTTTGCATCCAGCATAAAAATTTCGGATGATATAATGATTACCACATCGCTTGATCTACTAAAATCAATCGGTTCGCCTGAGCAACCTAAAGATATGTTTTTAGCATTAGGTTATTCTGGGTGGCAGTCACTGCAATTAGAAGCTGAAGTAGCACGTAATGATTGGTTAGTGACAGATGTTGATCCAAAAATTATTTTTGAATCCGCAATTGAAGATCGTTGGCAAAAAGCAGCGCAATCACTCGGTATTAACATAAATACGATTTCGCACCAAATGGGAAATGCATAATAAATGGCAACAATAATTGCATTTGATTTTGGAACTGCGAGCATTGGCGCTGCGATTGGGCAAGATATTACCAAAACAGCGAATCCATTATGCGCTTTTAAAGCGCGTGATGGTATTCCGAATTGGCAAGCAATTGAAAAAATGTTAAATGAATGGAAACCTGACTATTTGGTTGTAGGCTTACCACTTAACATGGATGGGACTGAACAACCGTTAACTGCTCGAGCACGTAAATTCGCTAATCGTTTGCATGGTATGTTTGGTTATCAAGTCCATCTACAAGATGAACGGCTATCTACCGTTGAGGCAAAATCTCATATTTTTGCTTCTCGTGGTTATAAAGCGCTGGAAAAGGGGCATGTTGATGCAACATCAGCAATTATCATTCTAGAAAGTTGGTTTGAAGCCAATTAATTATGTTAATTAATTGGTTATTTCATATAATTATAGATCGCCATTCCATTGCTTCCTTGCTAAAATATCAGCAATTTTTCTATTGTAAGGATTACTCCTCGTGTCAAATAACAACTCTCTAAGTTATAAAGATGCTGGCGTTGATATTGATGCCGGTAACGAACTCGTTAATCGAATCAAATCAGTAGTAAAAGCGACTAAGCGCCCAGAAGTCATGGGGGGTTTAGGCGGATTTGGTGCACTATGTGCAATTCCGCAAAAATACAAAGAGCCTATTTTAGTATCTGGAACAGATGGCGTTGGTACTAAACTCCGTCTGGCTATGGATTTAAATCGACATGATGCAATTGGCATTGATTTAGTTGCGATGTGCGTTAATGATCTTATTGTGCAAGGTGCAGAACCGCTATTTTTCCTTGATTATTATGCCACAGGTAAACTTAACGTTGATGTAGCAACTACAGTCGTCACAGGGATTGCTGAAGGCTGTAAGCAAGCGGGGTGTGCATTAGTTGGCGGTGAAACAGCTGAAATGCCAGGCATGTATCATGGTAATGATTATGACTTAGCAGGATTTTGTGTGGGTGTTGTTGAAAAAACGGAAATGATTGATGGCAGCAAAGTACAAGATGGTGATGCGTTGATTGCTTTAGCATCGAGTGGGCCACACTCCAATGGCTATTCGCTAGTACGGAAGATTATCGAAGTGAGTGGGGTAAATCCAGCAAAAACACAATTAGAAGACAAAACGCTGGCCGATCACTTACTTGCACCAACAAAAATCTATGTAAAATCGATTCTAAACTTAATTACGCAAATTGATGTGCATGCCATAGCACATATCACTGGTGGTGGATTTTGGGAAAACATTCCGCGCGTTTTGCCCGACAATACTCAAGCGATAATTAATGAAAACAGTTGGCAATGGCCTGCAATCTTTAATTGGCTACAGCAGGCAGGTAATGTGGATCGTCACGAAATGTACCGAACATTTAACTGTGGAGTTGGATTGATTATTGCGCTACCTAAATCACTTGCAGCTAAAGCCATTACCATACTCAATAATCAAGGTGAAAAGGCTTGGTTACTCGGTGAAATTAAACACTCAACGTCAAACGAACGTGTAATAATAAAATAGCCAAGTGGTTAACACTATTATTATCCAACCATACAGGTTGGATAATAATATGCAATAGGTAAAACGTAGTAGAGAACCACCCTCATTATTAGAAGGTTTTATCGTTAAGTTGATAAATCACCAACAGGTATTTTTTATTGCCTATTGAGGTGATTAATTATGCCCTTTTTTAAATTTTCAACTATATTAATATCGATTTCAGTCACTCAAAAATTCAAAGAGTTAAACAAAAAATTTAACATAAAAATAACGAAAAGCTATCTTACTTTCTGGTACAATAATATTAATTATTATAACTAAGTAATGTCATAATACTCTAGAATACAAGGTTTTTTAATGATCATATCAGATGCTAATAGTGCGGTATCTTCCGTTGCTTATCGTGCAAACGAAGTCATTGCTATTTATCCAATAACACCAAGTTCATCAATGGCAGAACAAGCTAGTACATGGGCTGAATTCAATAAACCTAACGTGTTTGGGGATATCCCTAAAGTGGTTGAAATGCAATCTGAAGCAGGCGCGATTTCAACTGTGCATGGTGCGTTAATGACAGGTGCATTAGCTACCTCATTTACCTCATCGCAAGGTTTGCTACTGATGATTCCATCCCTGTATAAAATCGCTGGGGAACTGACACCATTTGTTTTACACGTTGCTGCACGTACCGTTGCGACTCATGCTCTATCAATTTTTGGTGATCACTCCGATGTGATGTCAATCAGGCAAACTGGTTTTGCGATGCTCTGCTCAAGCTCGGTACAAGAAGCACAAGATTTAGCGTTAATCGCGCAAATGGCAACCTTTAATAGTCGTGTGCCTTTTGTCCACTTTTTTGATGGGTTTAGAACCTCACACGAAGTCAATAAAATCTATCCACTGACTGACGAAGATATCCATCAACTTTTACCTCATGAAGCCATTAAAGCTTACCGTTCTCGAGCTTTAACACCCGATAAGCCGGTTATACGAGGTACATCAGCTAACCCAGATACCTTTTTCCAATGCCGTGAAGCAGTCAATCCTTATTACAATAACACTTATCAGCATGTTGTCGATGCGATGGACGCTTTTGAACAACAAACAGGTCGAAAGTATCAGCCATTCGAATATTATGGTGCTAATGATGCCGAGCGAGTAATAGTTATCATGGGTTCGGGCGCAAGTACTAGTAAAGAAGTCGTTGATTATTTGAATAAAAATGATGAAAAAGTGGGTGTGGTAATTGTTAGGTTATATCGCCCTTTTTCCGCCAAACATTTTCTGGAAGTTATTCCGACTAGTGTTAAAAAAGTGGCGGTATTAGATAGAACTAAAGAACCCGGTGCTCAAGCTGAGCCACTTTATTTAGATATAATGACAGCTTTTGCAGAAAGCTTTAGTCAAGGCGAACGAAGCAATATACCCAAAATAATCGGTGGACGTTATGGTTTATCATCAAAAGAGTTTGATCCTTGCTGTGTTCTGGCTATTTTTACAGAACTGCAATTAGAAAATCCTCGCCCTCGTTTTACTGTGGGTATTTATGATGATATTACCGGTTTATCGTTACCCTTACCTGAAAAGTCTATTCCTCAAAAATCTGCACTTGAAGCACTATTTTATGGGCTTGGCAGTGATGGCACAGTGTCGGCAACAAAAAATAATATCAAAATTATTGGGGATAGTTCGCCCTTTTATGTTCAGGGATTTTTTGTTTATGACTCTAAAAAAGCAGGTGGCTTAACGACTTCTCATTTACGTGTTAATTTAGAACCGATAGACTCGCCTTATTTAATTACGAGTGCACACTTTATCGGTTGTCATCAAGATCAATTTATTGATAAATATCAGATTGTTGAAAAACTTAAAGATGATGGCATTTTTTTACTCAATACCCCTTATAGTAAAGATGAAATTTGGCATCGCTTACCGAAAGAAGTTCAAATACAATTAATTAAAAAAAGAGCGCACTTTTATATCATCAATGCAGCTAAAATAGCACGTGAATGTAATTTAGGTGCAAGAATTAATACCGTAATGCAGGCGGCTTTTTTTCATCTTTCAGAAATATTTAAAAATGACTTCAGTATTGCTCAATTAAAAGAAGTCATTGCCAAAAGTTACAGTAGTAAAGGGCAAGAATTAGTTGAAAATAACTGGAAAGCGCTTGATTTAGCTATCGCGTCACTCGAACAAATCCCATTAAGTTGTGTCGATGAAAGTAGCACATCACGCCCAGCTATTGTGCCATATAACGCACCTGATTTTGTTAAAATGGTTACAGCAACAATGCTAGCAGGACTTGGTGATAGCTTGCCTGTATCGGCTTTTCCCCCTGATGGCACTTGGCCAACCGGAACAACAAAATGGGAAAAACGTAATATTGCTGAAGAGATACCTATTTGGCAACCCGAGCTTTGCACGCAATGTAACCACTGTGCGGTTGCTTGCCCACATGCAGCCATTCGAGCCAAGGTTGTAGCGCCAGATGATATGATTAATGCACCTGAGTCGCTTAGTTCGCTCGAAGTGAAAGCACGTGACATGAAAGGTCAACGCTATGTATTGCAAGTTGCGCCTGAAGATTGTACAGGTTGTAATTTATGTGTTGAAGTTTGTCCTGCCCGAGATCGAAATAACTTCGATATTAAAGCAATTAATATGCGTCCGCGTATTGAAAACCTCGATACCCAGCGAATTAATTATGACTATTTCTCGGCGTTACCCGATCGTGATATCAAATCACTTGAACGTATTGATATTCGTACATCACAATTGTTAACACCGCTATTTGAATACTCGGGAGCATGTGCAGGCTGTGGTGAAACACCTTATATTAAATTGTTAACCCAGCTCTATGGTGATCATTTAGCCATTGCCAATGCAACCGGCTGCTCATCGATTTATGGTGGAAATTTACCTTCTACGCCTTATACTACCGATCGTAGTGGTCGTGGACCCGCTTGGGCTAACTCATTATTTGAAGATAATGCTGAATTTGCTTTGGGTTACCGTATTACTTATGATCAACATAAAAAACGCGTTTTACGATTATTAGAGCATGTTGCCGGTGAAATCTCACCCGAAATTACCCTAGCCTTACAATCAGCAGATGTTTCGATTGCAGATAAACGCGCACAAATTGCTATATTACGTGAACAATTAGCACACTTGGATTCGATCGAAGCTAAAGAATTAATGCAAGATGCAGACTATTTAATTGATAAGTCAGTATGGGCTATTGGTGGCGATGGTTGGGCTTATGACATTGGCTTTGGTGGGCTTGATCATGTGATGAGTTTAACTGATAACGTCAATATTTTAGTATTAGATACACAATGCTACTCAAATACAGGTGGTCAGCAATCGAAGGCAACACCAATGGGTGCAGTATCTAAATTTGCCGATCTAGGGAAACACAAAGCACGTAAAGATTTAGGCATAAGTGTAATGATGTATGGTCATGTATATGTTGCGCAAATAGCATTAGGTTCTCAGCTCAATCAGACACTTAAAGCGCTGCAAGAGGCCGAAGCCTATGATGGACCTTCACTTGTTATCGCGTATAGTCCTTGTGAAGAACATGGCTATGATCTGGCTAAATCACATGAACAGATGAAAGATTTAGTCAAATCTGGATTCTGGCCTCTTTATCGGTATGATCCACGCCGCGTAGCAGAAGGAAAACCAGGTTTAGTATTAGACTCTAAATCACCAAATAGTGAATCATTGTCAGATATCCTACTGAAAGAACAACGATTCCGACGATTAGAGACATTAGAGCCGGCTGTTGCGAATACTTTACATGAACGATCAACAAAAATGGTTAACTCGAAGTATAAGTTTTTGCAGATGTTATCAACCTACTCAGATATTGAAACGCCTGCTGATAGTTAACTAACCTTATCAAGGTTAACCAAATTAACTGCGCTTATTTATCATTGTTAAATAAGCGCAGTATTTAAAAAAAAGATTTAATTGTGCAAAAAAGCACCAATAGAGTGCATTTCAACATTTCCCCTACTCACACTTACCAATACAATAAATACAAATGTTCTTGACTTAGATAACAAAATTAAGCATTACATAATCGGCAATTGAAACTGGTATAAATATTGCATCAAACTATTACAGACAGAAGATCAACTAATGGTGAGGTGAATAATGGATGCAAATTTAAATATCAGCCGTCGAAGTTTATTAACATTCTCTGGTGCGGCAATTGCTGGTTTATCAATAAATCAATTACTGTCCAAAGCCCATGCTCAAGAAGTGCAAAAATCGATCGCTTTTTCATTGCCCATGCTTGATACAGTTGTAACACCTGATGCAAATAATCCAGTAAGGCTTAACTTTAATGAGAATGCTTTAGGTATGTCACCTTCAGCCAAACAAGCAGCAATTGATGCAGTTCCTAAAGCTAACCGTTATGCTAAAGCGGAGATGCCGATTTTAAGTCAGTCATTAGCAGAACATCATAATGTCAGTGAAAAACAGATACTCTTGACTGCCGGTTCATCAGAAGGTATTAGAAGCACCATCGCTGCTTTTGTAAAACCCAATACTCAGCTAGTTATACCTGAACTTACCTACAGTGATGGAGAACAATTTGCTAAAATTTTTAATTTAAAAATAACCAAAGTACCTTGTTTAAATGACTGGAAAATTGATATCAACGGGTTAAGAAAAGCCGTTGAAGCTCATCAAGGATTCTCAATAGTTTATTTAGTTAACCCTAATAATCCAACTTCTACTGTGTTTGGTTTACCTGAAATTGAATCATGGGTAGCCAGTAAACCTAACAATACTATTTTTATTTTTGATGAAGCATATGCCGAATTTGTCAATGATCCAACCTTTAAGTCTGCCGATAAATTTATTACACAAGGTTACGAAAATATTGTATTACTTAAAACATTTTCAAAAATACACGCAATGGCGGGATTACGTGTTGGTTATGTTGTTAGTACCGAAGTTCACATACAAAATATTTCACAATATGTCGCAGGTGAAAAACTTAATTATTGTGGTGTTTGTGCTGCTTTGGCTTCGATGAAAGATAAACAATATCTGACTTATTCCAAAAAAGCTGTTGATGTATCGAGGGAAATTATGGAAAAAACATTATCAGACCTTGGGCTACATTATCTTAAATCAGAAACAAACTTCATATTTCACCAAACGCCAATTGATTTGAATAAATATCGTGAATTGATGAAACAAAAATTTATATTAATTGGTAGAGATTTTGCACCAGCTTCAAACTGGTGTCGAATATCACTTGGAACACCAGGTGAAATGCTTTATGTGGCTAATGTAATGTATGAATTGAAAGAACAGGGGAAAATTTAATTTAGCAATGCTCAAAAATAATAAAGCTCTCGAAATCAGTTAACTTAGAGAGCTTTTTAATTTATTAATTTGTATTCAATTGAGTTGACTAACCATCTGTTAAGCGACGCGTCATCCAATAATGTTTTTTCCAATAATCTTCATTTAAACTGGAATAAATTACGCCTTTAGAAGTTGATGCATGTAAAAATTTACCATCAGCATAATAAATACCAACATGTAGACCACTTTGGCTACGACCAGTTTTAAAGAATACTAAATCACCTGCTTTAGGTTGAGAGACTTTATAACCTAATTGAGCTTGAGCTGATGCACTTCGCGGTAATGTCTTAGACAGTTTATTTTTGAAAAAATTAACAACTAAACCAGAACAATCGCTACCCGATAATGTCGTTCCACCGAACCGGTACGGGGTTTTTTGCCATTTTTTATAGTGAGATTCAATCTTTGCTAACATTTGCGGGTCAGGTTTAGTGGTTTTCGTTGATACCTGCCCTTGACTTGTACTACATCCAAATAACATAAAAAGAGAAAAAAGCAAAGTCGTTATTAAAAATCGCTTCTTCACACTAAAAAAGTTGTTCGGCAACATGCTTGATCGTCGATTGTCTTTTTTTGTCATTTCTTTTTGTTCCTTTATTTAAAGTCGACCATTGCGAATAGCGTCTTGCTATTTTTAACTCTTTTGGCAACACACCTTTTTCCCACTCTTGTTGTTCTAATTTTGACAACTTGATCGGATTAGTGTTCGCATGGCTGCGATGATTTAAACTTTCTTTCAGACTAAGCAGCCGTAAAGAAAGAAAACAAATAATAACATCATCAACACTTAGTTTACTATAACCAGAAAGCTGATACCGCATTCTAGAACCATAATGTTTGGCAGTTTGCATTATACTGCCTACTGCTGCTCCAATTAAAGCAGCTGAGCCAAGCGTAATTCCGCCTGTAGCTAAATCTATGCTTGCCCCAATAGTTGCACCTGACACAAAACCTTTCGTCAAATGCACACCCATTCGTTTTAATGCATCAATATTAAATAGATCTGCATTATAGCGCCCTTTTATTAAAGGTAAAGTCTCAAAACTCTCTAAATCAGAATTAAATTGATAAAGTTTCAACAATTCATTTATTGCCAATTGTTCGCGCTTTCTAACTTGATCTTGCATTTGAGCAATTGCCTGTTGATCATCAATTTTTGCCATCTTGTAAAAGGCAGTCACATCAACCAGTGCTTCCGCAATAATCAAGTTAGCACTTTGATGACGAGATTGTCGCATTTGTGCAATTTGATCTAACCATTGATCTAAGATCTTTTTGGCAGGTTCGAGCAATAAAGCAAGACTTTTATATAATCGTTCCTCGCCATCTAGGGGCGGAACTATAGCGTCAAACCGTATGATAGCATGTATCCCCACGCGTGAGAGTAATCTTTTCCATTCCTTTTCATTTTCTTTTTCGCTTGCAGTAAAATTTAATACGGCAAGCATTGGTTTATCACTACTCGCAAGTATTGCAAGCTCATCATGATATTTATCTAAAATCGGCTCACGCACGTCTATAACATAGATTGCCGCATCACTTTTGAGCAATTGTCGGATGACTTTTGCTTCTTGATCAAAACTATTTTCGGCTTCTGGACTTTGTAAAAAAATCGTTAATTTATCGATCCCATCTAGTTTACCGCTATCGATAGTTAATTGATGAATATAATCGTACAACGCTAAGCTGTCTTCCAATCCAGGCGTATCATAATAAATGATAGATTGATGATGTGCTAAAGGTAATGTAATGGACTGGACATTTCTTGTGGTCCCAGGTTTATCTGAAACTTCACCAAATTGGCTATTGTGTATTAAAGTTCGCAATAAAGACGTTTTACCGACATTGGCATGCCCGACTACAGCTAATTTTAATGTTGTTAACATGTCAAAACTCCTCACTTAACCAAGTGGGTGTTGCTAATTGTAGCGATAAAGCTTGCCAGTTTTTCATTTGCTTACCGTTATTGATAAACCAAAGGCGATTTTGCTGTGATTTATTCATAAGCTGATTAATTAAATTTAACATACCTCTATCTGGTGCTCTATCGGTATCAATAGCGATCAATAACTTTTTAGCTGGCGTTAATTGCAAATAATCTAGAATGTTACGTCGCTGTTCTCGCGTATTTAAAAAGCCTAAAAACGTAACCGAATTTGGTGGAGTCCAGCTTTCCGTGATATCAATTGCAACTAAAAAAGCGCCCTTTGCATTTTCAACATAGTGATAAGGTGAATAATTTATGGAACGCTCCCCATTCTTATCTTCATCTTCTATATTCACTGAAATAGGTTGTAACTCGTTAGTTAAAACCTGAAAATGTGGATGTTTGGTGTCCAATTTCACTTTTCGACTGCAAATCAACCAATTTATAGCACAAACTATCATGCATAAAAATCGAATAGCTACACCATAAACAATAAATACACCCAATAACCAAACAGCCCAAGCAAAACGGGCATCGCCAGAATTTAATGCGTGCTCACTCGCTCGAATAACATCATCATTAGGGATGGTAAAACCAATTAAAGCAGGTATCGAACCTAAATAATGCGTTAAATCAATAATAGTACCAGAGCTTAATAAAGTTGTTTTCCATTCAAAGCGATAATGTTCAGTTGAAAACAGTACAACTAATACCACCAGTGCACTCGTTAATATAAAAGTCCAAAAAAGATTGAGTATAAAACCAATTAGCCAGCGAATTTGACTACCAAATAGTTCAACAAAAGCGGGAATAAGTTGTTGGACAGTCTTTTTTTGTGAAAATTTTTTAGTTAACCATAACCAACAGTAAACCAATATACTGCCACCCCAATTTGAAAAAAAGAAAAAAGACATTAACCAAACGACTAAAGTGACTAAATGTACCCCTAATAGACTAAACAAAGCCCAATATAAATTAATCGGATCTTGGCTTAAGGCACTTAACGCTAATGAGGCGCCAAGCATAATAGAAAGAAAAATTAATATAATGAAAGAGAGATTTGCTGCCCGTAATAACGTCTGTTGGGCTGAAAATAATCCATTTTTTTTAGACAGCATTAAGGCACGCATCACAATGCGATTAATAGATGAAGTTTGAGCGGCTCTTACTTGTCGATTAATGTCTTGATCCGCAAAACGCCCAGATTCTTGTTCAATTAAATGAATAGTTTGAGCAATCCATAATGATTTTAACTCTTCACGCATTGTGTATAATTTTCGCCATCACTTTAATGAATAACAAAAACAAACGCGACATATGCCGCGTTAACAAACAGATATAACAACTTATTGAGTAATTTCACCAATTTTACTTAATAAAGTTTGAATACGTTGTTGCCATATTTGTTGATCTTGTTTAAGTTTTTCGTTTTCGTCTCGCAATGCTTTCATTTCGTCAGAACTATCATTAATTAATTGTTCTAGCTCTTGATTACCTTGTTTTAACGTTGCAATTTCTTGTTGCAAAGTAGTGATTGTATTAACAGTGTGTTGAATTCTATTTTCTAATTGGTTCAAAATTTCTAATGACATATTTTTCCTCAAGCTCAAAATATTTGGTGTATAATGCAAACCATTATAGCGAATTCATTCTAAAATCAACACTATTTTAAACTTTAAGTTGGAGAAAATTATGCGTAAACCACTAGTCATGGGGAATTGGAAACTCAATGGTAGCATTGATATGGCTAAAAACTTAGTAGAAGGACTTCGAAATGAGCTATCTACTGATATTGAATGCAGTATCGCTGTAGCACCACCTGTTGTCTATCTTGATTTTGTTAAACATCAGTTAGGCGGTTCAAATATCATTTTAGGTGCACAAGACGTAGACGTGAATCTTTCAGGGGCATTTACGGGCGAAGTATCAGCTAACATGTTAAAAGAAATTGGTGTAACACATGTTATTATTGGGCACTCTGAACGACGCACTTATCATAAAGAATCAGATGAATATATTGCTAAAAAATTCGGCGTGTTAAAAGATGCAGGACTTGTGCCGGTACTTTGTATTGGTGAAACAGAATCTGAAAACGAAGCAGGACAAACACAAGCGGTTTGTGCTCGTCAAATTGACGCGGTTATCAAAGCATTAGGAGTACAAGCATTCAATGGTGCAGTTATTGCCTACGAACCGGTTTGGGCAATTGGTACAGGTAAATCAGCTACCCCTGCGCAAGCCCAAGCTGTACATAAATTTATTCGTGAACATATCGCTAAGCAAGATGTTAATGTTGCTGAGCAAGTTATCATCCAATACGGTGGTTCAGTAAATGATAAAAATGCAGCAGAGCTATTTACTCAGCCAGATATTGATGGTGCATTAGTCGGTGGTGCATCACTAAAAGCCGATGCTTTTGCAGCGATTGTTAAAGCAGCAGAACAAGCTAAAAAATAATTTAATGACGCCTGTAAGGGCGTCTTTTTTTATAGAATTTTATTTAAACTATTTTTTTCCAGTTGGGGCATAGCGAGAAGGCCAAATAGTTTCAACCGGAACCTGCAAATATTCAGAAATAATTCTTTCGTATTTAGGACAATGACGATATAGCGCATTTCTTAAAGTATCAGCTTGTAATCCGCTTGCTCTTGATAAAGCTCTTAAATTTCCACCTCTAATTTTAATTTCGCCCACGACTCTTGATGGTGACCAGTCTTGATCTTGTTCTCTCATTATGAGATCCTCTATTGGTTAATTTTTTTGCTATTGTAATGATTATCGGTATTACAACGCTGAATAGATATGAATTTACCGGCAGAGAATAACATATAAAAAAACGAAACAAAACTACAAAAACAAAAAAAACACATGAAATGGAATAGAAAATGAACAAAAAGAACTTTAAAACACTTAATGAGCAAGAAAAAACGTCGATTTTAATAAACACAGGGGTGATAAATTTCAAAAATCGATTAACATTAGTCTTAGAAGGACTATCGGGTAATGCTTTTGCTAAAAAAGTAGGTATGTCTGAAGCTGTAATTCGAGATTATCTATCTGGTAAAACTTATCCTTCACTTAATCGCTTGGCCATCATTGCACATAAGTGTGAAGTTCCAATAGAATGGTTAGCAACAGGAAAAGGCGAATGTAGATTGTTAAGTGAATCACAAAATCGAGGATCAATACATATACCTTTCCACAATCTAAATAAAACGAGTAATTCTTTAGCCGACATTCAATCTATTCCCTTCGAAACGAGCTTACTTAAACATCAAGATTGTCATAATGATGATTTAACTGCGGTATGGGCTAAAGGCGATAGTATGGAACCTACAATCGCAAACCACGACATTCTTATCATTAATAAAGCATATTGCAAACCTATTGATGGTTATTTGTATGCAGTACAGTATGATGATCAAATCAGTATAAAACGAATTCAAAATCAAGGTTCTAATTTAGCCTTATTATGTGACAATTCCAAATATCCAACTATTATGGTTAATAAAAATTCACCACTCGATTTTGAAATTATTGGTCATGTTGTTTATCTTCTGAAAAAACTAAATTAACTATCATAAATAAAGTCACTTGTTCATGCATGAATAAGTGACTAAAAAAAAGACAAATTCGTTTTTTTCCGTGCAAATATCGAGCAAAAATCGCGTTTAAAAATGTTCAAAATATTGCGTAGGCCCAATTATTGCAAAAAGCTTTGCAGAATTAACCAAATTGATACAGGTATAGCTTTATGCTTTTTTATCCAAATATGATAGAATTGTCCTAAATTTTTAGTCTAATTATTTTGTTATTATGCCAAATTTAAATACATCCAAAAAAGTTGTTGTCGGCATGTCTGGCGGCGTTGACTCTTCTGTTTCAGCATATTTATTACAGCAACAAGGTTATCAAGTTGTTGGATTATTTATGAAGAACTGGGAAGAAGACGACACCGAAGAATATTGTTCTGCATCCGTTGATTTAGCTGATGCTCAGGCCGTATGTGATAAATTGAATATTAAATTGCACACAATCAATTTTGCGGCTGAATATTGGGACAATGTATTTGAACATTTTTTATCCGAATATAAAGCAGGTCGAACACCTAATCCGGATATTTTATGTAATAAAGAAATCAAATTTAAAGCATTTTTGGAATATGCAGCCGAAGATCTTGGTGCAGATTTTATTGCAACAGGGCATTATGTACGCAAACGTGAGCACAACGGCAAGGTCGAATTATTACGGGGCATCGACAACAACAAAGACCAAAGTTATTTTCTTTACACACTAAGCGAAGCACAAATTCGTCAAAGCCTTTTCCCTGTTGGTGAGCTTGAAAAACCTAAAGTTCGTGAAATAGCGAAACAATTAGGTTTAGCCACTGCTGCCAAAAAAGACTCAACAGGAATCTGTTTTATTGGCGAACGTAAATTTACTGAATTTCTTGCGCGCTATTTACCGGCTAAATCCGGTCCTATCAGAACCGTGGATGGCAAAGTCATTGGTCAACATCAAGGTTTGATGTATCACACATTAGGACAACGTAAAGGACTTGGCATTGGTGGTTTAAAACAAGCCGATGATACGCCTTGGTATGTTGTTGATAAAGATCTTATCAATAATGAATTAATTGTAGCGCAAGGACACGATCATCCTGCCCTCTTTTCAAATGGATTAATTGCCAGTCAATTGCATTGGGTAGATAGGCAAGTCGTCACTGAGCCATTTAATTGCACGGTAAAAACTCGCTACCGTCAAGAAGATATTATTTGCCGTGTAAATCCTTTATCTGAGGATAAAATTGAAGTGATCTTTGCTCATCCTGTTGCCGCCGTAACGCCAGGACAATCCGCTGTTTTTTATCAAGGTGAAGTTTGCCTTGGGGGTGGTATTATAGAAGAGAGAATTATGGGCAATAAGGAGTTTTAAAATGAATAATAAATATCATCATATTGCTATAGCCCTTGCCGGTGTTGCACAAAGTGCGATATTAATTCCTCAACTGGCCAATACAGGGGTATGCAGTAACGCGCTTTATGAACGATCAATTAAAAGCGTGTTTGAAACTTCGCCCAGAACAACAGCAGATGTTTATGATGGACTTGAAAACATAAAAACGGGATTACAAACACTTATCCAATTGCTCTCTTCAGGGCAAAAAGAGCAGATCGAAATTATTCGTTATCTTTTTGGCACATTAAATATTACCAGCAAATTAATAAAAAATAATAATGCTTTAGATAAGATCGATCAGCGACTTAAACGCATTGCTAGTCTTTACCCCGATACAAATATTGATACCATTAATAACAATATTGAAGATTTATCATACTCATTAGCGGGGATCTACTCCGATATTATTAGTCCTTTAGCGACCAAAATAAAAGTTATAGGCAAACCAGAATTTTTACAAAACTCACTAGTGCAAGCTAAAGTAAGAACATCGCTACTGGGTTGTGTTCGTTCTGCAATGTTATGGTATCAAGTTGGAGGTGGTCGATTACAGTTTTTATTTTGTCGAAAACGAATCAATAATGCGGCACAACAATTATTACAAGATATCAATACAACAATTTAATTTATATTTTTATATGATACTTAAATAGAGTCACGGAGTTGAACCGATGGAATTATCTGCACTTACAGCCCTTTCACCTATTGATGGTCGTTATGGTGATAAAACAATAGAATTACGTACCATTTTTAGCGAATTTGGTTTATTAAAATACCGCGTTGAAGTTGAAGTTCGTTGGTTACAAAAATTAGCTTCACAAGAAAATATTCCTGAAATTCCAGCACTAAGTCAGTCAGCCACTCATCATTTAAACCAAATTGTTGAACAATTTAATCAAGACGACGCATTACGCATTAAAGCGATCGAAAAAACAACCAATCACGATGTAAAAGCCGTTGAATATTTTCTAAAAGAGAAAGTCAGTACGAATGAAGAACTCCATGCTATTAATGAGTTTATTCACTTTGCTTGCACTTCTGAAGATATTAATAATTTATCTTATGCTTTGATGCTAAAAACAGCAAAAGAGACTGTTTTACTACCTTATTGGCAACAAGTAATTGATAAAATTACGTTGCAAGCAAAAGAGTATTGCAACTTACCTTTACTAGCTAGAACCCATGGACAACCCGCTACACCCACAACTATTGGCAAAGAGTTTGCCAATGTTGCCTATCGATTAAAACGCCAATTTAATCAGCTTCAATCCGTTGAAATATTAGGAAAAATAAATGGGGCTACCGGTAACTATAATGCGCATATGGTAGCTTACCCGCATGTTGATTGGCACAATTTAAGCGAAGCGTTTGTTAGTTCATTAGGCCTAAAATGGAATCCTTACACAACTCAAATTGAACCACACGACTATATCGCTGAATTTTTTGATTGTGTTGCGCGTTTTAATACTATCCTGATCGATTTCGATCGCGATGTTTGGGGCTATATTGCTTTAAATCACTTCAAACAAAAAACGGTAACAGGCGAAATCGGATCGTCAACCATGCCACATAAAGTCAATCCAATTGATTTTGAAAATTCAGAAGGTAATTTAGGTCTTGCCAATGCCATTATGAATCATCTAGGCAGTAAATTGCCGGTTTCTCGTTGGCAACGCGATCTAACCGATTCGACTGTATTACGAAACTTAGGCGTTGGGATTGGCTACGCGATTATTGCTTACCAATCAACCTTAAAAGGCCTAAATAAGTTAGAAGTAAACCAAGCATACTTGCTTGACGAACTTGACCGTAATTGGGAAGTATTAGCTGAACCAATCCAAACAGTGATGCGCCGTTATGGTATAGAAAAACCATACGAAAAATTGAAAGAATTAACACGTGGCAAACGAGTTGATGCAGAGGGCATGAAACAGTTTATTGAATCCTTAGATTTACCTGAAGAGGAAAAAACTCGATTAAAACAGCTAACACCAGCTAATTATATTGGTTATGCGGTGAATTTTGTAGATAAGCTCTAATCATTGAAAAACGGTCTGAATAGTAACAGTATTTTGCTATTCAGACTAAACTATGAGCTCATTTAAACTAAAAAAACAACTACACTTAGCTATACAATAGGAAAATCAATTGAAGATTCGCATTGCAACTCGAAGAAGCCCTTTAGCATTATGGCAAGCTAATTTTGTTAAACAAAATCTACTCTTGGCACATAAGAATTTAACTGTCGAGCTTATACCGATGATGACTCAAGGTGATATCATACTTGATAGTCCACTTGCCAAAATTGGCGGTAAAGGTCTTTTTGTTAAACAGCTTGAACAAGCTATATTAACTAACCAAGCTGATATTGCGGTTCATTCAATAAAAGATATTCCTGCACAATTTCCTGAAGGTTTAACCCTTGCGACAATTTGTCAACGAGACGATGTGCGCGATGCCTTTATTTCTAATCACTATTCCAATTTAGATGAACTACCTAATGGTGCAATTGTCGGTACATCAAGCTTACGCCGCCAATGCCAGCTACGAGCTAACTACCCCCATTTACAGATCAAAGATCTACGTGGAAATGTTGGAACCCGATTAGCAAAACTTGATAATCAGGAGTATGATGCAATCATCTTAGCTTCAGTAGGATTAAAGCGATTAGATTTACAAGATAGAATCAAGCAATATATCGATATCAGCTCAATTTTACCCGCCGTTGGTCAAGGTGCCATTGGTATTGAAACTCGAGCAAATGATAAACCATTATTAGACATTCTATCTGTACTTGATGATAAAAATAGCCGGATTTGCATTCAAGCTGAAAGAGCGATGAATAAAGCTTTACAAGGGGGATGCCAAGTCCCTATCGCCTGCTATAGTCAATTAAATAATGATATATTATCCTTACAAGGTCTAGTTGGAAGTATTGATGGTTCGAAAATTATCAAAGCAACAGTAGAAGGTAGCATTAACGATCCTGAAAAATTAGGGCAAACACTAGCTGAACATTTACTAGAACAAGGTGCCAAATCTATATTACAGGAATTAAATGACGGATGATTTTTGTCACTAGACCCTCACCTGAGGGTGAACAACTAACCCAATTATTAAACCAAGCAAATCTACCTGCGAAGCATTTGCCATTTTTTAAAATTTTACCGGGTCGTGATCTGTTAAATTTACAAGAACAACTCACTAAACTCCGTCCTCATGATATGGTTATTGTAGTTTCACCACAAGTAAGCTATGCAATAAAGACTTATCTTTGCCGTTTAAACCTCCCCACTAACGTCCGTTATTTTGCAATTGGTAAAAAGTCAGCTGACCTTTTTAATCAAATGACAACAGTAAACGTTAATTACCCAGCCCAAGAAAACAGCGAAGGACTTTTAATCAGACTGCAGTCCGAAGTAATAGAAAATCATACTGTATTACTATTATGCGGTAATGTCGGCAGGCAACTATTAGCACAAGAACTCATTGGTCGAAACGCGAAAGTAATCCCAATTGAATGTTATTGCCGAGAACCAATAATCTATCCAACCGATATCTTATCTCACAACATTGCCGAACAAACTATCATTATTACCAGTTTGGAACACTTAAACCAACTTGAACTGTACAGCAATTTAGAGCATAAACAGCTGACCCATCTAATTGTAACAAGTCATAGAATTTTCACTGTTGCCAAGCAGCATCTATGGCAAAACGTATTATTAGTAAATGGCGCAAATAATCAAAATATACTCAATGCTGCCATGCAAAACTTTCCCAATTCAAACAAAAATGGTTCTAGTCACATAAGTTATCAACATGATGAAAAATAATAGGAAAAATGAGATAAAAACACCTATAAACTCTTTTGGCAGTACCACTTCTATTAACAAGTTGTGCCAATCGTTTTAAGCCGATTGTAAAAATGGCCTTGAGTAACAATAAAACCTATGCACACAGATAGAAACAATTAAATGTAATTATAAAAATCTTACTTCTGACCGAAATGGTAGTGGTGGTGCCCTTAACACGCCAGAAATTGATGATGAAGATGTGGGTAAAAAAAGGGGCGGCGGCTCAACTTGTGGCGCTGCTGTATTAAGAGCTAACTGGATCCCCAGTATGACGATGAAGATTTATTGAGTCGTCTTGCCATATCTAAGATGGGGACCTGCGCGTCAAACTTACCTGCCATGAATTTGGATTATGATGAAATAAATATCATTCAACAATATGATAAAAGTGACTCGACCGAAATTTCATTGCCTCAACCACCGCCATCAGCCCGCGATGATTTTGGTAAAGTCGCAAATATCACGGTACATTTTTTACCTTGTAACCAGATATTTATCACATATGTCACAACAGAATAAGGACGTAATCCGGTTCTTTGAAAACGGTTTGCCGAAAGCTGTGTACGCCGCACCCAAGTATTAAATCGACAGCGGATTACCGTAAAATAAGACTAAAATGGATGCAATTAAGGCTCAGCAGTTGAAGATACCACAATAAATTTTGCCACGTTATATCAAATAACAAGAGGCAAGGATCAAATTACCGATTAACACTGAAAAGAATTCATCGGTAATAAAATAAAAAATATATCAAGCTAACTAATTAGAAGTTTATGAAAATATAATTACTCACTAATCAATTGTTTTTGATATTATAAAAGCGATAAAACTTACCAATTGATTAGCTACATTTTTTAAATTATAAAATTTTAATGATTAAGAGAATACGATGGCATTAACATTTAATGACGGGGTTAAAGCATGTATACCAACATTACTTGGCTATGTTGGTATTGGCATTGCAGCTGGAGCTGTGGGTAAAGCAGCAAATTTATCAATTTTAGAAGTCACCTTATTGGCAGTAATGGTTTATGCGGGCGCTGCACAATTTATTATTACCGGTTTAATGATTGTTGCAACACCAATTTCAGCTATTATTTTTACAGTTTTTTTAGTTAATTCTCGCCATTTTTTAATGAGCATGGCAACTGCACCAACATTTAAAAAGTATTCTTTATTGAATAATATTGCAATAGGCAGCTTATTAACCGATGAAAGTTTTGCGGTCGCGATGAATGCAATTGCGAATAAAAATCCAATCAATTGTGCATGGATGCATGGCCTGAATTTAACCGCTTACTTAGCTTGGATTTTATCTTGTTTGATTGGAGCATTAATTGGCAAATGGTTACCCGATCCTGCCCAGTTTGGCTTAGATTATGCTTTAGTTGCTATGTTTATTGGTCTTTTATATTTACAACTTATAAGTGATAAAAATAAACGCATGAAAAATCGACTATTGGCAATGTTGACTGTAACTATCGTATTAATTTTTTTATTACGATTTTTATCCGCTGAATTGGCAATACTGGCCAGTACGTTTGCAGGATGTTTTATCGGCGTTGCCATGGAGCGTAAAGCATGAGTATTTATAGTTTACTGATTATATTAGGATCAGGGTTAGTGACTTGGTTACCTAGAATTATTCCATTCATATTAGTACGAAAATTACAATTACCTGACATTGTGACTCGTTTTTTATCCTATGTTCCTATATGTATATTAACTGCCTTATTTGTAGAAAATCTGTTTATTGTAAAACCTGGCGCGTTTCCTGAGTTTAATCTTGAATATTGCTTAGCGGCGATTCCAACGATTATTGTGGCACTATTGACTAAAAATCTAATGTTAATTGTGGTAACAGGCATGTGTGCGATGTCAGCAATACGGTTCTTTTTAACCTAATAAATTGAAAAAAGCAGGACAGCTGTCCTGCTTATTATGTTCTCTCTTTATTTTCAAGCTTATTGATAGCATTTATAATCTTATTAGCTTCAGCTGTTTGTCCTACTTGATTAAGATAATTCGCCATTGCTTTTTGGTACGCCATATTATTTAGAATTGCTTTAGGTTGTGATTTCCACCATTTTATTAATGCTAATGGATCGCTATCAGCTGACAATTGCTTAATGCGACCAATATAAGCGGCTTGTTTAAATTGATCTAATTGAGATTCACTATAAGCCTTAACTTTGTACATAGCAGGCATTAAATCAATCACAGCTTGATAATCACCCATATCATAAAAGAGTTGATCGGCAAGTCTTAATACTTCTGGATGACGTGGTTTTTCATTCAATAGCTGCTCTATTGTTGTTCGCGCTGAAGCATATTCACGGTTTTTAATTTGTAAACGTATCTGTACCAGTTTGAAAGCAAATATCTCGTTAGGTTGACAGTTTTGTGCAGCTTGTTCCAAAGATTGATTGGCTGAAACCAATTCATCATTATCGATTTGCGCTTGTGCAGCAAGCAAATAAGATAATGCCGAATTGTTCGATACTTTAGCTGATTTCATAAAAAACTTACTGGCTTGTTGATAATCGCCTTCAAGTAGTGAAATTTGTGCCATCTCAAGCCGTTTAACAACTTTTTTAGGTGATTTTGAACGTAACCATTCCCCTAAAATTGTTTTGGAATTAAAAATTTTCTTTAAAAACCAATAAACAATATATAAACAAAATAAAGCTAATAACTCAAGTATGACAAATGAATTAAATGACATACTGACTTTATAATTTGCAACTTCAAAAACAGCTGAACCTTGATGACCTTGTAATAGCGGTCCTAACAAAAAACCCGCCACCAACACTAAAAAAATAATCAATATTTTTAGCATTATTATTCTCCTATTTAGCCATCATTGAACGCACACGCGATTGCATTAATTTTTCTAATTCCGTCGCGCTTGCCAACTTATCTGGAACAGATTGATTACTGATTGATTGACTTTGTAAATTCTCAAGATCATCTAAGAAAGCCTTAACATCAGGCGCATTACCATCAAAATAAGCATTAACCCACAATGCAGCATCACTTAAAGCGCGTTGGTAAACAAGATCTTGATGTCTTGGTACAGCCTGAGCTGCAATCAATAAACGAAAACGAATATTTTCGCGTAAATAAAGTGATTGTTCTAAATTTAGTGGTGTTTTCAATATTTGACATCTCACAATCTGTTTTTCATCTTTTTGAGCTTTAGATAAACAAGTAGCAAAATTTTTCTCATTTTCGTCAATTTTTTCAATGGTGATGAATTTATCCAAAAATGACTGAGCATTAGTCAATAAATTATTCGACCAATCGAAAACAGACGACGTTATTTCGTGATGACTATTTTTCTCTGTTGGCTCTTCGGTTAGCTCTTTTGAATTAGTCGGCGTATTAACTGATTGTGCTGATGATATGTCATCATTATATTGTGTCATCCCTAAATCTATTTCTTTGTAATTTCCAACCAAAGGTAATTCCGTTAGGGATTCAGAAAGTCCGATTAAATTCATCACAATACCATCATAGTCAACAAAACTGACTTTTGACAGTGAAGTAATATCTTGATTAATCGCTTGCCTTGCCGGTATCAAACTAGGATCATCAGCTTGCGCTAAACTTTCATCGGCACTTTTAAGCAATAATCGAGCGGTAGTATAATCTTGATCATTCCAAATTTTTCTACCCGCTAGATGCACCAGATAATTTGCTTGTGAAATCAACCACACACTGTTATCTGTTGTTGACATGGCCGAAAGACGCTCGTTTAAATTATGCAAATTTTGTTCAGTTAATTTTGAGGCGTCATTGATTTGATTGGTTAACTGTTGTTGATTTTTTTGTTGTTCATTGAGTTGGCGATCAACGCGCTGTTCCAGCGATGAAAATTGTTGATTTTGCTTGTTTACCGCATCGGTGATGCTATTTTGCAAATCATGAACAATACTATCTTTGGTACTTTGTTTCAAATTGGCAAGTTCAACTTGTAGGCTTGCAATTGTCTTTTTTTGATTTTCGACTTGCAAGTGTCCATGATAAAAAACAAAGCCGCCTAAACCGATTGTTAAAGCAATCGCTAAGATGGCTAACTTTGAAGTGGGCACTTTATTTGAATTATTTTTAGTAGCTGATAAATTGGATTTTTTTTCTACTTCAGGACTAGATTGGGCATTTATTGGCATTTTTTTATTTTCAGTCATAGTCTTATTCGCTTTATATTCAGTTTTTATGATAGGTGAAGGGCTAAATGAGGTCGTATTTATTGTTGAAAGCGTTGCATTGGCACCATAATATTTTAATGGCATAATTTACTCCACTTAGCTCTGGTTTAAATGACAATATTATGACATAGAGTCATCACAGTTTTAACTAAAATTTAATTAGTAACAAATCAAATCATTTTAAATAGTTATTTTTAAATTGATTTTGTTGATTAACTTACTCTCTTTATTTTGGTATTTGTCATATTACTAGTTATCCTTTTTTGATCAATATTATGTTTTTCATCATTGAGCAGTAATTTTATCTTTAGCCTTTCGCTGCTTGATATAACGTGGTTAAACGAAGAAAAATACTGTTATAGGGGTATATGGGCTATATTATTCACCCTAGATTCAATGATAGTTAAAAATTTTATTGCTAAATAAAGATAAACCAGACATGAATATGACACAAAATTTTTGCAATTATTATTTTTGTGTACTATTTTATTGATACCTTCATCAAAACTATATTGTTATATTTTTTATATCTATACCTTAAAAAATTACTGCTAAAATTAGCGTTTGATCAAATTTATCTTTTTGATTAACAAAATTCAATTTAATTATTTTTATAGTCGTTTTGATGTATTGTCAGTATATTGTTAACTTATTAAATTGCAAAAACTTTAACAACCTATCATTGCATCCAGTATAAACATATGTAATTTGATGTTTGCTATACCACAATCTAGCAAATTATTTTGTTATAATATTTGCATTTCGTTTTAGTTATCTTATTTTAGTTATCTAATCAACCTTTTCATACTAAGTGATAAAATTTTATGTATACAGGAACCTTGTTTATTATTTCAGCACCAAGTGGTGCGGGTAAATCAAGTCTAATTCAAGCTTATTTAGCGCAAAAAGATCATCATCCAGCTAGAGTTTCTATTTCTCATACAACTCGCACACCAAGGCCTGGTGAACAACATGGTGAACATTATTATTTTGTTGATCATCAACAGTTTGAATCGTTGATCAATCAACAAGCTTTTGTTGAGTATGCGCATGTATTTGAAAACTATTACGGCACCTCAAAAGATGAGATCGAAAAAAGTTTAATTGATGGAGTAAATGTTTTTTTAGATATTGATTGGCAAGGTGCAAGGCAAGTACGAGCGCAAATGCCCGAGTCAAAAAGCATTTTTATTTTGCCACCATCAATTGAAGAGCTAAAAAATCGACTCAAGAAGCGTGGACAAGATGATGATCAGGTAATTGATAAAAGAATGCAAAAAGCTCAAGCCGAAATTTCACATTATGATGAATATGATTATATTATTATTAATGATGATTTTGATTGTTCGTTAAATTCATTAAATTCAATTATCACAGCTACACGTTTAGAACAGCAGAAACAAGCAATGATTAATCAAAACCTACTTAGAAGTTTACTAGCAAAATAGTAACTCATAGGTTAGCGCTATATAATTTTGCTAGCTTTGACATAAAAGCCTTAATGTAAATTAGTAAATTCATTTTTTACAACAATATCGCCGAATTTGATCGGCGATATGATTTACCTTAATTTTAATGACCTAATGCTTTATCAGCTTGATCATTTTGAATCAACTCTATTTTGTAACCATCGGGATCTTCAATAAATGCAATAATTGTGTTGCCCCCTTTTACTGGACCGGCTTCACGCGTTACTTTGCCACCTGCTTGTTTGACATTACTACACATTTGCGCAACATCATCAACGCCAATAGCAATATGCCCAAAAGCATTACCATGATCATAACTTTGTGTTCCCCAATTATAGGTCAGTTCAATAACTGAACCGGCTGATTCATCATGATAACCAACAAAAGCAAGTGAATATTTATATTCTGTATTTTCACTCGTTCTTAATAATCGCATGCCCATTATACGAGTATAAAAATCAATTGATCGTTGTAAATCACCAACACGAATCATAGTATGTAATATACGCATCGCTTTATTGTTCCTTTTGTAGTAATAATGATTTCAATAATTTTATATATTCACAACGAGCCAATCAAATTTTTTATGCCTGAATTTGCATATTGATAATATTTGATATGGATTGAAGAGAAAGCCTTGAAGATTTTATTGGTGCACGACTTACTGAAGATAGTTAAATGAATAATTTTGCGAAAATAGACTTCGCTTAGAACGCTAACAAGCAAAGTCTATTTTATTTAGAAAAAAGGGAAAATTACTTCTTAATTTCGCTATTATAACGAGGTGATGCGCTAATTTGTTTACCATTACTGACTAAACGTACTTTTTGCCCTGCAAAAAAATCATTAGCAGATCCTTTTTGTACAATAACGATATTGCCGCCGTTTTCTCGTTGAATTTCTAACTCAACAGCACTGGTTTGGCTAGCTTGATTTTCAATTGCACTACCTAACACTGCACCACCGATTGCTCCAGTTGCAATCGCTACAGCTTGCCCGGTACCATTACCGACTGTATTACCTAAAACGCCACCAAGTACTGCACCACCTAATGAACCTAAAATATTTTCACTGCTACCATCAGAGGCATTAGTTTGGATTTTCACTGGGCGAACAGACACAACTGTACCATAACTAACTTGTTGAACCTGTTTTGCTTGATCTGTTGTATAAACATCGCCAGAATATATATCACTATTACCACAACCCGTTAAAATTGCTGCTAAAATAGCTAAAGTGACGATTTTTTTCATAATTTATTCCTCATATAATTTGAGTATGAGCATGCTCATACTATTTTTTAGCATAATATTCTTTTATAAAAACGACAATATCATTTTCACTATTTTATCACTAGATAATATTATTTCTTAGCAAGTTGAGTTATACTCAGGTTAATAGTTTATCTACCATACAATAAGTATATGAAACGGTTATTTTTTCAATTAATATTATCAGTTATGATATGTGCCTGCCATGATACCAATCAACAACAAAAATTAGATAATGAAGCAATTGTTGAGAGTAAAAATAAAGATTGTTTATCAGAGAATGCAGGCAGTAATTTGCATCAACTCGACAATATTGCAATTGCAGCGCAAGGGTGTCCCGTAAAATAACTTAATAGGCATAATTAACATAATGAAAACTATCGAAATAGACGAAGAATTATATCAATTTATTGCAGCACAAACTAAACATATTGGTGAAGATGCATCAAGTATTTTGCGTCGTTTGTTAAAGATCAATCAACCTGTAAAAACAACAATTAGTACTACCAGTCAAGCAGACAATCAATATACCTTATTTAATGACTTACTAACGAGTGATACTTTTGTTAATGAAAAATCAATTATAAATCGGTTTATATTGTTACTTGGTGCGCTTTACAATTATAACCCAGCTTTATTTTCAATTGCGGCTACATCACTGCATGGCAGTAAACGGCAATATTTGGCGAAAGATAAAGAGTCATTAGAAACATCCGGTAAAAATACAAAGCCGCGTGAAGTAATTGGCACGCCGTATTGGGTGATCAGCAATACCAATACAGCCCGAAAAATCTATATTATTGAATCAATTATGAGTGATATGGGTATATCAGAAAATATGATTAATCGAGTGATTGAAATTTTTTCATCGCAGAATAAATAAAATCACATGCTTTTATTAAAGAATAAACAACTATAGCTTGTAGCATAGATATAAATAGATAATTTATGAAAGAGGAGTATAAAATGGCAAACCCTAGCCGGGCAGGATTATTAGCTGAACCGTCTGATCTCATTGACGTTGAAGCATTAAGAAATAATTACTATAACATTAGCCCTGATATAGAAAACGCAAGTCAATTAGTGATTTTTGGTACCTCAGGTCATCGCGGTAGTTCCAACAAAGGTACCTTTAATGAGGATCATATTTTAGCCGTTGCTCAAGCTATAGCAGAATACCGTCAGGCAAATAATATTACGGGTCCATGTTTTATTGGTCAAGACACCCATGCTTTGTCAGAGTTGGCATTAAAATCAGTATTAGAAGTGTTTGTCGCTAATGAACAAACCGTTGTTATCGCTCGAGATTGGGGATTTACCCCAACGCCAGTTATTTCACATGCTATTTTAACGTATAACCTTGGCAAACAATCACAATTGGCTGATGGTATTGTAATTACGCCTTCGCATAATCCGCCTGAAGATGGCGGTATTAAATATAATCCGACTAATGGTGGTCCGGCCGATACGCATATCACAAAGCAAATCGAAAATCGCGCTAACGAATTACTAAAAAATAAACTTAATGGCGTGAAGCGTGTTTCTTTAGACAAAGCGATTAACTCCTCTTACATACATACTAAAGAGTACGAAACTGATTATGTAAATGATCTTGAAAACATTTTAGATTTAGCATTAATTAAATCTTCTGATCTTAATATTGGCGTTGATCCATTAGGGGGAGCCGGTATCACCTATTGGCCAAGAATTGCTGACAAATATGGTATTAAACTTAATATTGTCAACAATAAAATCGATCCAACTTTTAGTTTTATGCACCTTGATCATGATGAAGTGATTAGAATGGATTGTTCTAGCCGCTGGGCAATGGCGGGATTATTGCAATTAAAAGATAAGTTTGACTTAGCGTTTGGTAACGATACCGATTTTGACCGTCATGGTATTGTAACACCAAAAGGATTGATGAATCCAAATGCTTACCTTTCTGTTTGTGTGAATTATTTATTCCAAAATCGTCCACAATGGCATAAAGACATAGCTATTGGTAAAACATTAGTAACGAGTTCAATGATCGACCGCGTTGCTAATAGCCTTAATAAAAAATATTTAGAATATCCAGTTGGCTTTAAATGGTATGCTGATGGTCTTTACAACGGAACATTAGGTTTTGCCGGCGAAGAGAGTGCTGGCGCCTCTTTTTTAAGAACGAATGGAAAAGTTTGGGCAACCGATAAAGATGGTATTATTTTATGTTTGCTAGCAGCTGAAATGACGGCAAAAACAGGAAAAAATCCACAAGAACAATACCAAGAACTTGAAGCAAAATTTGGTGTTTCATATTATGGACGGCTACAAGCACCGGCCTCTTTTACTGAGAAACAAAAATTAGCTAAACTTGATGCCAGCCAGTTAACAACAGACCAGCTTGCTGGTGAAAAAATTACCCAATGTTTAACTACGGCGCCGGCAAATAATGCACCAATTGGTGGATTGAAAGTGATAACTGAAAACGGTTGGTTTGCAGCTCGACCTTCAGGCACAGAAGACGCTTACAAAATTTATGCTGAAAGTTTTATCAGTAACGATCATTTAGCAACATTACAAAAAGAAGCGCAAGAAATTGTTGCCAAAGCTATCAAATAACTGTCATGTACTTTGCTGATTTAACTTAAAATCAGCAAAGGTTATTGAGTTGTTTGTCGTGTTCATAACAATTTGTACAGCAATAAAAATTCTGCCCAGATCACTATTTGTGTCTGGGCAAATTTTTTACTTCACTCATTTATAAATGATAGATTCTAAGTTTGTTGGCAATCTTGCCCTCATCAGGGCTCAATTATCAAGTTTTTTAGAGTATAAAACACACAACAACATGATCTGAACAGTGGTAAATCGTTTATTAAGCCAATATGTGTTTTTTATTTTTGTAATACCCCACCTCAATTCAGTATATAAAACAACTAATAACAAAATTGAGGCTATAATATCATCACAGTTATGGACTAACACAAGCAATTTGATGTGAGCTATAGCTTGGATCGTCATACCACATGTCCCCATCACCAGCATCAATTCTTAATGGGTTACCTTGATAAGTATCGATAGTCCAATACCAATCAATAGGATGCCTTGTTGCCCAGTTTGTGCCAGGATAATGAATAGGTTGATTAAACATGGTGCCCCATTCGTTAAATAATCCGCCTATCCATTTGCCGTTCGTTCCTCTATAACTTAATTGACGACGGTAACCATTTATATTACGACCCGGTATTCCGCCAGACCACATCGAAGTATTAGCATTAGTATAATCAGCCACACTCGGCAGTCGATAACCAATGCCTCGACAATAAGATATTGCGCCATTTTGATTTGAAACAAGATCGGCTGATGGGGTGATATACCAACGTTGTATAGTAAAACTGTAGAGTTTATTCTGCTTAGCTTTGTCAGAATATAACTGAAAAGTAACAGGAGAAAAACTTTTAGGGGCAGTTGAAGTTGTTGGTCCTTTTAGTACTATTTTTACCGCACTTACACTACTACTATTACCCCAACCCGGCGTATTTTCCGCTGATAGCAATAACGTAACATTACCTGAACTTGATTTAATTGTGCTACCATTGATATTGACGACTTCTTGCGGTGTTATTCCGCTTAATAACAAATAAAATCTTAAATTATCTGAACCGGTACTTGGAAAATTTTTAGCAGCTGTATTAATATCTTGTGGAATAAATCCTTTTCCTTTGCCCCAATCGGGACCATCTAAATCTTGATATTGGGTATTATTACTTGAATCGTTTGCTAGATTAGGTTGTGCGTAACAAACTGTCGGTTTATGAGAAATTTGATAACGTTTAGTCACTGGCACATAATCACTTTCTTTAGGAATGCCATATTTAGAATAAGTTTTTAATTGTGCGGTAATCTCTAACGTTAATGGCAGTGTATACGCATTATCACAAGCCAATCTTTGACTAATATTGGTTAACGCTTTACCATTTGCATCATACCAATTAGAACTCGTGAAACTGAGTAGAAAAGGTTTATAAGTATCTATCTGATCGCCATCTTTATCGGCATAGTTTAATTTATTATCTAACGAATCATAGTAAAAGTTTTTAACTGCAAAACTTGATGGTTTTAAATTACCGTCAAAAAGATTAACTTCATTCCCTTTCATATTACTGCTTGCTTCACTATAAAATACACCACCTACGGTAAATCCATGTTTACTAGCGGCCAAATCTATATTGGCTACTTGCGGCGCATTCCCTTCTATTGCTTTCGCTGTCGCGGCGATCAATGCGTTGGCACAAGTAAAAGGGAGTAACAGTAAGCCAACAATTATTAGGGTTGTCTTTTTAAAAAAGAGATGAAGATAAAGCGTATTAAGCATTAAACCTATAGGTTTGTTAACAAGCTTAAAATAAATAAAAAAATGTTCTAATAACGACGCTTTAAAGTAAGTCAATAATTGTTTTTTTGTTAAACCCTTAGATATGGGGATCACACTCGATCGAAGACAAAATAATATAAAACGATATCCCTTTTCAATCATATTTTTACCGCTCCTTGTAACGCTATACCTGTTTTTTGGCAGAAATCTATATGGTTATTTTCGTTTAATTAAAAATTATTTTTTTCATATATTTCAATACTATAAAAGCAAAAATGATTTGGGTATCAT
Organism: Gilliamella sp. B2969; assembly: GCF_026536195.1. Classification (NCBI taxonomy): domain Bacteria; kingdom Pseudomonadati; phylum Pseudomonadota; class Gammaproteobacteria; order Orbales; family Orbaceae; genus Gilliamella; species Gilliamella sp. B2969. The sequence goes on from NZ_JAFNOP010000006.1 coordinate 178,042, forward strand.
AAAGTAATTAATATCACCTGTAACGGTTATTTATGTTAAAAATTGTCATTGATTGTTAATTATTTTAAATTTACGATTTTTTGTTCCTATTAATTTCAAACAGTGAGATTTATTGAATGACTGATAGCAATTTTGACAAACGTTGTTAGTTTTAAAAGAATCTAGCAGAGAGATTGATATTTAAATTTTATCTAGAGTAGTCAAACGCAGAAAATACAACTATGCAATAACTGAAACAATTTATTTAAAAATAACAAATTGTTTTATAGAGAATTAATTATGTTAGATTGGGATCATTTAATCAATGATCCCTGTTTTATTGGATTTTAAACACCTGCACGATAGTTAGGTGGTTCTTTAGTAATAAGTACATCATGTACATGACTTTCTTTCATGCCTGCACCAGTAATACGATAGAATTTAGCTTTTGTGCGTAATTCATCAATTGTGGCACAACCAGTTAATCCCATACAAGAGCGTAATCCGCCCATTTGTTGATGGACGATTTCTTTCAATAAGCCTTTATAAGCGATACGACCTTCAATCCCTTCAGGTACTAATTTATCAGCGGCATTATCAGTTTGGAAATATCGATCTGAAGAACCTTTCGCCATTGCACCTAATGACCCCATTCCACGATAAGATTTATAAGCTCGGCCTTGGAATAATTCAATTTCACCGGGTGCTTCTTCGGTTCCAGCAAACATCGATCCAACCATAACACACGAAGCACCTGCTGCAATCGCTTTAGCAATATCACCCGAAAAACGTATGCCACCATCGGCAATAACTGGGATATTGTATTTTTGTGCCATCTCTACAGCGTCCATAATCGCTGTAATTTGTGGTACGCCCACACCAGTGACAATACGCGTTGTACAAATTGAACCTGGACCAATCCCAACTTTAACTGCACTCACACCCGCATCGATCAAGGCTTTTGCACCTTCGGCCGTTGCAACATTACCACCAATTATTTGTAAATCAGGATACGCTTTGCGAGCTTGACGAATACGTTCAAGAACGCCTTCGGAGTGACCATGTGAAGAGTCAATTAACAGCACATCGACACCCGCTTCAACTAAAGCAGCAATGCGTTCCTCATTTCCAGCACCAGCACCTACCGCAGCACCGACACGCAAGCGTCCTTTTTCATCTTTACAAGCATTCGGTTTTTGCTCCGCTTTATTGTAATCTTTAACGGTGATCATGCCTTTTAAGTGGAATTTATCATCAACGACTAATACTTTTTCAACGCGGTGTTCATGCATTTTTTGCAGAACACTTTCACGTTTTTCACCTTCATTGACCGTTACTAAACGTTCTTTAGGGGTCATCACTGCAGTAACCGGTAACGACAAATCGGTGGCAAATCTTACATCCCGTGCAGTAATAATCCCCACTAATTCTTGCGATTTGGTGACAACAGGAAAACCGGCAAAGCCATACTCTTTAGCAAGATCAATAACATGCTGTATTGTTGCTGTTGGTAACACTGAAACTGGATCTTGTACAATACCACTTTCATGCTTTTTAACACGCTTAACATGATTTGCTTGAACGTCTATTGGCATATTTTTATGAATAAAACCAATTCCACCTTCTTGAGCAAGGGCTATAGCCAGATCGGATTCGGTAACCGTATCCATTGCAGCTGAAAGCATTGGAATATTAAGTTTTATTGTTTTCGTTAATTGAGTACTAATATCAGCAGTGTTAGGTAATACAGATGAGTGAGCGGGAACTAATAACACATCATCAAATGTGAGGGCTTCTTTTACGATACGAGACATGACAATATTCACCATTGAGTTGAATTGTTGATAAAATATTGCCGACGTATTCTACCTTTCTTTTTTATGAAAAACTAGTTAAATTTAATATTTTATTAAGTGTTTGTTCACTTACATATCAAAAAATTTAACTTACTCATAATCATTATTAATCTCTTTTTGCGCCATCATAATATAATTCACATCGACATTCGATCCTAATGTAAATTGATTTTTAAGTAGATGATATTCCATTCCAATAATATCTTTAACCTCTAAACCTGATTGTTCAACCCATAGCATTAACTCTGACGGACGAATAAATTTATTGGCGTCATGTGTGCCTTTTGGTACTAGTCTTGCAATATATTCAGCACCATAAATCAACATTAATTTAGCTTTATAATTGCGATTAATGGTTGATAAAAATAGTTTTCCGCCAGGTTTAAGTAATTTTGCACAAGCGTTGATAATAGAAAAGGGATCAGGAACATGTTCTAATAATTCCATACACGTAATCATATCATAATAATCACTTTTTTGGTCAGCATGCTCTTCAACGGTCTGTTTTAAATATGTGATAGAAAGACCACTTTGTTGTGCATGGCATTTTGCCACTTGTAATGATTCATCAGCTAGATCGATTGCCGTAACATTAGCACCGAGTTTGGCTAAACTTTCAGATAAAATTCCCCCACCACATCCTACATCTAATACATTTTTTTGCTCTAATGAGCCACACTTTTGCTTAACATAGTCTACTCGTAATGGATTAATAATATGTAGTGGCTTACATTTACCATTGGGATCCCACCATTGGGCAGCCATCTGTGAAAATTTATTGATTTCATTAATATCGATATTTTGTGACATGATTATGTATTATAAGATTATCAAAACTGAAATTAACTATATTCTAACTATCAGTAATTATCAACAAATTGCCCAAACTATTCTTAGTTCATTAATTATGATGATCATAATAAAAATCTAATAGAAATTACAGCTGGCTGGTTACATTCATTCAATCGTTTATTTTTATTATCAAAATAAGTTTTTTATACTTTACTTGTAGGCTAATTTTTATTGACATTAATTTAATGAACAAAGTCAATCTAATAGAATAATTAATATAAAAATTATTCAGTAATAGATGCTAATTTACTAATAACGTCAAGCTAAAATTTTAGACAGATATAGTAAATAAAGTAATGTTTTCTTGTTTATAGCTTGGTTTCATGGCATGATCTAACACTTAATTTTTTTAATAAAAAAGCTTTTTGAGCATTTGTTTACACTAAAATTAAACGTTTAATTAAGAGTAAAGGAAAAGATATTCATGAGTACAGGTACTATGAAGAAAAGTCACTCACAATGGAGCTCTCGCATGGGATTTATGCTTGCAGCGGCGGGTTCTGCAGTGGGTTTAGGTAATATTTGGAAATTTCCATATATGGCAGGTGAAATGGGTGGTTCAGCATTTGTACTCACCTATTTACTGTTCATGTTCATGATTGGACTACCAATTTTAGTTTTAGAATGGTTAATTGGTCGCCGCGGGCAAAAAAATCCGATTCATACAATGGAAGATGTCGCCGCTTCTGAGGGACGTTCTAAATCATGGCGTTGGGTTGGTATTATTGGTGTACTTGGCTCATTTTTAATTTTATCTTTTTATAGTGTAATCGGTGGATGGGCTACAGATTATATTGTGCTGGCAGCAGAAGGGACCTTTGAAAACGCAACAGGCGAAATTACCGGACAAATTTTTACTGACTTCCTTGGTAATGTAACTAGTTTACTCACTTGGCATACCGTGTTTATGTTTGCAACTGCATTTATTGTTGCCTTAGGTGTCGGAGCAGGTTTAGAGCGTGGCTGTAAAGTGATGATGCCAGGTTTAGGCATTTTACTATTAGTATTAGTAGGTTACGCGGCTTATGCAAGTGGACCGTCTTTTGGTGTAGCTTGTGAATTCTTATTCTCACCTAACTGGTCAGCATTAAACGGAACGGCTATTTTAGCTGCGTTGGGACATGCATTTTTCAGTCTATCATTAGGTATGGGTATTATGATGGCATACGGCTCTTACTTAGGACAGGATGTTAACTTGTTATCAACCGCCCGTACAGTCGTGATATTAGATGTTATTGTGGCTGTTTTATCTGGCTTAGCGATTTTCCCATTAGTTTTTGCCAACAATCTAACACCAGGTTCTGGTCCAGGCTTAATATTTGTTACGTTACCAATTGCATTTGGTAATATGGGTGGTGGTTTAATTTTAGGTATTTTATTCTTTATCTTTTTAACTTTTGCTGCATTAACCTCTTCTATCTCTTTACTCGAGCCAACAGTTGAATTGCTAGAAGAAAAAACACATATGGGCCGTAAAACAGCAACCGCTGTAAGTAGTATTATTATTTGGGCATTAGGTATTGCCTGTATTTTATCGTTCAACAAATGGGCCGATGTAACGCTATTTGGCAAAAATATTTTTGATATTCTTGACTACATAACCAGTAAAATTATGTTGCCGGTCACAGGACTAGGTACGGTTATTTTTGGTGCATGGATGATGAATCAAAAACGCATCCGTCAAGAGCTCAACTTAAATTCATTCTGGACTATTGTTTGGACTTTATTGACACGATTTGTTATTCCAGTAGCAATTATCGCGATTCTTATTTTTGGATTTACACCAGAATAATCATTAGAAAGTTGTTAATCAGCCCTGAATTAATGTCAGGGCTTTTTTGGCAACTTTACAAAAAACCAGCAAACTACCCACTAAATTTGCAAACGTCTATTGAAAACGATTTTTTTATTCCCATATACCAATACAACAATAAATCATATGGTTAAAACAATGTTATTCGATTAACGTTAATGCCTTATTGTATTGATATTTTTTTTAAAATAATCGTTAAAGTATATCAATAAGTTAACAATCATTATGGTCGCAATCGTTAATTGAATTTACTTAATAGAGTAAGAGGTACTAGTCAATGAGTAAGCAAGGAACCGAAACACGAGGATTTCAATCCGAAGTTAAACAGATTCTTCATTTAATGATCCACTCTTTATATTCTAATAAAGAGATATTTTTACGTGAACTGATCTCTAATGCATCTGATGCTGCCGATAAACTCCGTTTTAAAGCATTAGAAAACCCAAATCTATACGCCGGTGATGGTGAACTAGGCGTACGTATTTCAACCGATAAAGATGCCGGTACGCTAACAATCTCGGATAACGGTATTGGTATGACTCGTGACGAAGTCATTGAAAATCTTGGCACTATTGCTAAGTCAGGCACCAAAGCATTTTTAGAATCAATTGGTAGCGATCAAGCTAAAGATAGTCAGTTAATTGGCCAATTTGGTGTCGGTTTTTACTCCGCATTTATCGTTGCTGATAAAGTGACCGTTAGAACGCGCGCCGCTACTGCAAATGCAGATGAAGCCGTCATGTGGGAATCAGCCGGAGAAGGTGAATACACTATTTCTGATGATCATAAAGAAACCCGAGGAACTGAAATCACATTACATTTAAAAGACGATGAAAAAGAGTTTTTAGATGACTGGCGTTTACGATCAATTATCAGCAAATATTCTGATCATATTTCTCTTCCGGTTGAAGTACAAACCACAGACGAAGAAAGTAAAGAAGTTAAATGGGAAAAAGTTAATAAAGCTCAAGCGCTTTGGACAAGAAGCAAATCTGAAATAACTGATGAAGAATATAAAGAGTTTTATAAACATATTTCTCACGATTTTGCTGATCCTTTAAGCTGGAGTCATAATCGAGTTGAAGGTAAACAAGAGTATACTAGTTTACTTTATATCCCATCTAAAGCACCTTGGGATATGTGGAATCGTGATAACAAACACGGCTTAAAACTCTATGTTCAACGCGTATTTATTATGGATGATGCGGAACAATTTATGCCTAACTATTTACGTTTTGTGAAGGGATTAATTGATTCAAATGATCTACCACTAAATGTATCGCGTGAAATTCTGCAAGACAATAAAATTACCCAAAGTTTACGTAATGCGTGTACTAAACGTGTATTACAGATGCTTGAAAAATTAGACAAAGACGACAAACAACAGTATCAACAATTCTGGAGTGAGTTTGGTTTAGTATTAAAAGAAGGTACAGGTGAAGACTTTGCTAACCGTGAAGCGATAGCTAAATTATTGCGTTTTGCTACAACCCATAGTGATAGTGATGCACAAACTGTCTCATTAGAAGACTACATTAGCCGCATGCAAGATGGTCAGGAAAAAATTTACTATATTACTGCTGATAGTTATGGCGCAGCAAAAAATAGTCCTCATCTTGAGTTATTCCGTAAAAAAGGTATTGAAGTTTTATTACTTTCTGATCGTATTGATGAATGGATGATGAGCAATTTAACTGAATTTGATGGTAAACAATTCCAATCAATCAGCAAATCAGACGAATCAATCGAAAAATTAGCCGATCAAGATAGTGAAGCACAAAAACAAGTTGAAAAAGAACTTGAACCATTTATTGAGAGAGTCAAAAAAGTATTAGGTGATAAAGTTAAAGAAGTCAAATTAACCCATCGCTTAACGGATACGCCAGCAATTGTGACTACGGCTGCTGATGAAATGACAACACAAATGGCTAAACTCTTTGCCGCAGCAGGACAAAAAGCGCCAGATATAAAATATACTTTCGAGATTAATCCTGATCACAGCTTGGTTAAACGCATTGCCGATACCCAAGATGAAGCTGCATTCAAGGATTGGATTGAATTATTATTAGATCAGTCGCTGCTTGCCGAAAAAGGTTCGCTTAGTGATCCGAGTAAATTTATTCAGACAATGAATAAGTTACTAGCTCAATAATTTTTTTAATCTAATGTTAAAGTGCAAACCCGATATTGACCAATGTATCGGGTTTTTTATTATTTTTTCCTCAAAAAGCAATAAAATTTTGTTGGAATTATGATAAATATCACACTTTTTGATATTTTAACTTTCCATTTTCGATTAGCTATTCATAATATTTTAACCGATAAATTAAATCCTAAGCTATGAAAGTTCATAAAATACTTAATAATAATGTAGTTATTACGCTTGATGCTAAAGGCAATGAATTAATTGTAACGGGTAGAGGCGTTGGCTTTAAAAAACGTGAAGGTGATTTAATTGATCCAACCCTAATTGAAAAGCAGTTTTCATTAACCAATAAAGAAACTTTACCCAAATTTGCTGAGTTACTTTCTGAAATTCCAATTGAAGTACTCACCACTTCAGAAATTATTATTCAACATGCCAAGCAATTTATAGAAGGAAAACTACAAGATAGTATTTATATTTCACTCACTGATCATATTCATTTTGCCATAGAGCGTCATAAGCAAGGATTTGACATTCCAAATAGTTTCTTGTGGGAAATAAAAAAACTCTACCCCAAAGAGTTCCAAATGGGGTTATACGCTTTATCGGTAATAAAAGATCGTTTGAATATCGAATTACCCGAAGACGAAGCCGGCTTTATCACTTTTCATATTATTAATGCACAGCTAAATGATACCATGCCAAATATCGTCAAAATGACAAAGATTATGCGGGAAATCCTTAATATTGTAAAATATCATTTCAACTTCGAATATGATGAAGATTGTTTATCTTATCAGCGGTTTGTAACACATTTGAAATTTTTTGCTCACCGAATTTTAAACCAAAGCAAACAAGTACAACAAGATGCTTCACTGTATCAGATAATTCGGCAAAAATATGAGCACGCTTACCTTTGTACCAAACAAATAGACTTACATCTAATTCAACAATATCAGCACCCTCTTACCGATGACGAAAGTTTATATTTAACCATCCACATTGAACGTTTACGTAATGAGCTTAAAACGCAATAATGTGAAATAGATCACATTTTTGTAATGACTTTCAAAAAGTGATATTTACTTTTCACAATTTATGTTAGCCTAACTTCATAATTTTTGGATTGTTATTGCATAATAGAACAATAAATTATGCAAGCAAAACCTAATCACCTTGAACAAAGGTGGTTAGGTTTTTTTTTGCTTTTAATAAGGATAAGGTATGAAAAACAGAGGGCTTGCCGAATCAATTATTCAACACGTTGGTGGAAAAGAGAACATTACCAGTTTAGTTCATTGTGCAACTCGATTACGCTTTGTATTGAAAGATGACAATAAAGCTGATGCCGATATTTTAAAAAAACAAAAAGGTGTAATTACTGTTGTACAAAGCGGTGGGCAATTTCAGGTCGTTATTGGTAACAATGTTGCTGATGTGTTTAACGATATTATGGAATTAACCAAATTAAATGAAATTTCTCAACCAAACAGTTCATCAGGTAAAAAATCGGGCATTTTATCTAAATTAATTGATTTAGTTTCTGGTATATTTATCCCTGCATTAGCTATCATCGTTGCGGGCGGTATTTTAAAAGGCCTCATATCATTATTGCAAGTATTGAATCTTGTTCAGCCTGCGACACCAACCTATAACTTTTTATTTGCGATTGCCGATGCGCCTTTTTACTACTTACCACTAATTTTAGGTTTTTCTGCCGTGAAAAAATTTGGTGGTAATCCTTACGTTGGTATGGCAATTGGCGGCGCTTTAGTCCACCCCAATATAGTCAATATGATGGGGAGTGCTTTAGCCCTTAAAACGGAATTCTTCTCTATTCCGATAAACCTTATTCCCTATGCATCTTCTGTCTTTCCAATCATCTTAGCAAGTTGGTTTTATTGCTTATTAGAAAGAGGCTTTAATAAAATATTACATGACTCGTTTAAAAAGTTTATTTCGCCCCTGCTTGGGTTACTAATTACTGTGCCATTAACTTTTGCAGTTATTGGTCCTGTGGTCTCATTTTTAAGCGATATTGTAGCTGCTGGTATTATTTATGTATATCAACTCAACTCAATTATTGCCTCAATGATTTTAGCTGCAGTTTGGCAAGTGATGGTTATTTTTGGTATTCATTGGGGATTAGTCCCGTTTGCCATGAATAACTTATCTATCAGTGGCGAAGATTTTATGCTACCAATTTTATTCCCGGCGGTTTTTGCACAAGTGGGGGCTGTTTTAGCGGTGATGCTAAGAGCAAAAGATCCACAATTTAAAGCATTGGCCAGTTCATCCGTTTTATCGGGCATTTTTGGGGTAACAGAACCCGCTATTTATGGTGTTAATTTACCGTTAAAAAGACCTTTTGTGATTGGCTGTCTAGCCGCTACAGTTGGTGGCGGTATTGTGGGTTACTTCCATACGGTAATTTACTCATTTAGTTTTATTAGTATCTTTTCATTTTTACAATTAATTCCTGCTGAAGGTATCGATGAAAGATTTTATGCGGTCGTTGTGGGTTGTTTAATCTCATTTATGCTTGCCTTGATTGCTACTTATCTTTTTGGAATTGCGAAAGATAAACGCGATGTAATCGGACAAAACGAGCAACAAACTGAAAAACAACATGATAAAGTTAATGCCAGCAACGTTACCTTGTTTAGCCCAATGACAGGTGAGTTAATTACTTTAAATAAAGTTAATGACCCTACTTTTGCCAATGAACTAATGGGCAAAGGCGTAGCGATAATTCCAACAATTGGTCAAGCTGTTGCACCCGATGATGGTGAAGTGGTCTCACTATTTAGAACTAAACACGCAATTGGATTACAAACTGATTCTGGTGCTGAAATTTTAATTCATATTGGTATTGATACTGTTAAATTAGAGGGTCAATACTTTGAAGCTCACGTACAAGCTGGCAGTAAAGTCAAGAAAGGTGATCTACTTGTTAGCTTTGATATAGATGCTATTAAACAAGCTGGATTTGAAGTCACTACACCAATTATCGTTACAAATACAGATAATTATCAAGATATTCAATGTATTTTTAAACAAGATAATATTCAAATTGGTGATGCATTATTGGCATTATCGACAAATAAGGAGTAAAACATGTCAACAAAATTTCCTGAAGATTTTTTATGGGGCGGTGCGATTGCCGCCAATCAAGTAGAAGGGGCATTTCGTGAAGATGGCAAAGGGCTATCGACTTCGGACTGTACACCTAATGGACTATTTGGTGATATTGTTGATCGTAATGAACATAACATTACTAGTATTAAAGATCGAGCAATCGATTTTTATCACCGCTATCCGGAAGATGTTGCACTATTTGCACAAATGGGCTTTACCTGTTTACGCACATCTATTGCATGGACTAGGATCTTTCCAAATGGCGATGAAACTCAGCCTAATGAGGCAGGGCTAGCTTTTTACGATAAGCTATTTGATGAAATGATAAAACACAATATTAAACCATTAGTCACTTTATCTCATTACGAAATGCCTTACCACTTAGTTACACAATATGGTGGCTGGGCAAACCGTAAAGTGATCGACTTTTTTACCCTTTATGCTAAAACAGTTTTTGAACGCTATAAAAATAAAGTAAAACTTTGGTTAACCTTTAATGAAATCAATATGTCATTACACGAACCGTTTACCGGTGTTGGGCTTGCTCGCAATAGCAGCAAAGCACAAATTTACCAAGCGATTCACCATCAACTTGTCGCAAGTAGCCGAGCCGTAAAACTATGCCACAACATCATTCCTGATGCAAAAATCGGTAATATGCTATTGGGTGCTGTTGCCTACCCACTCACACCAAAACCAGAAGATGTTTGGGCTACTCATCAAGAAAATCATGGTTGGTTATTTTTTGGTGATGTACAAGTGCGTGGATACTATCCAACCTATATGCACCGATTTTTTAAAGAGAACAATATTAAACTAACAATAACAGAGCAAGATCATGAAGATCTTAAAGAAACGATCGATTTTGTTTCATTTAGTTATTATATGAGTTGCTGCGCAACAGCGGATGAATCACAAAAAACGAAAGGTAACATTTTAGATATGGTGCCAAATCCTTATCTAAAAGCTTCTGAATGGGGATGGCAAATCGATCCTATTGGTATTCGTTATTTACTTAATATGCTTTATGAACGTTATCAAAAACCGCTATTTATTGTCGAAAATGGTTTAGGTGCTAAAGATAAACTTGAGGATAACGGCACTGTCAACGACGACTATCGAATTAATTATATGAATGATCACCTTGTGCAAATTCGAGAAGCAATCAATGATGGTGTGCAAGTCATGGGATACACGAGTTGGGGACCCATTGATCTTATCAGTGCCTCAAAAGCAGAAGTAACCAAACGTTATGGTTTTATTTATGTCGATCTTAATCAAGATGGTTCCGGTAGCTTAACGCGTTACAAAAAGAAAAGTTTTTATTGGTATCAATCTGTCATCGCCTCAAATGGTGAAACATTAAAATAAACGATAAAGTGACTAGTCTATCATTGACTAATTGCGAGTAAAAAAGTAGTTAATTATTGTGTCAAGGCAGAACGGTTAGCTACTTTACTAAAAAGTTAGAACTAGAATATGAAAAAAATAATCATAAAAGCACTCGTTACCGTAAATTTGATCGTATCGAGCCTATTAATCACGAGTTGTGCTCAATTATCATCAAATACATCACAAGACGCTATCACCATCTATTTTGCTCGTCATGGAAAAACACTTTTCAATAGTTATGATTTGGTTCAAGGATGGGCTGACTCGCCTTTAACTGAACAAGGTATTGAAGTTGCTCGCTATTTAGGTGAAGGCCTTAAAGATATTAAATTTGATGCTTACTATACCAGTGATGCAGGTCGCCAGCGCGAAACAATGCAAGTATTGCTAGCACAAAAAGGGGTAAAAGATTATAAAATCCAAGAACTGAAAGGTTTACGTGAAGTATTTTATGGTGGTTTTGAAGGTGGGCCGAATGCCAAAATGGTTAACGCCAGTATGGAATCTTTGGGTTATAAATCTGTCGACAGTTTTTATAAAAGCTATAAAGAAGGTAAGATTTCTGTCGCTGCATTGACGAATGCTATTGCCAAAGCTGATCCTAAACATCAAGCCGAAGATTATCAACAAGTTAAACAGCGTACACAAGCAGCGCTAAAGACTATCGTTAATAATGCAATCAAACATCACCAAAAAAATGTGTTAGCGATTTCATCTGGAATGTCAATGCAAGTAATGATTTCTGATCTTACTGACAACAGCAATAAAAATAAACCATTATCGAATGCAACAGTCGTTAAAATTGTTTACAAAAACGGCCAATATAACGTGGTTGAAATAGGCAACATGCATTATGTTGAAAACGGAAAATCTATCTTAAAAAATTAGACAGACAAAAAATTGAGCAGACTGGATTGTTACTGCCAAGGCAGGCAAAACCTAAATGTTTAGTAAAAAATAAAAATTTATAAATATTAATTATTTTGAACTTTGAATATAAACACTTTAGGAATTTAGGAATGAAATTAAAATCCCTCACTGTTATACTTTTTAGCTTGACGAGTAGTCTTGTAGTAGCTAATGAATCGACATCAAAATATGAGCCTAAATCAATAGCTGATAATGCTTTTTTTAAAGATACCAAAATCGTGCTATCAACCAAAAACTATTGGAAGTATTTAAAAGAAGAAGCCGAAAATCCAAAAACAGTTCACAATGCATGGGGGCATGGCGTTGCAGTAAGTTATCAATCCGGTTATTTGGCTGATTTTATTAGTTTAAATGCTGATTTTTATCGAGCATTTCGTTTAGCTGCCAGTGATCACTTTGCAAGTCGAGGCGTACTTTACAATAAAGGCAATAAAGCCAAAAGTAGCAATGCCGGTGGCTACACTAAAATAGGCCAACGTTATGTAAAATTAAAAGCGAAAGTAGCTGATGTTAATCTTAATGGTAATATTGGCTGGCATACAATGAAAAACTTTGGGGTTATTTCTAATACTACTCGCCTATCGCCAACAACTTATCAAGGCTATAGCGCAACATTAAATTACGGTGAAGTGACATTAAAAGGGGCTTATATAACGCATTCAATTTCTCGTGACTCTCCCGATAAAAAACAGTTTAAAAGTCGTGATGGCAAACATACTATTGATTATATTGCCACAGGCGATATTTCACTAAAAAATAAATTTTACAGCGCTGAATATGCCATTGGTGAAAGTAAAGACTATTTACGCCGTCAAATCTTTTTAGGTAGCATTAAACCAATCGATAAGTTAACAATTGGCACCCAACTATATTTTACCAAATCGCTAAATAATTATAAAAAAATGGCACTGAGCAAACGTTATTTTGATAAACATGCCAATCACTATGCCGCTGATGTCAAATGGCAAGATGATAAGTGGGGAGCTAAAATTGGCATTGCCTATACTGATGCTAAAAAAGGTCAAGGGCAGTTAGGCTATTATCATCGCCATATGTCTAGCCATTCACGCGGTACATTTATGTCTATGACGCAAGCAGGCGAAGATTATTTACGACATGGCGAACGAGCATTATCAACTATCATTGATTATAAGCTATATCCCGATTTAACGCTTGGTTTAACTGCCAATTATGGGGAGTTTAAATTTAGGCACACAACCGTACGCTCAAGCGAATTTAACCTGTTCACCAGCTGGATCCCGACCAATAATAGTTTAAAAGGGCTAACCCTTTGGGGAATGGTTGGACCTGGATGGTCTTATAAACATAAAAATCGCACACCCATTTTACGAAATGGTAAATCTCAAACTGCACCGTTCTTAGGTGCTGAATTTATTGCAGAATACCGTTTTAACTTATTATAAATCATAACACTATGAGGTACTTTTTATGAAAACGTTAATAAAATCTTCAAGTTTGTTATTGGTATTTCTTTTTACGATAACAAATGCTTTTGCTCAAGATGTCTATCTTTATGTTACCCGACATGGTAAAACCATGTTCAATAACGTACATCGCGTACAGGGTTGGTCTGATACCCCATTAACCAAACCCGGTATTGACGTTGCTCAGCAACTTGGTCGAGGGTTAAAAGATGTTGATTTTATTTCGGTCTATTCTAGTGATTTAGGACGAGCAAGGCAAACTGCACGTATTATTCTCGAAACAAAAGGTGTGCCAGTGCAAATAAACGAAATGGAAGGATTACGGGAAAATTGCTTTGGTGAATATGAAGGTGATCTTGATCCTAATATGTGGAATCCGGCAGCAAAACATTTAGGTTACGCATCTGATAAAGATCTTATGGACGATTTAGCAAAAGGTAAAGTAACACTTAAAAAAATGATCGATGCGATTGCTGCAGTTGAAAAATCAGGTGAAGCAGAAGACTATAATAAAGTAAAAACTCGCATGCAAGAATCATTAAAAATGATTGCAGAATCAGCCAAAGCACAAGGTGGCGGTAACGTTTTAGTCGTATCGCATGGTTTGGCAATTATGGCAATGGTTGAAGAGCTGTTAGATAAACCGATAACCGCAGGTTTAGGTAATGCAAGTGTAACTAAAATTCGTTATACCGATGATGGCAAATTTATTGTTGAAAGTTTAGGTGATATGAGTTATGTCGAAAAAGGCAAACAATAATATCTAACAGTTAAAAGATGCCCCCTCAACATTGGGGCATCTTTAACTCAACATACTTTTTGCAATTAAAAAAATGATAGAATTTGTTACAATAAACCTGCACAATTAATCAATTATTTCAAGTGATAACATTAAAAAGGTCAGCATGTTTTATCTATCTCAATACCAATCACCTATGGGCTCAATCAGTCTAGCAAGTCAACAAAATAAATTAGTTGGCGTTTGGATTGAAGGACAAAAATATTTTGGTACCATTCTCAAAGCAGAAAAACAATATCATGCAAACCTACCCATCTTTAATCAGACAAAAAAATGGCTTGATGATTATTTTGCAGGGAAAAAACCTAACATTAAGCAACTTGAACTCGCGCCACAAGGTACCCCTTTTCAACACTTAGTCTGGCAAATTTTGTGTCAGATCCCTTACGGGCAAGTAATCACCTATGGCAATATAGCCAAACAAATTGCACTACAAACAAATAAGGCTAGCATGTCAAGCCAAGCTGTTGGCGGTGCGGTTGGCCATAACCCTATATCCATTATTATCCCCTGTCATCGAGTTGTTGGTGCCAATGGTAATTTAACCGGTTATGCTGGTGGCATAGATAAAAAAATTAAACTACTTGAAATAGAAGGCTTAGATATGACACAATTTTTTACACCCCGTAAAGGTACAGCACTTTAAAAGTTAAAATAATAATCGACTAAAAGTAAATCAGATGACTACACTGATCCATTTTTAATGGTTGAAAAATAACCGTTATCTAGCAAATTATCATTCATTTATCGTGGTGATTGCTTAAAGATTATGGTGTTTTTTAAGCGCTTTGCTGTTAGACATTGCCTTGATTTATTTTGGTAAACGTTGAACTAAAAATCCCACTTACAGATTAAAAAATCAGCATAAATATTTTATTATTTATCAATACGCTACTTTTATCATACATAACTTAATGAATAAAATGACTATATAACCTATAGTGTAAATTTACCTAGTAGTTAGATAGTTATAATGAAATAGCGCAGTTTTGTATGAAAATGGTAAAAAGTTAGCGATTAATTCCAATATAAATTTAAGTGAATTAAGTTAAAAAATTTATCTGTTTAGCACAGTTATCTATAATTATTATTTACGCTCAACTGAAGTATCTTTTAACTGTTGCTAAGTTATCAATAAAGCACCGTTATCTGTTTATTTTTTATGCATTCATTTTAAAAAATTTTGCTTGTCGCTAAGCGACAAGACAAAATTTTGTTTTCTCTCTAATAATATAATCATCACAATGCGTTTTTTCTTACCCTTGTAAGTTGCATAGCCCATTAGTAGATGGCACTAACCATCATAATGAGATCAAATATACCATTGTAAAAATTATTTAGCCTTTACAGGCAACTAAATGTTGATAAGTAACAGAATAAGTATTTACATTACCTGCTCTTGCATCAGCAACAAACATATAACTACCAGTAAGATGAACACTAGATGTCCAATAGAATGCTTTTCCATCCAAAGCTTGTACAAAGTTACCCCATTGCGAATCCGGATAAGCAGCAAAATTTGTAAATCCCCATTCTGGGAACACGCCTTGTCCTATCGCCCGTGTAAAGGTGTTCATACTGGTATCCCAATCAACATTAGGCGCTATATTATTTTGTGGTGAATTAGTAAACACTGAAATAGCCGGTATATTTTGGATGCCACCACATCGATTTTTTGCACTCTCAAAATCCATATAATTACTACCTTGTGGAATTATCCAAATACTTGTTGGATTAAAGGTATAAGTAAAAACTTTGGAGTTATCTCTTTTGGTGACAATACTTACTGTTACATTACCAGTCGGTTTATCTTTGATTTTAACAAATCCTTGCGGATCAACCGAAACCTGCCCACCAGGGTTAGCTATGATACTATAACTATAATCAGTTTGTGCACCTGACATAACTAACTGAAACTTAGCGCCAGGAAAACCAGTTGTTGGAAACGTCGCTTTCGATACAGTAGGATTGACCTTAAATCCCATATCTGGAACATAATCTGCCGTAAAACCACCACCGTGAATCGGATGACGACTGGTACGATTAACATCATTCCAAGCTTCACCACTGCCATCGGCATTATAACTAATCCATTGATTAGATTTGTTAACAATTGTTGCATTAGGTTTAGCATAACAAAGTAGAGGTTTAGAAGAAATTTGATAACGTTTTACTATTGGCACATAATCACTTTCCCTCGGCATGCCATATTTAGAATAGGTCTTTACTTGTGTTGTTATTTCAAGCGTTAATGGCATCGGATAACCACTTCCGCATCCCATCGTTTTACTAATATCTGTAATTAATTTTCCATTACCGTCATACCACTGTTTACTGGTAAATGAGAGTAAAAATGGCTTTGATGTATCTATCCCATCACCATCTTTATCCGCATAATTTAATGTGTTATCCAATGAATTATAGTAAAAATTCTTAACGATAAAATCAGCAGGGCTTAACTCACCACTAAATTCCTTAATTACATCACCCTTGATATTGTTGCTTGCTTCACTGTAAAAAACACCATTAACCGTAAATCCTTGCTTATTCGCTGCCAAATCGATATTTATCACTTCCGGCGCACTACCTTCTATCGCTTTCGCTGTCGTTGTACTTAATGCTTGAGCGGTATGAGTCGTTAATAAAATAAAAAATATCAATAAAGAACATTGCGCTAATGTCGATTGAATTAATTTAAAATAATCTTTTACATATGAATTATTTAACGAAATAATGCTCGAAAAGTGTTTAAGGAAATATAAAAATT